>CALBPV010000119.1 GCA_937899265.1 uncultured Bacteroidales bacterium
TGTTCCATCTCATAGCCGTCAGGGGTTATAGTCATGATACGATAGTTACGATGCTCGGCACAGTCGATGCCATAAAATATAAAATCATTGTCATACATGGCACCTACATCGTCGCTATGGTTGTGTCCGTGGACACAGCACATCAGGCCGGGCATAAACTCCAGATACAGTCGGAACACCTTAGCCACATTGTTGTTGAACTGGGTGCTGTAGGGCGGGGCGTGCATCACAACAACTGTGCGGTCAAATCGGGCAGAATCCTT
This sequence comes from uncultured Bacteroidales bacterium, assembly GCA_937899265.1. GTDB lineage: Bacteria > Bacteroidota > Bacteroidia > Bacteroidales > UBA3663 > Liminaster. Next base: position 264 of record CALBPV010000119.1, read on the forward strand.
TGTCATCTCCTCTTCCATAAAGTCGAAGTTGGGTACTGCCGCCACATAGTCGTATTCCGTAGCGTTGGTGTTCAGACAAACGAATTTCACACGCGAGACAATGAAAGAGAAGTCCATCTTGCCATACATCACACTGTACGCTTGGTCGCCGGTACCGAGGAAGTCGTGATTTCCAATCAGTGCCACAAACGGCACACGAAGTCCGCTCAGAATGTCACGCGACCACTCAAACTCTTTCGTTGTCCCCGTGTCCGTCAGGTCACCGCAATGCACAACGAAATCGACGTTTCGGCGGTTTACATCCGCCACTTCATCCCGTGCGTCCGAATGCCACAGATGGGTGTCGCTGATGAATGCCACCCGTAGCGTGTCCTTATCGGAAAAAGCAGTTTCCACTTGCGAGATGTTCTTGGCATTAATGCCCGTCTCGCCCTTAAAGTTTACATCGTAAGGATGCGTTTGGAACACATCGTCACACGATGCCAGTAGGAGTACGCACATCAGTATTTCTGCCTGTACTGTCTTGTTCATATCTTTTTGTCGATGATGGAAAGCAGGTCATATAGTATTGCCTTGTGGATATCGCTCATTGACTGTCGGGCATATCTTCCCTCTTCGGACGTCAGCTTCGCGTCGATGAGTGTTTGTGCAAAGATATGAAATAATATTTACTTTGCGATATCCCAAATTTCCTCATTGATGTTCTTTTGCGCCATTTTGTATCATTTGGACTTAATTGTTATATTATTAGGGAAATTCTGAACATTTCGGAAAGGGGAAAGATTCTGTCTTTGCAACCGAAAATCAGAATTTTTTAGGCGCAGCGGGGGGAGCCGTCGGTTGCCCCGGACGGAGTTGCGGCTGACGGGCTGACGGAGCGTGTAATGGACCAGTTTCTTTGACGGTCGGCGCACTTTTCTTGCTTCTGATGAATAAAATGCGCCCCCGGCATCACTGCCTGAGGGCGCTAAAGTGCTGGTCTGAAACTCTTCGTAGCGTAAAGTTGTCTAAGCAAATAAAAAAGTACAAAAGCAATTTCGATGTTCTAATCTCGTAATAACGGTGCAAAGATAAAGCATTTCTTTGAATCTGCCAAACAGGTTGCCTTCTTTTTTTGTACTTTTTACTAAAACTACCCCTATTTTTAAACATTTTTACCCTCCGGGGAGTAAAAATTGTTTCTTTTTCTATCACTTTTGTTTCAGTTTCGGTCAAAAATCAGCAAAAAAAATGTGACCCCGTCACTTGGACGGAGCCACACGACAAGACATTTTACGCTGTGGTGAGTTTCAGTACTTTTATGAAACTTATTTGATTTGACGCGGCAAAGATAAGGAAGATTTTTGGAACGTACAAACAATTACACAAAATTCGCCAAAAATATTTGAATTTTATGATTCTCCGTCCCTTTTTGCTACGTGCTCATTACGATTTGGGGACACTTGCGGTGTCAACTCACCCACGGACAAACAATATGCTCCCGCCATCGCTGACGGGAGCAACAGAGAATGAGAGCCATTACCAGGCGACATTCAAGCCAAGGTTGAAGCTTGTGTTGAGGCTCATCGGGATGCCTTCCTTGGACTGTTCAGTGCAGATATGGTCCATTCCGACGAAGATATTGAACCCGGAGGGATGGATATTGAGCACCCAGCCGCCGCTGAATCCGAAGGTTCCCACGGCTGCATTGACGCCTCCGTCGAGCCAAGAGAGGGGTGTCCAGTTGGCCGACAGACGGGCTTCGGTCCAAGTGAAGTCTTCTTGAAAGCGTGTGGAGCTCAAGAGGCCGAAGGAGAGCTTACGGTAGGCGGGCAGGGAGTATTCTGCGCCGGCATTGAGCGAGACCCCGATTCCTGTAGTCCGGCTTCCCTGGTCGCCGACATTGCTCAGGTTGGCGAAGTCGGCCAATTGGTCGGCGTATGAGTTTCCTTGATTCTTGAAGGAGTTGGGACTGCTCTTGCTGATTTCAGTATCGTGGAAACCTTCGAACTCAAACTGCCCGTTGCGGTTGACGGCTTTCACATCGTTGGACCAACAGATGAATCCGAGGTCGAGCAGCGAGGCGGAGAACTGCCAATCGTCGTTAAGACGATAGACTGCTCCCAAATCGACAGCCGCACCTACGCCTCCGATACCGCCTTTATCGACATCCACATCATTCACATAACTGTAGGAGCCGGGACGGCTCTTATAGTCTTTGGTTTCTTCTTTGAAGGTGAATCCTTTCATCGACATATCGGCTGTAGCCTGTCCGCTTATAACCCACTTTTCGGCATTGCTGAGGTCGGCTGTGACATTTTCCATCGTCACATCGGCACGGGCTGTACCGAAGAGCACTTTGACTTTGGCTCCGACGCGCAGGTGGTCGGTCACCCGGCGAGAATGGCCGAAAGCCAATTCGACGTAGGATTGTGCACGCGCGGTGATGTCGCCGATGTCATAGTGGCGGTTGCCGGTGTTCTTGGCAAACTCCAACAGCCCGTAGGGCAACAGGACTCCGAGACATGTCCGGGAATTCAGTTCGATGGTGTTGTACCCCCCGAAGCCTGAGAATCCGACAGAGACGATGGGTACATTGACAGCAACCTGCAAGCGGTTGTCGCCGCTGTTGAAGCCGCTGAGAGCAGTTTCGGCATCGATGGAGGGATGGAGGAAGGTAGCCATACTCTTCTGTCCGTTGATGCCGGCATCGGGGTTCTTCATGATGACAGCATCGTAGCCGAAATTGGATTGTGTCTGTATGTATAAATTGCCGAGAGTGGGCAGGGCCACATAGTTTTGGTCGTTCCCGAAGGCGGGATTCATGTTGTGGCGATACTTATAATCTTGGGTGAAATAAGCCGAATTGAGCGTCTGGGCCGAAGCTGTAACCACCGTGAGCATCAAGAGGGCAATCGCGAAAAATCTGTTTCGTTTCATCTTTATTCAATTGCTATTAGGGGTTGAACATCAGTTGGCATCAATCACTACTTTGCCATCCAAGAAGAAGGTGGCGTTTGCGATGCGAATGGTTTGGCCGCTGTTGAGTGTGGCACCTTTAAGATTGTTGTCGGCGGGCGCGGTCACTTCGATCCGGTATTCTATTCCGTCGAGGAGTTTGAAAGCTTCGCCAGTCTGGTCGGTAATGCGGAATTCGAGGGGCATTGAGCTTCCGCCGGCCACGGTGTTCTTAACGGGCACGACGGTGAGGTCCTTCAAAGTGTTGCCGTTGAGTCCCAAAGGCGTGATATTGACTTCCACATCGCCGGGAACATTATTCACGGCATCGGCAGTGAGTGTGATGACAGCCGACTTGGAGAGTCCGATATCGTCGATGTCGCTGTTCCAGCCGGTTTCGGTGCCGGTATATATGACACGGGCGTCACTGCCCAATGCCAGCGGTGCCGTGAACTGATAGGCGGGCGTGAACTCATAATTGTGACCCAGCTCAACGGTGACGGGGCCGTCCTGTTGTGCCTCAAAGGAGGTGACAGCGATGCCGACGGTCATGGGTTCACGGAGTTTGCGGATGATGGTGCTCAGGTCGGGAGCTATGACAGGTGTATAGCCTTTGAGATTGGCAGGAGCCTTGCGGCATACCACCAAACGGGTCACACCGTCGGCAGCAATCGGGAGGGCGTTGCCTTTTGCCTGAGACAGTTCTACGATGCTTGTTGTGGTACTCGAAGAGAGTTGAGCTTCCACAATGCCGCCCAAGGGCAAATTGGAGGTGATGTCGAGCCAAATCTGCGGATTGTCAATGTCGGCCACCACATCCTCGTTCACGAGGAAATCGGGCAAGTCGTTGATGGTTGTCGTACCCACGGTCATTGGGTTGACGGTGGGCTTGAATATTCCCTTGGCACTCGTTATCCGAATGGCTTCCATTGTCACGGCAGCATTCACATTCACTTCCGGCGAGGCGGGTTTGACAAGCTCTTTGATTTTCACAGTCATATTCACAGCTCCTTTCAAGTGGAACTGTCCGTTCTCGAGACAAGCGTAGTCCTGCGAGCCGTCCTCGGGGCGGTCCGTGATGCCGATGCCTTTCAGTGAGAGCTCTATCGTCTGAGTGCCCGAAGGGTTGTCAAGGCGAATCACATTGCCGGCCTCCACACCCGAGGGAATGTCGAACACATCGGGCAAATCGAGTATCACCTCCGAACCGGAGATAGTGGAGGGCATCGTGAGGCTGAATTGCAATGAAATGCCGCTTTGTCCGCCCAAAGAGACATAGTCGAGGCTTTTCACCTCGTCCGGCACATTGAATTCATACTCCATCGTGTGGATTTCCCGGCTGGGCGACAATGCTTCCTGAACTTCTGCAGGAAGGGTCGAGCAGTCGATAACTGCCACGGGAAGCAACATCACTTCATCGGGCAGATTGAAGGTGAATCCGAAGGGCTGCGACAAGTCGTTGTCGAGTGTGATGGGATCGACCTTCACCTTCACTCCATCGACCTGTTCGGGGTCTTTGCCGAAGCGGTAATCGCCGTTGGAGTCGATAGTAATGAGGTCGGTGTTGCCGAGGTCGAAGATGTCATCGAGGGTGACATTCAGCGAGTTGTTGGCGGGAAGTGTCAGCGAGTTGCCGAATCCCAATGTCTTATCGACGTTGTCCCAGTCGTAATCATCATTGGTGCATCCCGTTAACATCATGCAACTGCAAACGCCGGCAAGCAATAGCAGTCGGTTGTTTTTTGGTTTCATCATAAACAGAAAAATAGGAATTTATTAAATGATTGTACTTAATAATCTCAATCTATTTTTTATCAAGAATTTGAGAGTTGGAGAATTTTTCTTTTATCTTTTGGGGGGGGCTTCGGGAACTGCGAAATTGCTGTGCAAAGATATGTAATATTTTCCAATTGACAAAGATATTGCGCAAAAAAAGTTCGGTTTTCGCGTTTTTTTGTTCCAAAAGTCCGTAAATGCAGTTACAGATGACGATTTTCATGTAAATACGGCGGAGAAGCAGCAGTTGTCGGGGAGAGCAGGCAGGTCGCAGAATCCGTGTCCGGCACCGCTGACAACGTGATGCTCTTCACGCTCTCGCCGGACGATGTGTCGGCCTCGCGGGGCATATAAATCGGGACGCCCTCCTGCCAGGGAAGGATACGGAGCTCCAATTCCCTCGTGCCCTCGGGCAGACGCCAAAGGCCGTAAAGGAAGGGTCGTCCGTATTGGAAGTTGTCTGCCACAAGGTTGCCGTTGGCATAAAGGCGGGCGCAATCGCCCTGATATTCGATGCTGAGCATCGGACGCGAGAAGAGGGCTGTGTCGGGCAGCACGATGCTATAGACCGCTGCCTGTTCCCAATCGGCCTCGGCAGGAGCTTCGGCCACTTTGGCCCGTCCCTTCACGACGGTACGCATCTGTCCGGCTTCCCTCACCTTGCGGTAGGAAACAAGAGGCAGGACATCCGTGTGGGCTGCGGTCGCGAGGAACAGATGTTCGGCATCGTCCTGAGTCAGGAGATACACATTATTATATATAGGACGCTCCGTGCCGCGCGGTTTCACTCCGCGAAGGGTTTTGCCGTTCTCCATGGCAACGGTGACAGGAATGCCCTTGACCTGCATGAGATAGATTTTGCCGTCGCGTTTGGCCACAAGTTGTGCCGTTGCATACCTGATGCCGTCGATGCCCACAGGGAAAACGGCCATACAGCCGGCAGGGATGTTCAGTTTGGGAAGTTTCACGCCGCATACTTCGAGTTGGACGTTCTTCTTGGCCGAGAGATTCTGCAGACGTTCGTAGTTGTTCACAAAGATGAATCCGCTTCCGCCGTTGCTCCGGGATGACCAGCGCAGCGCCGAGTCCTCGCCCTTCTTTATGTCCTGCGGGGAGGGGAAAGCAGCCTCCATCGGAGCCAGCGTCTCGCCCCAGTCGTGCATGAAAAGGTGCAGCGGACGCAGGCGCCAATACTGAGGATAGGTCTGACCGAATTCACCCAGCGGACACTGGAAATCGTAGGTGCAGACCGGCAGGTCGTTGTTGGCCGTACCGGGCGAAGTCTGACATTCGTTCAGCGTGTGCAGTTTGCCCTCGGGATTGGTACCGCCGTGATACATATAGTACCCCAGCAGATTGGAACCGGAACCCAACTTGACAATGGCCAGAGAATAGCAGTCGTCGGCATAGATGAAGGGGCGCTTGTGGTAGGCTGTGGCCATACCGCCGCCCAGTTCGCAGGTGAAGTAGGGATATTCTGCTTCGCCCTTGTCGATTTTGGCCTCCTGTTTGCCCAGCAGGTCGGTCCCTATGGCTGTCGATGAACGGAAGCCCTTGAAGTTGAACGCTTTGTAGTAGTTGCCTGCGGTCTCCTTGATATCCTTGTCCCAAAAGCCGTCGGCATAGTCGCCATAGAGGGGCAGCATTTCGCCGAAGGGCACGGGTTTGGAGAGTTCGGGCCAGCCGGTACGGGTATAGAAGGGGAGGTCGAATCCGATGCCGAGGGCGATGTGCTTCAGGGCCATCAGATAGTCCCCCGAACCGCGATATTCGTTGTCGAATTGGCAGGCTATGAGCGGGCCGCCGTCCTTCCATTGCAGGCCTATCACTTGCGAGTAGATTTGCCGGTAGAGTTTTTCGGTGTATGCGAGGAAGGTCGGATCCGAAGAGCGCAGTTTGCAGCCCTTGGAGAACATCCAGTCCGGAATACCGCCGTTGCGCACTTCTCCGTGACAGAAGGGACCGATGCGTATCACCACGGGCATTCCCTCGTCCTTGCAGACTTGGAGGAAACGGCGAAGGTCTCTCTGTCCGTCCCAACGGAAGATTCCCTCTTCCTCCTCGATATGGTTCCAGAAGACGTAGGTTGCGATGAAGGTCACACCGCCCTCCTTCATTTTCCTCACCTCACGCTGCCATTCGTCTGCCGGCAGGCGGGAATAGTGGATTTCTCCCATCACAGGCACTACGCGATGGCCGTCGATGATAAGACTCTGGCGATCCCAAGAGACCGGTTTTCCGAAGTCGGAGGCTCTCATACTGCCGGCCGTTGCCAAAGCAACCACTGACATCAGAGCGGTCATTAAACGCTGAAGTTTCATAATCATGTCTGTCAAATAAACGGTTTGCGGTTGCAAAGACAGGAGTCGGCACAAGTCAGTCCCCGAGGGGTCAGATGCCGCAAATCTTCTTGATTTCGGCCAGCTTGGTGAGTGCCTCGAGAGGTGTCATGTTGTCGGGATTGAGACCTTTGATTTCGTCGCGTATCTGCGAGAGAACAGGGTCGTCGAGCTGGAAGATGGAAAGCTGGTATCCTTCGGGCAGGTCTTTGGGCGACCGTATCACGTGGGAGGTCGAGGGATTCCCAGCCGAGGCCTGTTGCGACTCCAGTTGTTTCAGCACGTCGTCGGCTCTCTTCACCACCTCGGGCAACATGCCCGCCAAGCGTGCCACATGGATGCCGAAACTGTGTTCCGAACCTCCGGGCTTGAGTTTGCGGAGGAAGAGCACCTTGCCGTTCTCTTCCCTTACGGAGACATTCCAGTTCTTGATGCGTGAGAACGACTGCTCCATCTCGTTGAGTTCGTGATAGTGAGTTGCAAAGAGCATCTTGGGATGGCCTGCCGCTCGCTCGTGGATGTATTCCACAATGCTCCAGGCTATCGAGATGCCGTCGTAGGTCGATGTGCCGCGTCCCAACTCGTCGAAGAGGATGAGCGACCTTGGCGAGAGATTGTTGAGGATGTTGGATGCTTCGGTCATTTCGACCATGAAGGTTGACTCGCCCAGCGAGATATTGTCGGAGGCTCCCACGCGGGTGAAGATTTTATCAACGATGCCGATGTGGGCCGAGTCAGCGGGCACAAACGACCCGATGTGGGCCATGAGGGTGATGAGGGCAGTCTGGCGCAGCAGGGCCGACTTGCCTGCCATATTGGGGCCTGTTATCATCATGATTTGTTGGTGCTCGTTGTCGAGTTGCACATCGTTGGCCACATAGCTTTCGCCCACGGGCATCTGGCGTTCGATGACGGGATGGCGCCCATAGCGGATGTCTATCACGTAGCTGTCGTCCACGTCGGGACGCACATAGTGATATTTGGCGGCTACACGGGCGTTGCTGAGCAGACAGTCGAGACGGGCCATAATCTGTGCATCGACCTGGATGAGGGGGATGAAGTCGTCGAGGAAATGTATGAGGTCGTTGTAGATCCGGGTTTCCAGCACCTGAATCCTTTCTTCGGCGCCGATGATTTTCTCTTCGTATTCCTTGAGTTCCTGCGTGATGTAACGTTCGGCACCCACGAGGGTCTGCTTTCGAATCCATTCCTGAGGCACTTTGTCGCGATGGGTGTTGCGCACCTCGATATAATAGCCGAACACCGAATTGTAGGCCACCTTGAGCGACGGAATCTGATACTGTTCCGAGAGGCTCTGCTGGAGTTGCAGCAGGTAGTCTTTGCCGGAGTAGGCGATTTGGCGCAGCTCGTCCAACTCGGCGTTCACGCCTTGTCGGATGATGTCGCCCTTGCCCACTTGGATGGGCGGTTCGGGTTGTATCTCGCGTCCTATCTTGTCGGCCACAGCCTGGCAGGCATTGATTTGGGAGGCGAGGGTGCGCAGCTGTTCGAGGTCGGCTTCCCGACATGCATCCTGAATGTTCTTGACGGCCAGCAGGGCGGTACGCAGCTGGACAATCTCCCTCGGATTGGCTCTGCCCACAGCCACTTTGCCCACGATGCGTTCGATATCGCCCACCTGCTTGAGTTCCTCCTGTATGGCAGACGCGCAAACGGGGTCCCGGAAGAAATAATCGACCATATCCAGTCGCTGACGGATGCTGTCGGTGTGGATGAGCGGGAAGAGCAACCAGCGATGGAGCATGCGTCCGCCCATGGGGGTTGTGGTGTCGTCGATGATGGAGAGCAGCGAACGTCCGCCCTCGTTCATGGGCTGTACCAATTCCAGACTCCGGATGGTGAAACGGTCGAGTCGCATCCATCCGTCGCTGTCTATACGGCGTATGGAGGTGATGTGGCGTATGTTCTTGTGCTGTGTGGCATCGAGATAACGCAGAATAGCGCCTGCCGACGTGATGGCGAGCGGGAGTTCTTCGATGCCGAAGCCTTTGAGGCTCTGTGTCTTGAAGAGGCCCAGGAGCTGATGGAGCGCCGAGTCGTAGGAGAAATAATAGTCGTCGAGCTCGTAACAGTAGGGTGTGGAAGTGAACTTCTGCTGGTAGAAATCGCGTTTGCCCTTCAGGTACAGCATCTCCTTGGGGGCGTAGTTGTTCACCAGTTTGTCGATGTAGTCGTAGGCTCCTTCGGCTGCCAGAAACTCGCCTGTCGAGAGGTCGAGGAGGCTCAGACCGGCACGGTCTTTTCCGAAGGTGACGGCGGCCAGGAAGTTGTTTTCACGGGCGTTGAGCACACTGTCGCCCATTGTCAGGCCGGGCGTGATGAGCTCCGTCACGCCGCGTTTCACGAGTTTCTTGGTCAGTTTGGGATCTTCGAGTTGTTCGCAGATGGCAACTCGCCTTCCGGCACGCACCAGTTTGGGGAGGTAAGTGTCGAGGGCGTGATAGGGAAAACCGGCCAACGGGGCTCCGGCACGCGAGGTGAGGGTAATACCCAGGATGTCGTGTGCCTCCTTCGCGTCATCACAGAATGTCTCGTAGAAGTCGCCCACCCTGTAGAGCAACAGCGCATCGGGGTGCTTCGCCTTCATGTCGAGATATTGCCTTATCAGCGGTTGGTCCTTGAAGTCTTCACTCTTTGCCATAATTGTAGTTTTTAGCAAACTCCCAAATGAGAATACCCGTAGTGACGGCTACGTTCATCGAGTGTTTGGTGCCGTGTTGGGGTATCTCGATGCATCCGTCACAGGCATCCACCACACTCTGCTGTACGCCGTGCACTTCGTGCCCCATCACGATGGCCCATGGGCAGGAAAAGTCCGGGCGGAAGTCTGCTCCCAGCTTGGTGGAACCCTCACACTGTTCGATGGCCATCACGCGATAGCCCTTTGCCTGCAGTTCGCGCACCGCCTCGTGGGTATCTTCGAAGTAACGCCAAGCCACGCTCTCTTCGGCTCCCAATGCCGTCTTGTGGATTTCCGGCGATGGAGGGGGCGACGAGATGCCACACAGCCAGATTGCCTCCACACGGAAGGCATCCGATGTACGGAACACCGACCCGATATTATTGAGTGACCGCACATTGTCCAGCACGACAACAAGCGGCATTTTCTGCGCCTCGTGAAATTCGTCCTTGGAAATGCGGTTCATTTCCAGCATCGTCAATTTTTTCATGCTGCGAAGATAGCGATTTTTTTTGAAACGGCAAAACAATTCTTCCCGATTAACATTTATTAAATCAACATCCTTCGTTCAACCTTTCAAATTACTCTGGAGGAATAACGACAAGCGACGAATTTGTATAAGAACCTAAAATGAGTCGTTGATGCCCTCAACACCCGACGATATGTAGGGTCAATCTTTCAGGCAGCCGATGGGGACAACCAGTACGCCGTCTTCCCGGCGGTAAGCATAAGCACCGACAGCCGTCAATACCATCAGGAAAGAAGGTGCCTTCATGCGTGTTGTGTCAATCTTGTCAGACAGCCTCTTGAGGTTTTTGGCTCCTTCATCAATCAAAGTGTCGCCTCCTAACTTTATCTCAATCAGACCATAGTTGCCGTTATGTAAATGAAGCACGGCATCGCATTCAAGTCCGTTGCTGTCGCGATAGTGGAACACATCTCCGCCGAGGGCATCTCCATAAACCCTCAAGTCGCGTACGGCCATTGTTTCGAAAATCAGACCGAATGTATTCAGGTCATTCATCAGGTCGGCCGGACCGATGCCGAGCGCTGCTGTGGCTATTGAGGGGTCAATGAAGTAGCGGGTGTCCGAAGTCCTGATGGCCGCTTTGCTTCGAAGGCTGGGATTCCAAGCCGGCATATCTTCCAACACAAAAATCTTCCTCAGCGCAGAGAGATATGCGGCCAGGGTGTTCTCGCTCATCGTTTTGTCATCTGTAGCGGAGAGGTCGGCTTGGAGGGTACTGGTCGGCACCTGTCCACCTTGATGTCGGGCATAGCAGCGGAGCAGTCTGCGGGTGAAAGCAGCATCGCGCGAAACATTGTCAACCCGCGATATGTCATTCTGACAAATGGCTGTGACGTAGTTTTCAGCCAGTTTCAGGGTCGTAGGTCTGCTCAGACCCAAGGCTCCGGGCCACCCGCCGCGACAAAGAAAGAATGCTATCTCGTCCAGGGTTTGGTTCGGGGAGATGCCTGCTACCTCTTGTCCGTTGAACAAATCCCCAAGGCTTACGTTGCCATTGGAATCGCCGGATTCCCACAGAGACATGGGTCTCATCGTCAGCCATGCAAAACGTCCCGTACCAGTATGGCTGAGTATATTGTTGTCGATGGGAACCGCAGAACCTGTAAATATGAAATGCCCCTTCCCGGCACGTCTGTCAACAATGAAACGTGCGGCATCCCAAAGTTGGGGGGCTAACTGCCATTCGTCCATCAAGCGCGGAGTGGCTCCTTCCAAAAGCATAGCAGGATTATTCTCTGCCATGAGGAGATAGGCTTTTTTTTGCAGGGGATTGTCCAGATATATAACACTTTGGGCGATTTGTTCGGCTGTCGTTGTCTTCCCACACCATTTCGGGCCTTGTATCAAAACCATCCCCGCGGCTTCGAGTTGCTCGCGCAATAATTGGTCTGCGATGCGTTTTTTATATTCTACATTTGCCATAAGAAAACATCAGTAATTGATTGTCGGGTGCAAAGATACAAATTATTTTTTAAATAACAAGGGGCGGGGACGAAAAAATCAGTAATTTAGGCAAAAAATGTGTTTTATTGTGGCAGTTGAGGATTTTTTATTGTGGCAGTTGAGGGTTTTTCGTTGTGGCAGTTGAGGATTTTTTGTTGTGGCAGTTGAGGATTTTTTATTGTGGCAGTTGGGGATTTTTTGTTGTGGCAGTTGAGGATTTTTGGCTTATTCCGGATTGTATCCGAAGCGGTTGAGGTCGCGGAGGTTGTTTCGCCAGTCTTTCTCGACTTTGACAAAGAAGCGGAGCATGACCTTTTTGCCGAAGAAGGCTTCGATGTCCTTGCGGGCGAGGGTTCCGACGCGCTTGAGGGCTGCGCCGCCCTTTCCGATGATGATTCCCTTCTGGCTGTCGCGTTCAACGTATATAATGGCCTGGATATTGATTATCTTCTCTTCCTCCTTGAAGAGTTCTACCTCGACCTCGGTGGAGTAGGGGATTTCCTTGTCGTAGGTGAGGAGGATTTTTTCGCGAATGATTTCGGTGACGAAGAAACGGGCAGGCCTGTCGGTGAGAGCGTCCTTGTCGAAATAGGGGGGACACTCGGGCAGCAATTCGCCGATGCGTTTTACAAGCAAGTCGGTGTTAATCTTGCGGAGGGCGCAGATGGGCACAATCTCGGCGCGGGGCAGACGTTCGTGCCACAGGGAGACCAGTTCCTCGAGTTCCTGCTGGGAGGAGAGGAGGTCCATCTTGTTAATGACCACAATGACGGGTGTCTCCATACGGGAAACACTGGCCACGAAGTCGCTGTTCTTGTCCCACGTCTCGACCGTATCGGTCACGTAGAGCAGGATGTCGGCGTCGGTGAGGGCACTTTGGGAGAATGCCAGCATCGACTCTTGGAGTTTGTAGTTGGGTTTGAGTACACCGGGTGTGTCGGAATAGACAATCTGCATGTCGGGCGTATTGACGATGCCCATGATGCGATGGCGGGTGGTCTGCGCCTTCGATGTGATAATCGAAATGCGCTCACCCACCAGCGAGTTCATGAGTGTCGATTTGCCCACATTGGGGTTGCCGACGATATTGACGAAACCGGACTTGTGCACGAAGTATGAAGTTTCAGATGACGCAGTCGGCCCACTTGAGAATCATGGAGCCGTAGGTGAAGCCGGAGCCGAAGGCGGCGAGCAGAATCGTGTCGCCCTTGTGGAGTTTGCCTTCCTGAGCGGCCGTATGGAGCGCAATGGGGATGGAGGCGGAAGAGGTGTTGCCTACCTTCTCGATGTTGCAGATGACTTTCTCCTCCGACACGCCCACGTACTGGCGTACTGCGTCGATGATGCGTTTGTTGGCCTGATGGGTGCACACCCAGTCGATGTCCTCGAGGGTGAGGTTGTTCTTCTGCATGATTTCGCCGGCAGTCTGGGTCATCATGGTGACGGCATTTTTGAAGACGTAGCGTCCGTCCTGATAGATGTAGCTCCACTTGTCGTCCACAGTCTGGTGGGAGGGGACATTGACAGAGCCGCCGGCCTTGAGGATGAGGTGCTCGTTGCCGGCACCGTTGGTGTAGAGCACAGCATCCTGCACGCCGAGAGAATCGTCGTCGGTGGGCTCGACCAAAGCGGCTGCGCCGCCGTCGCCGAAGAGGGGACAGGTGGAACGGTCGGTATAATCGACGAAAGAGGAGCACTTCTCGGCCTGACAGATGATGATTTTCTTATAGAGACCGGCTTCGATGAAAGCGCGGGCCTGATTGAGGTTGAAGAGGAAGCCCGAACAGGCGGCCTGGATATCGTATGCCATCGCATGGCGGATGTCGCAGGCATCGCAGATGATAGCGGCGGTGGAAGGCCAGCGGTAGTCGGGGGCAGAAGAGGCGCAGATGAAACAATCGACCTCTTCGGGCCGGGTGCCCGTCTTCTCGAGAAGTTCCTTCACGGCCGGGATGGCGAGGGCGGAACTGCCTGCGTGGGGATCTTTGAGGATGTGGCGTTCCTTGATGCCGACTCGGGTGGTAATCCACTCATCGTTGGTGTCAACCATTTGGGAGAGTTCGTCGTTGGTGAGCACATAATCGGGCAGATAATGCGTCAGACCGGTGATAGCAGCTTTCATTATTTATAGAATTTTAATGTTTTGAATCGTAAATGGGTTCACAAAGATAGACAAAAAAAAGCAAATCCCCAACGGCGGAGTGATTTATTAACATTCGTTAGGGATTCTCTCGGACGTTCCGGTTGCTTTTGTGGTCGGTATTAACAGATTTTATGCTTTCGGGCAAAAATGAACAAAAGAAAAACGGCTTCCGCAAGGGAAACCGTTTAGCTGTTCTCAGAGGGCTGCCTCCTTTTCGATAGCGAGCTTTCCGCGATAGTAGCCACATTCGGGGCATACTGTGTGGGAAAGATGCCAACTTCCGCAGTTGGGACATACTACGATGGCAGGAACGACTGCCTTGTCATGCGTACGACGCTTGGCGGTACGCGTGTTTGATTGTCTTCTTTTAGGATGTGCCATTTTGAAATATTTTTTAATTAATTCTTTCTATATATAATAATGTACGCGCGGGCAGTGTTTGCCCCGAGAGTACTTACTCGTCGGAATCCCCGTCGCGAAGATTCCTAAGCGCATTCCATCGGGGGTCGGACATGCCGTCGTCTCCGAAGGAGGTGTCCTCGTCGGGCGCATCCTCCACGAGGTGCTGCGAGAGTTTGGACGTCATTTCCTTGTTGCAGAATCCATAAGGATGGACGTGCTTGACAGGGATAGCCAAAACGGTGAATTCGTAGAGGAACCAGGAGACGTTGATGGCTCCGGGATCTTCGGGCACAATGACGATATTGTCGCCGTCGTCGCTGAACTCCTTGCCGAAGCGGACGATGAGGTCGGCGGATGTCGTTATGGGCTGTTGCATCTCTTCGAGGCAGCGGTCGCAAATGACCACAACCTTACCGTCAATGGTGAAACGGAGTGCCGACTCTTTGTCGTTCTTGTTCACCGTGACGACGGCTTTGAGGTCGCCCTTCTGAATCTCCTCCTCTCCGATGAGCGCGAAGAACGCGTTGTCGAGGTGAAATTCAAATTCGCTCGTTCCCAACGGAAGGGTCTTGAGCGGAATGTTATATGCGTCAAATTTTCCCATATTCGGCTAAAAATGCGCTAAATCGGCTGCAAAGATAGCAAAAATTTTTCATTCCACCAAACTTTTGGTGCATAAAATTGCATTAAAATCTTCAAAACAAGTGATTTTGCAATGTTGACCCATTAAATTTCACACTTCAATACGGAATGTTGAGCCCATTCCTACTTGAGAGGACTTGACGTAAATTTTGCCGTGATGGTATTCTTCCACGATGCGCTTGACGAGCGTGAGTCCCAAGCCCCATCCGCGGCTCTTGGTGGTGTAGCCGGCCCGGAAAACGTCCTTCTGCCGGTTCTTGGGGATGCCTTTTCCGTTGTCTTCGACCTCGATGAAAGCCCGTCCGGACGGTGTGCGGTCGAGGGTGATTCGGATATAACCGCGACCGTCGCGCATCGCGTCGATGGCATTGCGGCAGAGGTTCTCGATGACCCACGAGAAAAGGGGAGCCGACAGCGGACGCATCACCTGTCCTTCGGGCAGGACGGCATCGATGGTGATGTGTTTGGGGGCGCGTTTCTGCATGTATAGGGCCGCGCTACGAACCACGGGCACAAGGTCGGTGTCTTCCATGCGGGGCTCGGACCCGATTTTGGAGAATCGTTCGGCCACAACGTGGAGACGCTGCACGTCCTTGTCCATCTCTTCGACTATCGTTTCGTCGGTACCCGATGACCGGAGATAATCCATCCAGGCCATGAGCGATGAAATGGGGGTGCCCAGCTGGTGGGCTGTCTCCTTGCTGAGACCTACCCAGACTCGGTTCTGTTCAAACCGTTTGCGCGAGGCGAAGACGTAGAAGAAGAGAAGTACGAAGATGACGATGACCACAATCTGTATCCACGGAAACCAGCGCACACGCTGCACGATGCTCGCCTCGCGGGCATAGAGTTCGCGCAGGAGGTTCGACTCGTCGTAGTAGAGATATTGGACATCCTCGGGCGTGATATTGATTTCGATGAAATTGCCGCGCCCCTTCAGCTCGGGGATTTTGGCGGCAAGGAAGGCGGCTGTGTCGGCGGGTATCTCGATGTTGTTGCTGCCCAGGAGTGAGCCGTCCACATCGGTGTAGAAGACGGGAATGGTGGTGTTGGCCTGAATAATCTTCAGCTCAAGAGAGATGTCGGCATCGGCCTCGCTGCGGTTGAGTTGTCGATAGGCTTCTGCCCATATTTGCATCTTGGCCCGTTCCTCCTGTTCGAGACGTTCGGCGGTCTGGGAAGAGAACTGGTCGAGCTGCTGTACGGTTCCGTTGGCAAACCACAGGAAGCCCCCGATCATCAGACCTGCTGCGATCAGGAACAGCCACGTAAGAGTGGGTTTGAGTTTATACCATTGGCTCCACACGTCGGAAAACAGTTTTGACAATATAACGCAGGGGCGCGGATTTTATTGCCTTACTTGGGATTTTGGTCGGGAGTTTTTCGCGGATGACTGCCCCGATGCTTCGAGCGGGTGTCGGGTTTCCGGTTGTCGCGGGGAGCTCTGTGGGCATGAGATCCCTTGTCGTGGCGTTTGTCTCCGCCGGCGCGGTGGAAGGCTTGGGAAATCTCTTCTTCGGAGACAGCGCCCAAGGATTCGGGTACGGGAATACGTTCGAGGCTCTTCCCGAGGAACCTTTCGAGGGCGTTGAATTTCTGCACCTCGCGGCGGTCGCCCAGGGTGACAAAGGTGACACTCTCGCCGTCATTGTCGGCGCGGGCAGTGCGTCCCACTCGGTGAACGTAATCCTCGTTGTCGTGGGGCATGTCGAAGTTGATGACCAGCTGGATGCCCGAGATGTCGATGCCGCGCGAGACGATGTCTGTGGCGACAAGCACATTGGTGCGTCCCGATTTGAATGCGTTCATCACCTCCTCGCGGTCTTTCTGTTCGAGGTCGGAGTGCATCTCATCGACATTGAAACCCTTGCGCCTGAGGTCGCGGGTCACCCCGTGGACGTTCATTTTCTTGGACACAAAGATGACGGCACGCATCTCGGGATTGGCCAACCGCTCGGCAGCTACGAAGCGGTCGGGGTCGCCTCCGAAGAACTCGCGCAGGACGCGGATGACCATCGGGGTCTTCTGGGGCTCATAGCAGAGACAGACCTTCTGGCGAATCTTGTCGGCCGGTTTGGAAACTGCGATTTTGACGATGGTCGGCTTGTACATAATCGACTCGGCGAGATGCTGCGTTTTCTGGGGCATTGTGGCCGAAAAGAGCACCTTCTGACAGTCGTCCGGCAATTGTTTGGCGATGGTCATAATGTCGTCGTAAAATCCCATGTCGAGCATTCTGTCGGCTTCGTCGAGCACGAAATAACTTACTTGGGAGAGATCGACATATCCGAGGTTGAGGTGCGACAGCAAGCGTCCGGGAGTGGCTATCACCACATCGGCTCCCTCGACCAAGCCTCGCTTTTGGAGGTCGAAGTCGTTGCCTTCGCCGCCGCCGTAAACCACCAGCGAAGAGGCATCGACGAAATAGGAGAACCCCTGCATCTGTTCGTCGATTTGCTGAGCCAGTTCACGCGTAGGAGCCACGATGACGCAGTTGATGGCATGTTCGGGATAACGGTAGCGGTTGAGGTTGCTGAGAATGGGCAGCAGATAGGCGGCCGTCTTGCCGGTGCCTGTTTGGGCAACTGCAATGAGGTCATCGCCTTCCAGAATGGGAGGGATGGCCTTCTCCTGCACGGGAGTACATTCTCCATAGTGCATGTACTCGAGCGCCCGGAGTACATTCTCGTCGAGGTCTAAGTCGGTGAAATACATTTGTCTTGTAATGCTTTGATATCTTCAATTGAAAGGGACGACTCGTCGGTCTCGACAAATCGCACCGCAGCAGGAACGGCATTCAGCGTTTCTGGACGGAAGCGTTCGCCGAACGAAATCCAATAGCCCCTTGCGACCAGTTGGCGGGCCAGCTGCGGTCCTTTGCGGAATCCGTGGATGAGGATGGGACATCCGTTTTCCCGGGCTTCGGTTGCCTGGCGGCTTCCCCACACTCTCGTCACACTCTGCATCATCGCGTCCCAGAGACGCACACAGTGGACGATGACGGGACGGTTGTAGTGCCGGGCGGCATCGAGCACCGTTTCGAACACCGCCTGTTGGGTACCGATGGGTAACGGGCACCGGGGGTCGAGTCCGCATTCGCCGAAAGCCGTCATCAGCGGGTCGCGTGTGCAGACGGGCACGGCATCGAGGAACTCCTGCAGTCCCTCAACCCTTTCGGCAGCATCCTGACGGAGATCCCAGGGGTGGAGGGAGAGGGAATAGGGCTGACGGTTTCCCCGGAGCGCACACAGTCTCAGAGCCTCCGCAGTCGGTGCGTTGTAGATGGCGTCGGCGTTGCCGATGCGATGGGTGTGGACATCTGCCGGGAGGTCGAAAACAGCACTTTCCATCCTGCAAATTTCGTTTTGTCGGGTGCAAATATACGCAATTTCCGCGAGACAGAAGGCATTTTTATGCAAAAAAGTTGTTTATTTGCCTAAAATGTGCTATCTTTGTCGCTCAAAATGAAGTAAAATCCGTTATATTTTTCAGAACATTGATACATATAAACGATACATTGGTGAGCGAAGACCTGCTCGACGAAGCTTTCTGCTGTGACCTCGACCAGTGCAAGGGTGCCTGCTGTTTCTCGGACGGGGAAAGCGGAGCTCCCCTCGATGGGGACGAATTGCCGCTGCTGGAGGAAGCCGTTGCAGTGGTGTGGGACGACCTCACACCCCGAGCCCAAGCCGTCATCCGCGAACAAGGTCCATGGTTCAAAGACAAAGCGGGCGACGCAGTGACTTCGGTGGTCGGGGGAAGGGACTGTGTGTTCTGCGCCTGGGCGCCGGGCGGCATGTGCCATTGTGCCATCGAAAAGGCGTGGCGCGAGGGAAGGTTCCATTGGATGAAACCCGTTTCGTGTCACCTTTATCCCGTGCGCCTCAAAAAGATAGGCGACTATATAGCCGTCAATTACGACCGCCAGGACAAGATGTGCGGTTGCGCCCGCAAGTTGGGACGCAAGCTCGACATGAAGGTCTATCAGTGTCTGCGTACCGCGCTGGTGCGCAAGTTCGGCGAAGGTTGGTATTCGCAACTCGAAAATGCAGCCGAAGCATGGAAAGAAATGCATTTTTAGAGGGCAAAAAATGTGCATTTTTGTACTAAAATGCATAAAAATGTGCCCAAAATGAAAAAAAACGGCACAAAAGTATCGTTTTTTGAAAAATTTGTGCTATCTTTGTTCAGATTTTTTGATGAGTTAAGCATACGATGAGTGTAGATTTCAAAACAAAACTCGGAGATTTGCGCAATTTGATTGCAAGACTTCAGCAACGCTGTCTGGAGGCCGAACATCAGGTTGAAGAGCTCAGCCGACAGCTCGACCTCGAAAGAAACAAGGTCAGCGAACTCGAAGCCGAGCATCGGGAACTCAACGAAAAATACAAGAGTCTGCAGGCGAGTGCCTCCCTGATGACAGGCAGCAATGCCGACATCGATGCACTCAGGAAGCAGTATCTCGAGATGGTGAATTTGATTGACGGTTGTATCGCTAAGCTGGAACATCGCCGCTGAGCCTCTGCGACCTCTGATAAAAAGTATAATACCCGACAATGGCCGACGAAACAGTTCGCATCCGTGTCTCAGTGGGTGGGCCCGAAATGCCTCTCTACGTCAAAGCTGACGAGGAGCATACCACGCGTGAAGCAGCCCGTATGCTTCGCGAGAGGTTCGAGACATACGCCAAGAAGTATCGCGGTGCCAATTTGAAGAGCGAGTTTTTCCTCTCCATGGCGGCCATTGATGTAGCCAAACGCTACATTGAACTCAACGGGAACAGCAATGCCGAAGCTGCAGGACAGGAACTCGACAGCATCATCGGCGAGTTGGACGCTTTCCTCGGTCAATGAATATTCCTTTTTCGACAGATACCTCACACTTCCGGCCTGAATCTTCTTCCGTAACCCCTAAATTGTTTTACATAAACCTTTACTATTAAAATTTTGCATTACATGAATATCAATGTAACATGGATAGTGATAGCAGGCATTGCAGGCGTTCTCATCGGAGGAGCTGTGGTGTTTGCCATCTGGAATTGGGTATTGGGCAAGACCTACAACAATACCCTCGAGGAAGCCCGGAAATCGGCCAATGTGCTCAAAGAACAGCGACTGCTGGAAGCCAAAGAACGCATCAACAAGATGCAGACCGATTTCGACCGTCAGGCTACGCAGCGCAATCAGAAGATTCAGCAGAACGAACAGCGCATCCGCCAGCAACAGCAGACCGTGCAGCAGAAACAGACGGAGCTCGACCGCCGCATCGCCGACAACGACCGTCAGCGCGAGAATCTGGGCAAGCAGCTCGAAATCGTGGAACAGAGCCGCCGGGAAGCCGAAAAGCTGCAGCAGGAAGGCCGTCAGATGCTCGAACAGCTGGCTGGATTGAGTGCAGAAGATGCCAAGACCAAGCTCATCGAAGGACTCAAGGACGAGGCAAAGACCGAGGCGGCAAGTTACATCAACGAAATCTTGGATGAGGCTCGTCTCACCGCCAACAAGGAGGCCAAATCCATCGTCATCAAGACTATCCAGCGTGTGGCTTCCGAAACGGCCGTCGAAAACGCGGTCACCGTCTTCCACATTGAGAACGACGAGGTGAAAGGACGCATCATCGGACGCGAGGGTCGCAACATCCGCGCTCTCGAAGCCGCCACAGGCGTGGAAATCATCGTGGACGACACGCCCGAGGCCATCGTTCTCTCCTGCTTTGACCCCGTGCGCCGCGAAGTGGCTCGCTTGGCTCTCCACCAGCTCGTGCTCGACGGACGCATCCATCCCGCCCGCATCGAGGAAGTGGTGGCCAAGGTGCGCAAGCAGCTCGAAGAGGAAATCATCGAGACAGGCAAACGTACCGCCATCGATATGGGCGTTCACGGCCTGCATCCCGAACTGATTCGCATGATAGGCAAGATGAAATATCGTTCGTCCTACGGCCAGAACCTCCTGCAGCATGCCCGCGAGACAGCCAATCTCTGTGCCATCATGGCCGCTGAGCTGGGTCTCAATGTCAAGAAAGCACGCCGCGCAGGCTTGCTCCACGATATCGGCAAGGTGCCGGACGACGAGCCCGAATTGCCCCACGCCTTGCTGGGAGCTAAACTGGCCGAGGAGTACAAGGAGAAGCCGGACATCTGCAACGCCATTGCGGCCCACCACGACGAGTGCGAGATGAACACGCTCATCGCCCCCATCGTTCAGATTTGCGATGCCATCTCGGGTGCCCGTCCCGGTGCCCGTCGCGAGATTGTGGAAGCCTACATCAAACGCCTCAACGACCTCGAGAAGCTCGGACAGAGCTATCCCGGCGTGGTCAAGACCTACGCCATCCAGGCCGGCCGCGAGTTGCGCGTGATTGTGGGAGCCGACAAGGTGGATGATGCCGCTGCCGAGAAACTCTCGACCGAAATAGCCACCAAGATTCAAAAGGAAATGACCTATCCCGGACAGGTCAAGATTACCGTTATCCGCGAAACCCGCGCTGTCAGCTACGCTAAATAATGGAAGAACTGAAAGCCGATATTGAACCCGCTGTCGTCGATGCTGTGCCCGAAGCGCCGGAACCCGCCGTCTCCCCTGCGGAGGCCGAAGGACCGGTGATTCCCGACGGAGACAATCCGCACAGTCTGTGTCACGCGTGCCGCCAGAACAAACCGCTCATGGTCTTCGACTGGATGCACGATGCGCCCGAGACCGTGCCCGACTGCGACTATGTGGAAGTTCAATTCAAGAATACGCGCAAGGGGTACTACCTCAACGACCAGCATTTGGAGCTCCACAAGGGCGACATTGTGGCCGTCGAGGGCACTCCCGGACACGACATCGGCGAGGTGACGCTCACGGGCTATCTGGTCCATCTCCAGATGAAGAAGTCGAACTATCATTTTGACGACCCTAACGCCACCAAACACGTCTTTCGGCTGGCCCGGCCCTACGATATGGAACGGTATCGCGAGGCCAAGTCGAAGGAGCACGACACGATGCTGCGTTCGCGCCAGATTGCCGAGGATTTGCATCTCGAGATGAAAATCGGCGATGTGGAATATCAGGGCGACGGCAACAAAGCCATCTTCTACTACATTGCCGACGGACGTGTCGATTTCCGACAGCTCATCAAGGTGCTCGCCGATGTCTTCAAGGTGAAGATAGAGATGAAGCAAATCGGTGCCCGCCAAGAGGCCGGCCGTATCGGCGACATCGGTTCCTGCGGACGCGAACTCTGCTGCGCCAAGTGGATGACCCGTTTCCAAAGCGTGGGAACGGCGGCTGCCCGATTCCAGGATCTCAGTCTCAATCCCCAGAAGCTCGCAGGCCAGTGCGCCAAGCTCAAGTGTTGTCTCAACTACGAGGTGGACTGCTATATGGAGGCGTCCAAGGATTTGCCCGGCAAGGACATCGTCCTCCAGACCCGGGAGCAGGATTATTACGTCTTCAAGAGCGATATTCTGGCCAAGACGGTCACCTACTCGACTTCGAAGGAAGGTCCGTTCAACACGGTCACCATTTCCGCAGGACGGGCTTGGGAAATCTACAATATGAACAAACGAGGTCAGAAGCCCGAGAAATTAAGCCTCGAAGACGGCGAACAGGAGATGCCTCAGTTCACCGACGGTGTGGGCGACGAAGCCCTCACGCGTTTCGACCGTCACAAAAAGAAGAAGAAATCCCAGCGCGACAATCACCGAGACCGTCACGACCGCCACAATGTCCATAACGGACACAATTCCGCTCCCAAGAATGCAAATATCGGTCAGCGTGAGGAATCCGTTTCCGAAGCGCCGTCCGCCATCCGCGAGAAAGAATGAACAGTTTCCGCCATATACTTCGTGCCGCGGGAGTGTGCCTCTGCATGCTCCCGGGGCTCGTGTCGTGTGTGATGAATACTCGCTACTGCGAGTCAGCCCAAGTGAACACCGGCGGATGGGATCTCGGAGACACGCTCTTCTTCCCCGTTGAGGTCGTAGAAAGTCCCACCTACACCCGGACGGTGGCAGCCCATACGCCTTACTCCCTGAAACTCGGCGTGCGCCATACCAACGAGTTTCCCTACACCTCTCTCCGTCTGCAGTTTGCGGTGGAATATCTCGATTCGTTGGGACGACCCGTGGCCACCCTGCTCAATCAGGACGTCGTAGCTCCTCTCACGGATGAGCATTTCCGATGGGACGGCCGCAGTTGGGGATCGTTCTACGAGAAAGAGTTTCTCGTTTCCCGCCTCACACTCTCCTTCCCGAAGGCGGGACTTTACCGCATGCGTCTGCTCCCTGTGGGAAATCAGACTCCGCTCCCGGGATTGGAGTCGCTGACACTCACCGTCCCGGAGTGATTTTTCCAAATTCGTTGAGAAAAAATCCCTGTTCGTTGAAACTGCCTTAAAAAAAGATTAAAACATATCCTTCTGCCCCTAAACCATCACGTCGTTTCCAGTCTAAAAAACGTAATTTCAATAAATGCTATAATAAAAATGAATAAGATTGTATCCGTTCTGCTGGCATCCTTTGCGGTCATCCCCGCATTCGCACAGGAAGAGAAGGCTTGGAGTCTCGACGACTGCATTGCCTATGCCCGCGAGAACAACATTTCAGTCAAGCAGGCCCAGCTCTCGGCTCTCAGTTCCGAAGTCGATGTCACGCAGAGCAAGGCCGCCCTTTTCCCTACGCTCTCGTTCTCGACGAGCCAGCAGTTGGGCTTCCAGAAAGTGGAAAGCCAGGACGTAGCCACCAATACTACAGGTGCCAAAAATCCCACTTACACTGGTTCCTACGGCATCAATGCCAACGTAACACTCTTTAACGGAGGTGCCAACTGGCGTACCGTCAAGAGCAGCCGTCTCAGCCACGAAGCCGATGTGCTCAATGCCGAAAAGACGGCCAACAGCATCGAACAGCAAATCATCCGGGCTTACTATCAGATTCTCTACGCCCACGAGGCCGTAGCCACCAACGAGGAAATCGTGAAAGTGGCCGAAAAAGAACTCACCCGCACTCAGGAACTCCTCAAGGTGGGCAAAGGCTCCAAAGTCGATGTGGCTCAGATGGAGAGCCAGTATCAGCAGAATCAGTATTCCCTCGTCAATGCACGCAACACAGAGGCGGCCGACATTCTGGCCCTCAAACAGCTGCTCCAGCTCGGCACCTCCGATGATTTCGCAATAGACTACGCCACCTACGGCACGTCCGACGTGATGGAGCTCATACCTTCTGTCGAAGATGCCCAGGCACAAGCGCTCGCCAATCTCCCCGATGTCAAAGCAGCCGAGGTGAATGTCCAGGTGGCCGAGATGCAGGCCAAGATAGCCGCAGGCAGTTATTATCCCACGCTCTCGCTCAACGGAAGCGTCACCACCAGCAACGGCAACACCTATTCCGGCGATTTCACCCAGCAAGTCAAGGACCACCTGCACGAGACGATAGGCCTCTCGCTCAGCGTTCCCATTTGGGACGGCTACAAGACCAAAGCTTCCGTCTCGAAGGCACGCTACAACGTAGCCAATGCCGAACTGAATCTGGCCGACACCCGCTTGCAGCTCAACAACACGATAGCCGACCTTCATCTCGACATCCAGTCGGCCCAGTCCCGCTACCAGAGTGCCGTCACCTCTGAAGCCGCCGCACGTGAGAGCTTCGAACTCATGGAGGGCCGATTCAACGTGGGCCTCGAAAGCATCATCGACCTCCTGACCGAAAAGAACAAATATCTCCAGGCCAAGCAGGAAACGCTCCAGTCGAAATATACCGCGCTCCTCAACCTCCGCCTCCTGGATTTCTATACAGGAAAGCAATGAGCCTCCGACATCAACCTATCGTAATATCGAAATAACGAAATAACGAAATAATCAATATGAAATCTCTCCCTTTATTCATCGGCGCTGCCGCCCTGCTTCTCGCCTCCTGCGGCAACCGCTCCTATCAGGTGGCCTATAACACCGAAACCGTCCAAAAGGGCGAAATCACCACCTCCGTCACCGCCACAGGTACCGTAGAACCTGTCACCTCCGTCACCGTCGGCACCCAAGTCTCCGGACTTATCTCCCACATCTACGTCGATTACAACGATGTGGTCAAGAAAGGGCAGGTCATCGCCGAACTCGACCGTACTACCCTCTCCAATACGCTCACCTCGGCTCAGCGTAATCTCGCCTCGGCTCGCAGCGATTACGAGTATCAGAAGAAGAACTACGAGCGCATGAGCGACCTCCACGACAAACAGTGGATCTCCGACGACGAATACGAAAGCGCTCGCCTCAGCTACGAAAAGGCTCTCAACACCTACGAGAGCTCCAAACTGCAAGTCTCGACGGCGCAGACCAACCTCGGGTATGCTACTATCACGTCTCCCATCGACGGCGTAGTGCTCTCGCGTGAGGTCGAAGAAGGCCAGACCGTAGCCTCATCTATGACCACGCCTACCCTTTTCACCATTGCCCAGGACCTCACGGACATGCGCGTCATTGCCGATGTCGATGAGGCCGACATCGGAGGCGTTGTCAAGGGTCAGCGTGTCACCTTCACCGTCGATGCCTATCCCAACGATTCCTTCGAGGGAACGGTCACCCAAGTGCGTCAGGAAGCCACCACATCGAGCAACGTTGTCACTTACGAGGTGGTTATCTCGGCTCCCAATCCCGACCTCAAACTCAAACCCGGCCTCACGGCTTCGGTTACCATCTATACGCTCGAACTCAACAACACGCTATGTGTTTCGGCCAAAGCCCTGCGCTGGGAACCCAAGCAGACCACCATTGGCGAGGGCGATGTCATCGAGGACGCTCCCGGTGCCAAGCACAAACTTTGGAGCAAGGAAGGCAACACCTTCAAGGCCTGGCCTGTCGAAGTCGGTGCTTCCAATGGCGTGACCACCCAAATCCTCTCCGGCGTGTCCGAAGGCTTTGTGGCCATCAATGAGGCTGTTGTCAATCAGGGTAATACTACCCAGGAAGAGACCACCGACTCCAATCCCTTCATGCCCGGTCCGCGCAACAACAACAAGAAGAGCGGCTCCAAGTGAGCCTTTGTCCTTTCCCCTTTAACCTTTGACCGTATGAAGAAAGATCATGTAGTCATCGAACTCCGGGACGTGCGTCGCGACTTCCACGTGGGCGACGAGGTGGTGCATGCACTCCGCGGGGTATCGTTCAAAATCTATGAGGGCGAGTTTGTGACCATTCAGGGAACCTCCGGCTCCGGCAAATCGACCCTCCTCAATCAGCTCGGGTGTCTCGACACTCCCACCTCGGGCGAATATCTGCTCGATGGCGTGCCCGTCAGGAAAATGGGCAAGAACCAGCGCGCCAAACTGCGTAACCGCAAGATAGGGTTCATCTTCCAGAACTATAACTTGTTGGCCAAGACCACTGCTGTCGAGAATGTCGAACTGCCCTTGATGTACAATTCCAAGGTCAGGACTTCCGAGCGCCGTGAACGTGCCGTTCGGGCTCTCCAGGCCGTTGGCTTGGGCGATCGCCTCTACCACAAGTCCAACCAGATGTCCGGCGGTCAGATGCAACGCGTGGCCATCGCCCGTGCTCTCGTCAACGACCCCACCATCATCTTGGCCGATGAGGCTACGGGCAACCTCGACACACGCACGTCGTTCGAGATGCTCGTCCTTTTCCAGAAACTTTACAATGAGGGCCACACCATCATTTTCGTGACCCACAATCCCGAAATCGCTCAGTACAGCTCCCGCAACATCTTCCTGCGCGACGGTCAAATCAAGGAAGACAAGCAGAACGACAACATCCTCGATGCTGCCGAGGCACTATCCAAGATTCCTGTTCCGAACGATTGATATTTTGTTTTCCCTATGAATTTCATCAATCTCATCAAGGTCGCTATCAAGGCCTTGGCCAACAATAAGTTCCGCTCCTTCCTCTCCATGCTGGGCATCATCATCGGCGTGGCTGCCGTCATTGTGATGATGGCCATAGGACAGGGCTCCAAAGAAAGCGTGCGCAAAAACATCTCGCAGATGGGAACCAACATCATCATGATACGTCCCGGTGCCGATATGCGGGGCGGCGTGCGTCAGGATCCCTCCGCCATGCAAACCCTCAAGATGGACGACTATGAGGCCATCAAGAACGAGACACAGTATGTGACCTACGTCTCGCCCGAAGTCACTTCCTCCGGACAGGTCATTTACGGTTCCAACAACACCAACACCTCCGTCTATGGCGTTGCGCCCGAGTATCTGGACATCAAACAGTGGGAACTCTCCGATGGTGTCTCCTTCACCGAAGCCGACATCAATTCGGCCGCCAAAGTCGCCCTCGTAGGACAGACCGTCGTCGATGAACTCTTTCCCGACGGAGGCGATGTGGTGGGCAAAACCATACGTTTCAAGAGTTATCCCATCCGCATCATCGGCGTGCTCAAATCCAAGGGCTACAACTCCTTCGGCATGGACCAGGACAACCTTATCCTCATGCCCTACACCTCGGTCATGAAACGTATTCTGGCCCAGACCTATATCTCGACCATCAACTGCTCGGCCATCACCGAGGAGATGACCGACGAGGCCATCGAGGAGCTTACGACCATCCTGCGCCGCAACCACAAACTCAAGGACGGCGATGATGACAATTTCACCATCCGTTCCCAGCAGGAAATGATGGAGACCATGTCTTCCACGATGGATTCCATCACCATCATCCTTGTTGTGGCCGCTGCATTCTCCCTCCTTGTGGCCGGCATCGGCATCATGAACATCATGCTGGTGTCCGTCACCGAACGCACCAAGGAAATCGGCCTCCGCATGTCGGTGGGAGCGCGGGGCATCGACATCTCCGCCCAGTTCCTCATCGAGTCCATTTTCATATCCATCACCGGAGGACTGTTGGGCATCGGACTCGGATTCCTCCTGTCGTGGGGAGCCAACACATTCTTCAGCCTGCCCACCTCCGTGCCCGCATGGAGCATCATTGTCAGCTTCGTGATTTGCACCTTCATCGGTGTACTCTTCGGCTACTTCCCCGCCCGCAAAGCCGCCTCCCTCGATCCCATCGAGGCCATCCGTTACGAATGACGGACGGCCCCCGGAGGCTGATGCTGGAGATGAGTGATGAACAGCGATGTCCCGGCGTTTTCTTTTTTCCAACACGAATTGCCACGCATGAACACGAATTTCTCATAAATTGAATTTATGGAATATTAATGGGTAATAAACAATACGCAAACAATCTCCCCGGGCTGTCCTCGCGGACTGCTCGGGGAAAAGTCTGCCCGACCCAAAGGAAAGGGAGCAAAGAGGAGAGGCTGACCTGCAGGGGCAAAATACCTTAGCACAGGGGCGAGCCCCTGTGCTATATTGGCTCACCGGCAAAATTCTGTGTAAAAACTGCCCCTTTAGGGACAAACCGATTCCCGAACTTCGCGTAAGCATTTGCAAGTGTGCAAATCGATTCCCGAACTTCGCGTAACGATTTGCAAACGTGCAAATCGATTCCCGAACTTCGCGTAAGCATTTGCAAGCGTGCAAA
>CALBPV010000120.1 GCA_937899265.1 uncultured Bacteroidales bacterium
CCGCAGTTTTCGACTACAATAAATTGGATTGGATGAGCGGCGAATATTTTAAGGCAATGAGTGATGAAGATTTTGCCGAAGTTGCCGAAAAATTTTTCGGTGAACTTGATGAAAATCTTGCGTCGAAAAAAATTTATCTCGGAAGTTTGTTGAAGACGCGCATTTCAAAACTTAGCGATATTCCCGCGCAGATTAAATTTTTGCAGGTAATGCCGCCTTTGGACGTTGAACTTTTCACGAATAAAAGAAATAAAGTTACTGCGGAAAATTCTATAGAAATTTTGACGGACGCGATAAAAGTTTTGGAAAAAATTTCCGACTGGACGGTTGACAATCTGCACGATAAAGTTACAGCCTTCGTAACTGAATCAGGCTTGAAAATGGGTACGATAATGTGGGCGTTAAGAATCGCGCTTTCAGGTCAAAAAGTTACACCCGGCGGCGTGATAGAAATTTTATACCTGCTTGGCAAAAATATTTCACTTGAGCGTTTAAATTCGGCATTAAAATTTTTGACAAATATTCCGAAAAAATTTTAGAACTTTTATAAAAAATTCACGCGTCGTATGCTATAATAAATTGCCTTAGAAATTTTTGATGAGGTGATTAAAATGACGAAAAAAATTGAAAAGCGCGTAGACCGTTATGAAGACCGCGCAGATAAACTTGATGCTCGCGTATCAAATCTTGAAACACGTACAAGCGTTATAGAAACAAAGTTGGATACTTTGATTTCAGATGTACGCGACGTTAAAAATGAAGTTTCAAGTATGAGCAAACATATACAGATTTTAACAGTTACGGCTGTTGGAGGACTTGTAGCGGCAGTCGTGGGCATTGTATCAATGCTTTTTTCAAAGTGAATTTTGACTTAAAAGAAATAATTTTCGGGTGGTGAAGTTTATGGCGACGATCCCAAGACAGAAATTAAGAAATTGTATCCAGTGCGGCAAAGTTTTTTTGTCGAAGGATAGAGAGGAACTTTGCAACGATTGTAAAGCGTCTTACTATGAGTTGGCGGAAGTTGTGAAAGAGTTCGTCAAAGATCATCCCGGCTCAACGGTAAATGAAGTTTCTTCCGCTACGACTGTATCAAAAAAATTGATTCAGCGAATGATGCGCGAAGGTGTCTTTATGGATATTCCAATGGGAGATAATTTTGTATATCCCTGCGCAAGTTGCGGCAAGCCGATTAAAACCGGCACGTATTGCACAAGTTGTTTGACGCGTCTTCGGAAGGAAACTCAACAAGTTGCCGAAAGAATGCAAATTCGCGTTAAGGAAGGAACTTCAACCATAAAGCGGCTTGATATGATGGCGCAACGTGAATTTGATCAAGAGCAACGCGATAGGCGAACTTATCGTGTTGGGTTGAAAAATATTACTCGTCAGTGAAAAGTTTTAAAGATTGGAGGATTTTATGACTAATACTGAAGATACCGAAAGAAATGAAATTAAAATTTGTATGAGATGCGGCAATCCTTTTACGCCCGAAGGCGAAGAAGATTTTTGCTGGACTTGTCGTAACACTCGTAGCAGTAAAGAAGAGGAAATTATTGACTACCTGCGTAAACATCCCGGCGTTTCAATTTTGGAAGTTTCGCAGGTTACAAGACTTTCAACAAAAGTTTTGTTGCGTATGGCGCATGAAGGCAGGTTCAAAGGACTTCAACTTAACAAAGACTTCGGTTACCCTTGCAGTCATTGCGGCAAGCTGATAACTTTTGGCACGTACTGTCCAGAATGTTTTGAGTCTTTGAAGAAAGATGCCAAGAATGCTAAAAATGCAAGTTTTGTAGCGAAGGCTAGGAAGGCGCAAAAATCTAAAGAGGCGGCTAAAGAGTCTGAAGATAAAGGGCGTACATTCTCAAGCAGTATGCAGGACGAAATTAGAGCACGTGTTAAAAAGTAAACTACTTATTGTGATAGAAAAAAAATTATGGTTATCACAGCGGCAGTTCCAAGCGTCGCTGTAACATTGGAAAACCATATGCCGTAGGACGCGGTTGTAGCTTTAAAATATTGAAAAGATATTCGTGGACGCACAACTGCCGCTATGTTTTCTTTGCTACTTTCTTTTGCGCCAAAAGAAAGTAGATTCAATAAAGCCAATAGAAAGTAGATTTACATTTAAAAATTTTTTCAAGGAGTGAAGTTATGAAAAAAATTTTGTTTGTCTGTAGCGGAAACACGGGACGTTCTCCAATGGCGGAATTTCTTATGAAAAATCTTGTCAAAGACCTTGAGGAAAAATTTCAGATTGAGTCTGCGGCGTCAAAACCTACCGAAGGCGGAGACTTGCACGAAGGTATTGCCGCTAAACTGCGCGCAGAAAATATCCCTTACACCAAACATACGGCGCGGCAAATTACCGCCGAAGATTATGTCAAGTTCGACAAAATTGTTTGTATGGATAATGGCAATATTGAACAGGTTACAAAAATTTGCGGCGAAGATCCCGACGGAAAAATTAAGCTCCTACTTTCATATTGCGGCGAAGAAAAAGATATTCCTTGGGATAAAAACGGTTTCGCTACAACTTTTATTGATATTGAACGCGGTTGTAAAGCTTTGCTAAAATCTTTGTAAAAGAGTTGTCGTAAAATGAAGGAAAAAATTTCGAGGGCTACGCTTGATAGAATCCCACTTTATTACAGAACTTTGAAAATTTTAAATGACGGCGATGAGGAAATTATTTCCTCAAGCAAACTTTCAAAAATTCTTGACATTACGCCGGAACAAATTCGTAAAGATTTTTTAGACTTGGGGCAATTCGGAATTAAGGGCGTTGGTTATCGCGTAGATAAACTTAAACGTGGCATAGAAAATCTTTTGGGACTTCAATACCGTTGGCATTTGGCAATTATTGGAGTCGGACACTTAGGCACGGCACTTGCCAACTACAAAAATTTTCCGATACTGGGTTTTCAAGTCAGTGCACTTTTTGACGTTGACGAAGAATTAATCGGACAAAAAATTAACGGCGTCAAGGTTTACGATTTCGCAAAACTCGACGCCGTAGCTAGGAGGAAAATTATTGACATTGGAGTTATCACCGTTCCTGATACACAAGCCCAAAAAGTTGCGGACGATTTAATTTCAGTTGGCGTCAAAGGTATTTGGAATTTTGCGCCGACAAAAATTTCTGTTCCGCCGGGAATTTCTATAGTCAATGAAGATTTATCCGTTGGGCTTACAAAATTAAGTTATCATCTTGCTAAGTTATAGCTAAAACACATTGTAAATCAACATAGTTTCGACTAAGCCGAAAATTTCCTCGTGAATGTCGATAGCACTTTTGGCGAAATTTCCTGCCGAGCAATCGATAACCTTCCAGTGAAATTTTTCGGCTATTTCTTTGTACGCATTGTAAGACTTCAACATATACGCGGCGTCTGATTCGTGAATATCTTCTCTACCGCGTTCACGACGAAGCATAGCGGCAATTTTCGGCGGCATATCCAAAAATACCGTAAGGTCTGGACGCGGCAGTTGCAAGCGCTTGTACTCAAAGTTATCAAGCCAATTCAAAAATTTATCGCGGTCAACCTTACGACGAATTTTTGCTGATTGATGTGCCATATTTGAGCCAACGTACCTGTCTGCCAAAATTACGCCGCTACCCGCGTAAAAATCTTTCCAACGTTGAAAACTTGCGAATCTGTCAACGGCATAGAAAGTTGCAGCCGCATATGGGTTGACTTCCTCCGCCGTTGCTCCAAAATCTCCACGCAAATACATTTTTATCAGCGCGGATGATTCTGATTCATAGTTAGGAAAACTCACGCGCATAACATCGACGCCTAAATTTCGTAACCTTTCATAAAGCCGCGTCGTCTGTGTCGCCTTACCGGAACCGTCCGAGCCTTCAAGTACTATCAAACTGCTCATCCATACACACCTCTCATTGCCGGAAGATTAAATTACGTATTCAAAAATTTTTCGATATAATTTTAAAAAATCCTTCAAAAAATTTATATCGTCATTGGAACAAAACTTTAATTCTTACTTCATAATTAGCCTACCGCCTGTAAACTATTGCGTCGAATAAAAAATTTGTTATAATAATCGCCATTAGAAATAGGAGTGAAAAATTTTGGCTAAATTAACTTTGGATAAAGCAAAAGAAATTTTGAATAAACATACGACTGAAGAACATTTGCTGATACACGCGGCGGCTGTTAGCGCGGCAATGGGTGCTATGGCAGAATATTTTAACTCTGATGTTGAGCATTGGAAAGCGATTGGTTATTTGCACGACGTTGACTTTGAAAAATTTCCCGACGAACATTGCCAACACGTTCGCGAACTTTTACAGCCTGAAGACGTTGACGACGAAGATATTGACACAATAATTTCTCACGGCTACGGACTTACCGGCGCTGATATTAAGCCTACGACTGATTGTCAAAAATCTTTGTTTGCCGTAGATGAACTAACCGGCATTGTCTACGCTTATTCGCTTATGCGTCCCGAAGGTATGAAGGATATGTCCGTTAAAAGTTTGAAGAAAAAGTTTAAAGATAAACGTTTCGCCGCCAAATGTGATCGCGACGTTATCACGAAGGGCGCGGAAGATTTAGGAATTGATATAGGCAAGTTAATGGAACTTTGTATTAATGGTATGCAGGATTTTGAAAATGATGTCAAAAAAAATTAACCGTCGAACTTTCATCAAGGCGGCATTAACTACAGGAATTGCGCTTGGCGGCGGTTTAATTTTAGGTTGTGAAAATACTCCTGCAACGTCCAACGAATTGAAAGTAAAATTTTTGCGGCAGATTATCACTAAAGACTCTACAACTTCGCGTTGCATAATGTGGCAAACTGATTCGCCGATGACTGAACCGATTGTCGAAATTACGGTTGGCGATGAAGTTAAAAAAATTTCTGCAAAAGATTCTACTTTCACTGATGACGGCACGGAAAATATTCAGTACACCGCGCAGATTGACGAACTTAAACCAAATTCAACTTACGAATTTAAAATCGTTGACGGCGATAAATCGACAGGAAATTTTGAGCTTAAAACTTACGACGAAAATAAATTCAGCGGCATAATTTTTCCCGATTCTCAATCAGCCGATTATGAAGTTTGGGGCAACACTGCTAAGGCGGCGTTTGAAAAAAATCCCGACGCAGAATTTTTTATCAATATGGGCGACATTGTTGACAACGGTGAAGATCGTCAACAATGGGAAGCTTGGATGACGCAAGTTGAAGAGCCGTTGAAAAAAATTCCTTTCGTGCCGATTATGGGCAATCACGAATGTTACACGCGGGATTGGAAAGAGCGTTACCCAATGGCGTATCTGAATTATTTTGCGACGCCGGAAAATGATAACAAATTTTTTGACAGGCGATATTATTCATTTGATTTTGGCGCGGCGCATTTTATGATTTTAGATAGTCAATGGGACGAGCTAGAAACTTTTGCGCCCGGCATTATTGATGCGCAAAAAAAATGGTTACAAAAAGAATTAGAAGGTCGTGACGGATGGCCAATTGCAGGTTCCCGTCGCGATAGACCAACAGCTGCAGAGCTGCCAGACTCAAGTCGGCAACCATCCAGGCATGGGTGCCGAAAGCGACTTTGGTCTGCCAAAAAGAATGCAACGAGCAGAGGGGATGGCGACAGACCACGTTTTGGAATGTGCGTTGCAGGAAACGGTGGATTCGTGCATCCATTCCGAACCAGAACGCGATATCACCGGCGGTGTCGCAGAAGGTCACTTCCTCACCGGCGGCTTCGGGAAGCAGAAAGTCGAAATGGACTTGGGCTTCTTCCATCGGCATTTGGGCGGGAAGGAGGACCACACGCGATGTGTGCAGTTCGCAAATCACCAAATCCCATGCACGCAACAGTTCCTGACGTGAGAGAACGGCATCCTCAAATTCGGCCACGAAATCTTTGCCCGGGAGGGAGATGAACTCGGCGGGGCGATTCCCCCAAGCATACGAAAATCCACCCGGCAAAAGCCGGATGGACAATTGGTCGTTTTGTATCATTTTGCGGTGTGGTCTCCACAGGAGAGAGCCGAGACTTGCAAAATATCCAGTCGATTATTCCCAGTTGCCGGCGTTGTTGTTGGCCTCTGTAGCGTCGCCCACCTGCAGACCGGGATACTTCTCCTGCTGCTTCTTGTCGTCAATCTTGTTGGCAACTTCCTGCTGGTCAAGATCCCACATGTAAATCTGATAGTCAGCCTGAGCCTGGAAGAGAGACATCTGGTAGCCGGACTGGGTGGTTACAGAACCCACCTCAAGACGGAAGGTGTCGGTGGGGTTCTTGGCGAAAGGAATGTAGCAGATGGAATCAATGTTGAAATCGGCACGAATCAGCGCGGAATCCTTCTCGAGGAGGGGTATGAATACGGTATCACGGGAGAATGTCTCCTTCGAAAGACCGAACTTGTCGATTTCTTTGCTGTATTTCTTGGGGTCGCAAAGATATTTCCAAGCGTCCTTTTCGTTCAGACCGTCAGCAAGCTGCTGGTCGGTGAGGGAACCGATTTTGTTTACAATCGGCACTTCTGCAGTTTTGGCGAAACTAATCAACTCTGCCCAACTTGCAGAATAAACCTGATACTTGTCGCGGTGAGCCTCCTGAATGGTACGGATATCTTTCAGGCGCTGGATGATGACAGCTTCGCGGCGTGCCACTTCGTTGTTGAACTCTACAGGAAGTTGAACGCTTCTGTAGCACATGTAGCCAAGCAAACAAGCTGCTACAACGAGGATGATGTTAAGAATAGTTTTCATTACTAATGAATTACAATGTTTATTTTTTGTTTTAATTTCGTCAACTGCGGATAGCGAAAAGAGGAAAACTGATGCTCCATTCACAAAATTCCGCTGCAAATATACAAAACTTTTTTGAAAAAACCTTATCTTTGGCGAAAAAAAAAGAAAAAAGTTGATGATAAATGACATTTTTGTCACAAACGTGACCCAAAACCTGCCATTTTTGCCCAATAATTGTCAAAAAGAAGCACTTTCCGGACTCGGCAGATTTCTTTTTGAACCCACCAGCCGCGATCGGGTTTTCATCCTTCGCGGTTATGCCGGCACAGGCAAGACTTCGCTGACGGGAGCTTTGGTCAAAACGCTGCAGTCCCACAACGTGCCGACCCGTCTGATGGCACCTACGGGAAGAGCTGCCAAAGTGTTTGCATCGATGGCCGGCAAAACGGCGTTGACCATCCACAAGACCATCTACCGGCAGAAGAAGTTCGGCCTCTCGGACGGTTTTCAGTTGACCGACAACAAAGACGCGGGAGCACTCTTCATCTGCGACGAAGCCTCCATGATATCCACCCTCCAGGAGGGTTCGATGTTCGGAACGGGCAATCTGCTCGACGACTTGATAGAATATGTTTACAGCGGGACGGACTGCCGGCTCCTCCTTGTGGGCGATTCGGCTCAGCTGCCTCCTGTCGGACAGACACAGAGCCATGCTTTGAGCGTGAGCCACCTCCAAGGGTACGGTCTCGAAGTGATGGAGGTCGAACTGACCGAAGTGGCCCGACAGCAATTGGAGTCTGGGATTCTCTTCAATGCGACGCGTCTGCGCAACCGTATCTCGGCGGGTGAGGTTACGGAGCTTCCACATATTATATATAAGACATACGATGACGTGCACCGCATCGACGGCACCACAATGGCCGACGACCTCGGTTCGAGCTACAGCCGCGAGGGCATCGACGAAACCGTCTTCATCACGCGCAGCAACAAAAAAGCCAACCAGCTCAATCTCGGCATCCGCAATCTCATTCTCGGACGGGAAGAGATACTGACCGCAGGGGAGAGGCTTCTGGTGGTGAAAAACAACTATTGGTGGGCCAAAGAGTACGATCGGATTCCGTTTATCGCCAACGGAGACACCGTGACTGTGAATCGCGTGCGGAGTGACGAATACCGCTACGGGTTCCATTTTGCACACGTTGACATCACGCTCAACGACTATGACATCGACCTCGAAACGATTGTGCTTCTCGACACCCT
This sequence comes from uncultured Bacteroidales bacterium, assembly GCA_937899265.1. Classification (GTDB taxonomy): domain Bacteria; phylum Bacteroidota; class Bacteroidia; order Bacteroidales; family UBA3663; genus Liminaster. The sequence goes on from CALBPV010000120.1 coordinate 8,005, forward strand.
GTTGGCCGAAGGACCCTCGCTGGGTCAGGAGCAGCTTTCGAAACTCTTCTGTGCGGTGGAGGGGGAGTATGCCTATATTCCGTCGCGGAGCGAACGCATCAAGCGAGTGAAAGAAGACCCTTATTTCAACGCCCTCCAAATCAAATACGCATACGCCGTCACCTGCCACAAGAGTCAGGGCGGTCAGTGGCAGGATGTCTATCTGGATCTTTCCTACATCAATCCGGAACACCTGGGAATGGACTTCTACCGATGGATGTACACGGCCTTCACCCGAGCCCGCAAAAATCTGTATTTGGTGAATATGAGTGACGAAATGGCATCGGAAAATGAATCAGAAGTGCAAAAAAACTGAATAAATACATTTTTTACGCCAAATATTTGCAGAATTGGCAAAAAAACGCTATCTTTGCGCCCAAATAAACAACAAACAGAACAAACAAATGAAAGTATTAAAGTTTGGCGGAACGTCTGTAGGCTCCGCAGAACGCATCAAGAATGTGGCCAAACTCATCACCGAGGACGGCCAGCGTAAGGTCGTTGTGCTTTCGGCCATGTCCGGCACAACCAACACCCTTCTCGAAATAGCTGATTATTTCCGTCTGGAGAACGCCGTAGGTGCTTCCGACGTAATCAACCGCCTCCAGAACAAATACGAAGGTGTCATCGACGAACTTTTCACCGATGCCGACCTCAAGAAGGACTGTCTCGAAACGATACACGGCATCCTCGACTATCTCCGTTCGTTCGCCAACCGTCCCTTCACCATCTTCGAAGAGCGTTGCGTGGTGGCCCAGGGCGAATTGATGAGCACCAACATGATGTACCGCTATCTGCTCCAGCAGGGAGTGAAGGCCGCTTTTGTTCCTGCTCTCGACTTCATGCGTATAGACAAGAACTGCGAGCCCGACTTCAAGTTCATCGAAGAGAACATCAAAGCCAAACTCGAAGCCGATTCGGACGAACTGATTTATATCACCCAGGGGTTCATCTGCCGCAATGCCTACGGCGAAATCGACAACCTCCAGCGCGGAGGTTCCGACTACTCGGCATCCATCATCGGAGCAGCCATCCGTGCCGAGGAAATCCAGATATGGACCGACATCGACGGCATGCACAACAACGATCCCCGTTATGTGGAGAACACCAAGCCCGTGAGAATGCTCAATTTCGACGAAGCCGCCGAGTTGGCTTACTTTGGAGCCAAGATACTTCACCCCACCTGCATCACGCCCGCCCGCATGTACAACATTCCCGTGCGTCTGCTCAACACCATGCAGCCCGAAGCTCCCGGCACCACCATCAGCAACCAGACGGAGAAAGACAAAATCAAGGCTGTTGCCGCCAAAGACGGCATCGTCTCCATCAAAATCAAGTCTTCGCGCATGTTGATGGCTTACGGCTTCATGCGCAAAGTTTTCGAGGTGTTCGAGGACTTCAAGACTCCCGTCGATCTCGTTACCACATCGGAGGTAGGCGTTTCGCTCACCATCGACAAGGAGAACAAACTCGACGAAATCGTCACCGAGCTCAAGAAATTCGGCTCTGTGACGGTCGATAAGAACCTGGTCATCATCTGCGTTGTAGGCGACATGGAGTGGGACAACCTCGGATTCGAAAGCTCTGTGGTCGAAGCCCTCAAGGACATTCCCGTCCGTATGATTAGCTACGGCGGTTCGAACTACAACATCTCCATTCTCATACGCAAGGAAGACAAGGAACGCGCCCTGCGCCTCCTTTCCGAGCATCTTTTCAAATAAAGCGCTTTATTCCCCTCCAGGACGATGAATTTTCCCGTTTCCAAATTCCGGACATTGCAGACTCCGTTCTACTACTACGACCGCCGTCTGCTGGAAGCCACCCTCGATACCATCAACAAGGAAGCCTCGCGCTATCCTGCCTTCCGCGTCCACTATGCTGTGAAAGCCAATGTGGACTCGACCCTGCTGGAAATAGTACGACAAAGCGGGTTGGGATGCGACTGCGTGAGCGGATGGGAGATACAGGCTTGTCTCAAAGCCGGTTTCCAACCCGACAAAATCGTCTATGCAGGCGTGGGGAAGAGCGATTGGGAAATTAGGCTGGGCCTCGAACAGGGAATTGCGTGCTTCAACGTCGAAAGTGTGGCCGAACTCGAAGTGATTGACCAACTGGCCGCAGAGGCCGGCACAACGGCAAGGGTGGCGCTTCGAGTCAACCCCAATGTCGATGCCCACACCCACAAATACATCACTACCGGACTGTCGGAAAACAAATTCGGCATTGCGATGGAGATGCTGCCTTCGGTCATCGCCAAAATCAAGACGCTTTCTCACGTCACGCTCATCGGCCTTCATTTCCACATCGGTTCGCAGCTCTTGAAGCTCGACCCGTTCACGATGCTGTGCGCCCGCATCAACAAGCTCCAGGACGAAGTGGAAGCCCAGGGTATCCGACTGCGAACCATCAACGTGGGCGGAGGCTTGGGCTGCGACTACGATGCTCCCGACGAAAATCCCATTCCGGACTTTGCAGACTTTTTCGCCATCTATGCCGACCATCTGCGTCTGCGTGAAGGCCAGGAATTGCATTTTGAATTGGGACGTTCGGTGGTCTGTCAATGCGGCTCTCTCATCGCGCGCGTATTATATATAAAGGAGGGAGTCAACAAGAAGTTCATGATTCTCGATGCCGGCATGAGCGATTTGATTCGTCCGGCGCTCTACCAGGCTCACCACAAAATCGAGGTGCTCACGTCCGATTCGTCCGAAGTGACACGTTACGACGTTGTGGGTCCCATCTGCGAGTCGTCAGATTGTTTCGGCGAGAACGAACTGCTGCCCACGGCGCGTCGCGGCGACCTTGTGGCGTTGCGTTCTGCGGGTGCTTACGGCCAGATAATGGCTTCCAACTACAATTGTCGTCCCATTCCTCCCAGCATTTGGTAATCAGACACAACCAAAATCCACGATATAATATCATGCGTCCCGTCACATTGATTGCAGGTATTCTCATCGGCTTTGCTGCCTTGAGCCTTCGGGCGCAGGACACGCTTGGTTTAGCGCAGGATACTTCCCGGTTGATGGTTTCAGACAGCATTGCAGCCCTTTCTGACCCTACTCGCCTCCGGGCTCTTTCGGATTCTGCGCGCATCGAAGCTCTTCGCGATTCGGTCGAAGAGGCCTCCCGTCGCATACGCGAAACATTTGTGAGAGACTCGGTGGCATCGATAGAGAACGGCTATCAGGCATTGACCCGGTCTTGGCGCCTTCAATATCCTTTCCAGCCGGTGGATACCGCCGTTATGGCGCGCGCTTTCGAATTGGCCCATCTCCAGCATTTGGTCGATTCGCTGATGGCTCAGGTGAGAACGTTGCCCTACGACGAAGAGGTTGCCTACGCTCAACCTTCCTATCGGATTCCGCTCGTCGTCAGCGGAGAGGTGCCCCGCAATCCTGCGGTTACGGTATCGGAATTGGCCAACAGCGACAAGACAGGAGAGGAGAATCTTTTCCAGCGGCAGCTGGATTACACCCGCCTGCGCCAATGGACTGCCTACAACTATGAGACCGCCCACCTGCGCGAAATGAAACTGTCCCGGGGCAATCGCACCAAAATACCCTACGAACGCAAGCGCATCACCAAAAAGGGTCTCTTGAGCAACCAGCAAATCGAGATACGGGACAACGTCCAGCTCAATTATGCCCAGGCAACGGACATTCCCAAGATTCATGCCGACAAGTGGCATTGGAAGGGAACGACTCAGCTGCAGATGACCCAGACCTCGCTGTCGGACAATTGGTACAAGGGCGGAGAGAACAACATGACGCTGTTCACCGACCATGTTCTGGACATTTCCCGCTACGACGAGAACAAAATCACAACGTTCGAGACGGTTGTCGAACTCAAACTGTCGGCCTATTACACCAAGACGGACACCGTCCACCCGATGAGAGTGAACGACAATCTGTTCACCCTCAATATGAAGTACGGCTATAAGGCGTGGAAGAAATGGTACTATTCGGCCAACCTCTATGCCAAAACGCCTGTGTTCGAGTACTATAAAGCCAACTCCAGCGTTATGACTTCCACGTTTCTGGCTCCGCTCGAAGTGAATGTCGGCTTGGGTATGGACTACAGCTTCACGTCCAAGGACAAGGGTGCTGTCTTCTCGCTCATGCTGGCTCCGCTGTCCTACAACCTCAAGTACATCCAGCAACCCGAGCGTGTGACGGTGACATCCTACGGCATCGACGAAAACCACCGTTCGCTCAATCAGTTCGGTGCAGCACTCACAAGCAAACTCGTCTGGAAGTTCTCCAAGAAATTCCAGTGGAGTTCGCGTCTCTATATCTTCACCAGTTACGAATCTGTGCTCGGAGAATTCGAGAACACCTTCTCGCTCAAACTTTCCGACATCTTCTCGGCCCAGCTGTATCTCTACCCCCGATTTGACGACAGTACCGACAGCGACAACTGGCAAATGAAGGAAACGTCGATGTTAGGACTCAGTTTCACCTGGTGATGCACTCTTGAAATCATTAATAAATATCGCTTAATATCACAAAATGGCTGCAACAAAAAAGAAAACCGCAACGGGTGTCACGCTCCAGATGGGTCTCGAGGATATATGGAAATTCCTGACCATCGAACAGCAGGAACTGATGCTCGACGAAGCCGAACACCGCGTCTATGAAAAAGGAGAAGCCATCTATCAAGTGGGGGACGGGTCGAACTATCTGGTCTGTATCCTTCGCGGACGCGTCAAACTCGAAAAAGCCGGTGCGGGCGGACGCATGCAAATTATCCGTATGCTGCGCACATGTGAGTTTTTCGGCTATCGCAGTTATTTCGCCTCACAGGTCCACAGCACTACAGCTGTCGCCATCGACCACACCATTGCGGCCTTGATTCCGATGAAACTGATAGAGCTCATCACCACGCAGAATGCCCGTCTTGCGATGTACTTCATCCGGGCACTCAGTGTCGATCTCGGTGCTTCCGACGAACGTACGGTGAGCCTCACCCAGAAACACATCCGCGCCCGACTGTCCGACGCGCTGCTCTTCCTTATCGACAAATACGGCTGGGAGAGTGACGGAAAAACAGTGAGTGCCTATCTTTCGCGCGAAGAAATAGCTGCGCTCTCCAACATGACCACCTCCAATGCCATACGCACGCTGTCCGCGTTCGAGAAGGAAGGCATCATCAAAATGGACGGACGGCGCATCATTGTCAACGACCTCGATGCCATCAGAGAAAACTCCTGATTCCACGTCCAGCCCTTTCTGGTCTTTACCCGCAAAGGATATTTATCCCACATCTCCAATGTGACCGATTTGGAAAAAAAACGCTCCCGAGGATTTCTCTCCGGGAGTATTTTTTATCTTCTTCACAATCTTTTCATCGTCTGTTGAATCTCTTACGGAACCAGATATTTCCGCAATCTTTCCGTGAGGTCCTCCAGCTCTTTGAGCTGCACGGGCGGAGTGTTTCCGTCGTCTCCGGCAGCTATTTTGAGGCTTGTGCGCCAAATGCCGTCCTCCGAGGGTTGTAGCTCCCACTGCGTTTCGATAAGCGAGCGGATGGTCGCAAGTTGGTTTTTGAGCGATGTGAGCCGTTCGCCGGTTTCGTCCAGAAGGGCTATCAGCCGGTCGAGTTCGTCATGCGTATCGGTGTATTTGTCCTGCAGGACGAGATGCCAAACGAGGACTCTGTAGAGCGACCTTTCGAGGTCTTCGGGCAGGGGAGAAGCTGCGGTTGCTGCCGGTTTCTCTTTGCGTATCATCTCACCGCGTCCCGTCATCAGCCAGTCGGCATCCAGGTCGGGATAGGCGAGGAGTATCTGTTCGAGACTTTGCGAGGAGAGACCTTTTCGCCCCTGGAGCGCTTTGGTGAGGAGACCTTTGCTCAGTCCTGCCTGTTTGTTGACCCTGTAGGCGTTGATTTCCTGCGCTTCGAGGAAGAGCTGCAAACGTTCGGGTACGGTCATTCCTCACCGAGTTGTTTGGCTATCACGGCCCGCGAATCCTTCATCAGACGTTCGATGCCGGCTTCCTTGCCCTCAGCTTTCGTGATGGGGTCCAGAGGCTTGTGGATGGTGATTTTGAGGCGGCGGGGATGGAATACGAGGGTTCCCTTGGGCATGATGTCGTAGGCATTTTCGATGGTGAGCGGCACTACGGGCAGTTTCACCAAAGCAGCCAATTCGAAGGCGCCTTTCTTCCAACGACCCAATTTGCCGGTCTTGGTGCGTGTGCCCTCGGGGAAGACTACAAGCGACATGCCGTGATGGAGGGTGCTGAGACATTGCTTCATGGTCGAGAGCAAGCCTGACGAACCGTGCGCATCGACCCAGATGTGACCGGCAGCAGAGCAGGCCGGCCCGACAAGGAAGATGCCGTGTATCTCCTTACGGAGCAACCACTTGAAGTTGTGGGGCAAATAGCCGTAAATAGAGAAGATGTCGAACGCACTCTGGTGGTTGGCCACGAAAATGCAGGAGGTCTTCGGGTCGATGTTTTCGCAACCCTCCACCGTGACCGGACAGAAACACATCAGGCAGGTCAGCTTTGCCCAGTAGTGAGCCGGCCAATAACCCCAGAAATCACGGTTGCCGATTTTGCACCCTATTATGGTCATCAAAGAGGCAATAATCGAAAGAACGATAAATATCGGCGCGAAGATGCACCACTCGTAAATGAATATTAAAACCTTCATTTTTTGCAAAAAATTGAGCTGTTTTGAATCAAACGATGCAAAGATACATTAAATTTTCGACTTAAAATGCATTTTTTTGATTTTTTATGCTTATATTACCAAAAAAAATGCGATATTTGCATCAAAATTCAACGCCAAATGGCAAAACCAATAACAAAGTTGATATAAAATTATGAGAACTCTGAAATTGTACGGAGGTGTTTTCCTCCTGATTATTACAGTCGCAATTCTGGCTGTTTCGTTTTTCACGGGCCTCCTTCAGGATGCCGACATGAATCACATCATTCTCGGCATTAGCCTCGTACTCGCTTTGGCCAGCATCATCCTTGTTGTGCTCGGCGGCAAGAGTGCCGACAAGATTGGCGGCAAGTAAAAACAGCCGTTCCGGAAACAACCCCTTTGCTTCGCCGCGTGAGTGGCGGAGCAGAGAGGTATCTCTCTGCGTTTGTTTTATACACATTATTATATTATATATAGGTTAATACATCGTCGTGTTGCGTCGTCTTCTCCTCTTATCCATAGGATTGCTTAGCGTAGCTCCGGTTTTCGGCCAGAAATTCTCCAAACGTGCCCAGCAGCGCCAAGAGGCTCGCAAGGCCAATTATTTCTACGGTGCTTCGTTCACATTCACTGCCGGCTACTCCCATTCTTGGCTTTCCGTTTCCGACTATACTCTCTCAACTACCAAGTTCGGACGTTCGGCCGAGACCAAAAATACACATAATTCCTGGAACATGGGTTTCCTCTACGATCATGCGCTCTCCAAAAAATGGGGCATCCAATCGGGCCTCAGTTTTGTGGAGAAGGGCGGAGAATTGGATACCTACTACGACGGAGGACTGGGTTATGGTCCCGTTCTGGTGGAGGAGACCGGCCTCAAAGCTTCCTACCTCTCCCTCCAGGGGATGGCCCGCTATTTCTTCCCGGTCAACTACTACACCCGTTTCAGCATCAACGCCGGGTTCCATATCGATGTTGCCGTCAGTACAGACGACTATTTCAACAAGTGGGATATCGGTCCGCAAGTGGGTGTCGGTTTCGACTGGAAACATCTGGCCACCTCGGTCACTTGGCAAATCGGAGCTTTCCCCAATGTGATTGACAACAGCGACTCGCGCCTCTCATCCATTCATGTGAACGTGGGTGTGCGCATTTGGAAAGAATGACCTGACACGACAGACTAACATCACTCGACGATGACATTATCACCCCTTACTGCAGTATCACCCATCGACGGACGTTATCATTCCCGGACGGAACCCCTCGCCGACTATTTCTCCGAATATGCTCTCATGCGTTATCGCGTGAGGGTGGAGGTGGAGTATTTCATTGCCCTCACGGAACTGCCTTTGCCTCAGTTGGCCTTGTTCCCGGCAGACCGCAAAGAAGCGTTGCGCGACATCTATCGCAACTTCACGGTCGCAGAAGCTCAGCGCGTCAAAGAAATCGAATCTGTCACCAACCACGATGTCAAGGCCATCGAATATCTCCTCAAGGAGGAATTCGACCGTCTCGGCCTCGAATCCTATAAAGAATTCATCCACTTCGGTCTCACCTCTCAGGACATCAACAACACGGCCGTCCCCATGTCGGTCAAAGAAGCGGTCCACGAGGTCTATCTGCCTGCTTTGGAGGAGGTTATCGCCCTGCTCCGTCAGTATGCCGAAGAGTGGAAGGACATCCCGATGTTGGCCCGCACTCACGGTCAGCCAGCTTCGCCCACACGTCTGGGCAAAGAGGTGCAGGTCTTTGTCTATCGTCTCGAACAGCAGGCTCGTCTTCTGCGCGAGGTGCCCGTCTCGGGCAAGTTCGGCGGTGCTACGGGCAATTTCAATGCCCACCATGTGGCTTATCCCGACCGCGACTGGCGCGAATTCGGCAACCGCTTCCTGTCCGAATGTCTCGGTATTCAGCGCGAAGAATGGACTACCCAGATTTCCAACTATGACAATCTGGCAGCTCTCTTCGATGCCCTGCGCCGCATCAACGTCATCCTCATGGACCTCGACAAGGACTTCTGGCAGTACATCTCGATGGAATATTTCAAACAGCAAATCAAGGCAGGGGAGGTCGGTTCGTCGGCTATGCCCCACAAAGTCAATCCCATCGACTACGAAAATTCCGAAGGCAATCTCGGCATCGCCAACGCCATTCTCGACCATCTGGCACAGAAACTCCCCATCTCGCGTTTGCAGCGTGACTTGACCGACTCGACAGTGCTCCGCAATGTGGGTGTGCCGCTCGGTCACATGCTCATAGCGCTGGCTTCCACCCTCAAGGGATTGAAGAAACTTCTGCTCAACCGTCCTGCCATAGATGCCGACCTGGAACATTCTTGGGCCGTCGTCGCCGAAGCCATCCAGACCATCCTGCGTCGCGAAGGTTATCCCAAACCCTACGAAACGCTCAAGGCACTCACCCGCGTCAACACCGGAATGACGCCCGAGACGATTTCACAGTTCATCGACGGACTCAACGTGAGCGATGCCGTCAAGGCCGAACTCCACGCCATCACACCCGCCACTTATATAGGTATGTAAATCCTCAGAAAGGCCGCGAGGCCTGTACATTATTCATATATAATCATTTTATTTCAAGTATTCATTTAATTTTTCACTCTCAACAAAACTATGGAAGAAGAATTGAATCCCCAGCAGCCGAACAATGAGGCTGCAAACCCCGAAGGAGAATCGACACCCCGCCGTCGCCCCCGCATCGGCGAATCGCGTCTCCACGACGAAAACTACACTCGTCCCGCCTACGGCTCGTCGCGCGATGTATCCTATGGCCGCGATCCTTTCGCCCAGCGCGATACATACGCCGGAGGCTATCAGCGTCCCTCTTATCAGGGCGGTTATCAGCGTCAGCAAGGCTATCGCCGCTATGAGGACGGACAGAACTATCAGCGTCCTGCCGCCCCCCATTCCTATCGCTCGTTTGCCCAGCAGCCTGTAGAAGGCTCCGACAATACAACCGACAATGCAGCGCCTCAAGAAGGCGCACCCCAGGCTGAACAGCACTACGATCAGCAGCGTCCTGCCTACGGCGGCTATCAGGGTCGTCCCAAACAGGGCTACCAGCCTCGTCCCCAAGGAGGCTACGGTCGTCAGCAGGGTGGCTATCAGCAGCGTCCCCAGGGCGGTTACGGCCGTCAGCAGGGCGGTTATCAGCAGCGTCCCCAGGGCGCATACGGCCGTCAGCAGGGTGGCTATCAGCAGCGTCCCCAGGGTGCATACGGCCGTCAGCAGGGTGGCTATCAGCAGGGCGGTTACGGTCGTCCTCAGGGCGGTTATCAGCAGGGAGGCTACGGTCGTCCCCAGCAGGGAGGCTACGGTCAGCAGCCTTTTGCAGGCCGTCCGGGTCGTCCCGCCAAGAAAGCTCCCAAGCAGAAACGCAATTTCGTTCCCGAGGTGCCCAACTACATCGACACCATCATCGATCCGAATGAGGAAATCCGTCTCAACAAGTTCCTCGCCAATGCCGGCATCTGCTCGCGCCGTGAGGCCGACCAGCACATCACCGAGGGCAACGTCTCGGTGAACGGCAATGTGGTGACCGAATTGGGTACCAAAGTGACCCGCAAGGACCAGATTGAGTTCAACGGACATCCCGTTTCGCTCGAGCGCAAGATTTACGTGCTGCTCAACAAACCCAAGGATACCGTTACCACAAGCGACGATCCCCAGGGTCGTCAAACGGTGCTCGACCTCGTGCGCAATGCCGCTCCCGAACGTATCTATCCCGTAGGCCGTCTCGACCGCAATACGACGGGTGTGCTTCTGCTTACCAACGACGGCGACCTCGCCTCCAAGCTCACCCATCCCAAGTATGTCAAGAAGAAAATCTACCACGTTTGGCTCGACCACGATGTGGCTCAGGAAGACCTCGCCAAGATTGCCGCAGGCATCGAACTCGAGGACGGTGCCATCCACGCCGACGCCATTGCTTATGCAAGCGAGACAGACAAGAACCAGGTGGGTATTGAGATTCACTCGGGCAAGAACCGTATCGTACGCCGTATCTTCGAGCACCTCGGCTATCGCGTTGTCAAACTCGACCGCGTCTATTTCGCCGGTCTCACCAAGAAGAACCTGCCTCGCGGACGTTGGCGTCACCTCACCCAGCAGGAGGTCAACATGCTCAAGATGGGTGCTTTCGAATAATCTATACTGCCCATTACGATGAAACGTACCAAGATTATAGACGCGCTACGGCGCACCGACTACGGCAGTGAGATTGTCGTCAAGGGTTGGGTGAGAACCCACCGTTCGTCCAAGGCGGTTGACTTCATCGCTCTCAACGACGGTTCCACCATCAAGAATATCCAGATTGTGGTCGATCCGTCCAAGTTTGATACCAACCTCCTGAAGAATATCACCACAGGTGCATGTATTTGTGCCCAAGGCATTCTCGTCGAGAGTCAGGGCGCCGGTCAGACTTCCGAGATACAGGCTTCGGCCATCGAACTCTACGGCGAATGTCCCTCCGACTATCCCATGCAGAAGAAGGGTCAGACGTTCGAGTATATGCGCCAGTTTGCCCATCTTCGCCTGCGTACCAACACGTTCGGCGCTGTGATGCGTATCCGCCACAATATGGCGATGGCCATCCATACCTATTTCCACGAGCACGGTTTCTACTATTTCCACACTCCGCTCATCACGGCCAGCGACGCCGAGGGCGCAGGGGAGATGTTCCAGGTCACCACGCTCGACCTCGACCGCATAGCCAAGCAGGGAGGTGAAGTGGCCTACGACCGCGACTTCTTCGGCAAGAAAGCCAACCTCACCGTTTCCGGTCAGCTCGAGGGCGAACTCGGAGCTACGGCTTTGGGTGCCATCTATACGTTCGGCCCCACGTTCCGTGCCGAGAATTCCAATACTCCCCGCCATCTGGCCGAGTTCTGGATGATAGAGCCCGAAGTGGCTTTCATGGACAAAACCGAACTGATGGATCTCGAGGAGGACTTCATCAAGTACTGCGTCCGTTGGGCACTCACCAACTGTGCCGACGACCTCGAGTTTCTCAACAAGATGATTGACAAGACTCTGCTCGATACGCTCAACGGCGTTGTGAGCGAGGATTTCGTCCGGCTGTCCTACACCGAGGGCATTCAGATTCTCCAGGAGGCTCAGCAGAACGGCCACAAGTTCGAATTCCCCGTCACCGGCTGGGGTATGGACTTGGCTTCCGAGCACGAACGTTATCTCGTGGAGCAGCACTTCAAACGTCCCGTCATCCTCAACGACTATCCCGCCGAAATCAAAGCCTTCTACATGAAGAAGAACGAGGACGGCCGTACCATGCAGGGCACCGATGTGCTTTTCCCACGTATCGGCGAAATCATCGGAGGCAGCGTGCGTGAGGAGAGCGGGGAGAAGCTCATTGCCGAAATCGAACGGCGCGGTATGGACAAGAATCTCTACAGCTGGTATCTCGATACCCGCAAGTACGGCTCGTGTCCCCATGCCGGCTTCGGCCTTGGTTTCGAACGTTTGCTCCTCTTCGTCACCGGTATGCAGAACATTCGCGATGTGATACCCTTCCCCCGCACCCCCAACAACTGCGAGTTCTAAAAAAGGGTATCCTTCTGCTCCCTTTACTCTCCCCGGGTCATTCTCTATGGCTCGGGGCGTTTTTGTCGCCGGACGTTCGTCGGCAAGTCGAAGAATAAATGCGGAGATTCCATCGGATTCCGTTAGCGTCGTCGCAAAATACTTGGGGCTCACAGATTTTGTGCGATGCGAGGGATAAAATATCCGGTCTGCCTTATATGAGGCAGAAAGCAGAATGTTTGACTTTGCCAGAAGGCGGACGAAATGTAAAATGATGGCGTTAAGCCGGAGGGTAGTGAGGAAGTTCATGGTAAAAATTTGGAGTTAAGACGGTTTCGGGAGAGCGTGGTGCGTAAAACTTAAATTTTACGATGCAAAGATACGGAAAATTTTTGACGCTTGCCAAATTTCCCGGTTAGCAATTAACATTTGAGGCCATTATTTTAACATTTGAGGCCATTTTACCCCCATTT
>CALBPV010000121.1 GCA_937899265.1 uncultured Bacteroidales bacterium
ATCCCGGCACACCCGTCATGATGCTCGAAGAGGTCATCTGCGATGTCGATATGGTCCTCATCATGACTGTCAATCCCGGCTTCGGCGGACAGACATTCATTCCTTCGATGGTGGACAAAGTGCGCCGCCTCAAGTCGATGATTATCCAGTCGAAGTCAAAGGCTGTCATCGAATGTGACGGAGGTGTCAATCTCGAAACGGGTGCCCTCCTCAAGGAGGCCGGTGCCGACATCCTCGTGGCCGGACACTCCATCTTCCGCTCCGACGACCCCATCGCAACCATTCACGCCCTCAAGGCCCTTTAATTCCCCAACCCTCCACCTTTCCGCTTCCTGTCTCCAATGAGCGACTCGCTCTCCCTTTCTGCACTTATGAACCGCATCGCCGAGGCCATTGCCTCCTCGATGGCCGATTCGGTGTGGCTTCGGGCGGAACTTTCCGATGTGCACCGCAATGCCAACGGACACTGTTACCTCACGTTCGTCGAGAAGGATGCCAATACAGGAAAACTCTTGGCCCAGTGTAAAGGCATCATCTGGGCTCGCAATTTCTGGCTCATTCGGGATGCTTTCGAACAGGCCACAGGACAGACGCTTCAGCCCGGCCTCAAGGTGCTCGTCAAGGTGAATACCAATTTCAGTCCCGCCTACGGACTCAGTCTCATCGTTTGGGATATCGACCCGACCTACACGCTGGGAGAAATGGCGCGGCGCCGACAGGAAATCATACGCCGGCTCACCGAGGAAGGCATGATTGACATGAACCGGCAGGTGCCCTTCCCCACACTGCCCCGCCGTGTGGCTGTCATCTCGGCCAAAGGAGCAGCCGGCTACGGCGACTTCTGCCAACAGCTCAACAACAACCAGTGGGGCATTCCCTTCTACATTCATCTCTTCCCCGCCGTGATGCAGGGCGCGCTCACCGAATCGTCGGTCATTGAGGCCCTCAACCGCATCTATGACCACTGTGACCTCTTCGACGTGGTGGTCATCATTCGCGGAGGCGGTGCCACCTTCGATCTTGCATCGTTCGACAGCTACGACATCGCCGTCAATATCGCCAACTTCCCCCTCCCCGTCGTCACCGGCATCGGCCACGAACGCGACACCACTGTGCTCGATGCGGTGGCCCATACCAGTGTCAAAACACCTACGGCAGCTGCGGCTCTGCTCATCGATGTCATGGGCGATCAGCTCGCGCTGGTCGGTACGCTTCAGGACAATCTTCTGGAGGGGGTCAATTCCCGGCTGCGGGACCATCAGCTCCGTCTCACCCAGGCCACACTCTCTCTCGCTTCCCTCCGGGCCGCCAAGATTACTCCGCTTCGGCAGCAGCTCGCCATTACCGGCGAACGGCTCCGTCTCCTGCCCTCCCAGAGGCTTCAAAACGCATTCACCGCCCTCACCCACCTCAATGACCTCATTGCTCTGGTTCAGCCCGAACATATCCTCCGTCGCGGCTTTTCCGTCACACGCTCCAACGGGCGCGTTATCACTTCACCCGAGGAGATAACCGAGGGGGCAACCCTCGAAACACAACTCGCTTCAGGCACGATTACTTCCACCGTCACACAATAAAACGCCCGCGGGTGCGTTATATAGGTGGTAAATATGAAATTCATTCACTTTTTATATACGTTTCTCTCTTCCTCGCGTCTCGCTTCGGCGGTGCGTCCGTCGGTGGCTTTGGCCGTTGTGGCTCTGCTCGCTTTGGGCGGAGTTTATGGCTACACGCCTGCCCGCTCGGGTGACCCTTCGTTCGCTGCAGAAGCGCCTGCGTCGGACGATTCGCTCTCGCGTTACGGCACCGCCAAGACCGTAGCCGAGACACCCCAGGATCTCCAGCGCACCCATCCCGTTGACCTCAAGACACCCGACAATATCCGGCAGGAGATAGAGTATGATTACAAGAACGACCGCTATGTGGTTCACACCCGCATTGGCAATCAGAATCTCGACTACGGCATCCCCATGTCGCGTTCCGAATATATGGACTATTCCGAGCGTTCGGTGCGTGCGGCCTATTTCCGAGACCTCAACCGCAAGGCCTATGAGGAAGCCGTCAACAACGGACAGAGCGGCGAATTCGACCTCCTCGACATGCAGTTCTCGCTCGGTCCCGCCGAAAAAATCTTCGGCAAGGGCGGTCTCCGAGTCAAGACCCAGGGTTCGGCTTCCATCTCCCTCGGCCTGAAACGCAACCAGATAGACAATCCCACACTCTCCGAACGTGCCCGCGACCAGTTCACGATGGATTTCGACGAGAACATCCAGCTCAACATGAACGCCAAAGTGGGTACCAAGATGAGTTTCGACCTCAACTACAATACCGAAGCCACCTTCGACTTCGATGCCAACAAGTTCAAACTCGCTTTCGGCGGTGAGGAGGACGACATCATCCAGAATCTCGAGGCCGGCAATGTCTCGATGACCACAGGCAACTCCCTCATCTCGGGCGGAACGGCTCTCTTCGGTGTCAAGGCCGGCCTCAAGTTCGGCAAACTCAACGTCACCGCTCTTCTCGCCAAACAGGAGTCTTCGTCCAAGACCGTAGGCTCCAAGGGCGGCGTTACCTCCAAGGTCTATGAGATACAAGCCACAGCCTACGACGAGAACCGTCACTTCTTCCTCTCGCAATATTTCCGCGACAACTACGATGCATGGATGTCGCAGCTGCCGCTCGTCTCCACAGGTATCCAAATCACCAAGATTGAAGTCTGGGTCACCAACAAGAAATCCAACTACGACGAGGCCCGCAACATCCTCGCGTGGATGGACCTCGCCGAGACGGGAAGCCACATCCACAATCCCCACTGGACTTCCTCGTCCGCATCGGGCTATCCCGAGAGCAAAGCCAACTCGCTCTACAGCGAAATCACCGGCTCCTACAGCGGGGTGCGCGACATCTCCAACGTGGCCACCGTGCTCGCTCCCCTCGAATCGGCCTACGGCATCACGGGCGGCACCGACTACGAGAAGATAGAGTCGGCCCGCCTGCTCTCCTCTTCGGAATATATCCTCAACACCTCGCTCGGCTACATCTCGCTCAAGTCGCGTCTCGACGACGATATGGTGTTGGCCGTTGCCTACCAATACACCAAAGGAGGCAAGACCTATCAGGTGGGCGAATTCTCGACCGACAATTCGTCATCCACCAACCAGACCCTGATGCTCAAACTCCTCAAGTCCACCGCCGGCAATCCCGCCGTGCCCACTTGGGACTTGATGATGAAGAATGTTTACTACATCGGGGCCTCTTCGCTCAAATCGACCGCCTTCACCATGCAGGTGCAGTACATGAGCGACACCCTCGGCGTCTATAGCAACTATATCAACGAACCCGCCATCGCCTCCGACCTTCTCATCAAGGTCATGAATCTCGACCGGCTCAATGCCTCCAACGAGAGTCATTCCGACGGCAAGTTCGACTGGGTTGAGGGATACACCGTCAATGCCTCCACCGGACGCATCTATTTCCCCGTTGTGGAACCCTTCGGCTCGTGGCTTGCCTCCAAGCTGGGTGACAAAACGGCAGCCGACCGCTATTGTTTCCGGGAACTCTACGACTCCACACTCACCGTTGCCGAACAGATTGCCGAGAAGAACAAGTTCCGTCTCAAGGGTGAATACTCCGCCTCCTCCGGCGCCGAAATCGACCTCGGGGCAATGAATGTGGCACGAGGGTCGGTCAAAGTGACTGCCGGCGGTGTCACGCTGGTCGAGAACAAAGACTATACGGTCGATTACACGATGGGTGTAGTCACCATTCTCAATGAGTCCATTCTCGAGTCGGGAACGTCTGTCTCCGTCTCTCTCGAGGACCAATCGACCTTCTCGCTCCAGCGCAAGACCATGATGGGACTCGACCTCCAATACGACTGGTCCGACAACCTCAAGTTCGGGGCTACGGTGATGAACCTCTCCGAGAAACCGCTCACCACCAAAGTCTCCATGTCCGACATTCCCATCAACAATACCGTTTACGGCTTCAACCTCAAGTGGAACAAGGACTTCATGTGGCTCACCAACGCCGTCGGTGCCATTCCGTGGGTCAATGTCACCAAGCCCTCCAACATCAGCATCAATGCCGAGTTTGCACAGCTTCTGGCGGGTCACAGCAGCGAAATTTCGAGCGACGGCAATGTCTATATCGACGACTTCGAATCGTCTGAATCCTCCATCGACATCTCCTCTCCTGCCGCCTGGCAGCTGGCCTCCACGCCCTACGATGACTCCGGAACGGCGCTCTTCCCCGAGGCTTCCCTCTCCAACAACACCGACTACAACGCCCATCGTGCCCTCCTCTCGTGGTACAAAGTCGAACGTCTTTTCACGTCCCAGTCGTCGTCGCTCACGCCCGGTCACATCAAGAACGACCGCGACCAACTCTCCGACCACCGCGTGCGTCAGGTCAACTACGACGAGATTTACCCCAACAAAGAACTCACCTACGGCGAGACCGGCATTCTCGATGTGCTCAACCTTGCTTTCTATCCCCGCCAGCGCGGTCCCTACAACGTCACGGCCTCGAGCCTCAACTCCGACGGTGAGCTCAAGGAGCCTGCCCAATCGTGGGGCGGCATGATGCGTTCGTTCGACATCACCAACTTCGAGAACGCCAACTACGAGTACATTGAGTTCTGGCTCATGGACCCCTTCATCCTCGACTCGGCAGGCACCAATCAGGGAGGCGACCTCTACTTCAATCTCGGCGAGATTTCCGAAGACATTCTCAAGGACGGCATGAAATCGTTCGAAAACGGTCTCTCCACCACAGCCGGCGATACAGCCTACACGGCTACCACCGTATGGGGTCGTGTCTCGCGGCGCACGTCCACCGTCTATGCGTTCGACAATACGTCGTCCTCTCATGCCGCTCAGGATGTGGGTCTCGACGGACTTTCCACCTCCGACGAACAGACCTTCCCCACCTATCTCAATTACGTGCAGACCCTCGAGTCGCAGATGTCGTCCGAGACACTCGAACGGTGGCGCAACGACCCCTTCTCGCCGCTCAACGACCCTGCCGGCGACAACTATCATTTCTATCGAGGTTCCGACTGGGACGAAGCCAATACCTCCATCCTCGACCGCTACAAGTATTTCCGAGGACTCGAGGGCAACTCGCCTTCCACGTCCGACTCGGGCGAGTCCTATTCGACAGCAGCACGCTCCACGCCGGATGTCGAGGACATCAACTCCGACAATACCCTCAACGAGTACGAACGTTACTATCAGTATCACGTTTCCCTCCGTCCCGCCGACATGGTGGTGGGCACCAACTATATCGAGGCCGTCAACGATGCTTCCGTCACCCTGCGTAACGGAAAGCGCACCACCGTGCGTTGGTATCAGTTCAAGATTCCTATCCGCAGCTACGAGAAGAAGGTCGGCTCCATCTCCAACTTCAAGTCCATCCGCTTCATGCGTATGTACATGACCGGATGGGAACAGGAACAGGTGCTCCGTCTCGCCACCCTCGAATTGGTACGTTCCGACTGGCGCAACTACACAGCCTCCTCGTTGGCCGATCGCGGATATGCCGTCTCGGGTAGCGGGTCGCTGGCCACCTCCACCGTCAACATCGAGGAGAATGCCGGCTCCTATCCCGTCAATTATGTCCTCCCTCCCGGCATCGACCGCGTCGTCGATCCCGGACAGTCCACTTCGACCCTCCTCAACGAGCAGGCCATGCAGGTCTGTGTCACCGACCTCGAACCCCACGACGCTTTGGCCGTCTATAAGAACTCGGGACTCGATATGCGTCGCTATGAGAACGTCCAGCTCTTCGTCCACGGAGAGGCTCTCCCCGACAATGCGTCGTCCCTCGTCTCCGGCGAACTCTCCCTCTTCATCCGCCTGGGTTCCGACTACAAGGACAATTACTACGAGTACGAAGTACCCGTACAGCTCACTCCGCCCGGCACCTACAACAACAACTCCGCACAGGACCGTCTCAAAGTGTGGCCCGAGGCCAACACCATCAACCTCGACATCTCCAAACTCACCTCGCTCAAGAAGGACCGCAATGCCCAAAAGCAGCAGGCCCTCTCCGGCGTGACCTACACCACGCTCTACTCGGCCTACGACCCCGACCATCCCCAGAACCGCATGTCCGTCATCGGCAATCCCACGCTCTCCGACGTGTCTGTCATCATGATAGGTGTGCGCAACAACGGACGTACCACCAAGTCGGGCAAGATATGGGTCAACGAACTCCGTCTGCGGGGCATCGACGAACAGGGCGGTTGGGCAGCACGCGGCAATGCCACGCTCCAGATTTCCGACATCGCCACCATCGCCGCTTCGGGTTCTTACACATCATCGGGATTCGGCTCCATCGAACAGAGCACCGCCGACCGCAAACTCACCACCGACTGGCAGTACACTGTCTCGGGTCAGACCGACCTCGGACGTTGGGTGCCCGAGAAGGTCAAACTCTCTGCCCCCATCTATTACTCGCACTCCAAGTCTGTCTCCACCCCCAAGTACGACCCCTACAACGAGGATCTCACCGTCGATGAAACCCTCGACACTTATGCCTCCGACCGCGAGAAGGATTCCATCCGTTCCCTCGTCCAGACCGTCTCCAAGGACTTCAACTTCGCGCTCTCCGGTGTCAAGTTCAACATCCGTTCCAAGAAGGCCAAACCTTGGGACCCCGCCAACTTCGTGACTTCCTATTCGCTCAGCAAGAGCCTCAAGAACGACCCCACCACCGAGTATTCCGAGAACCGCAACTGGAAGTTTGCCCTCAACTACAGCTACGCCCCCTACTTCACTCCCTGGACTCCCTTCCAGAACAAGAAGTCCAATGCCAAAGCCGCAGCCAAGACCAACAACAGGTCCAATCCTGCACAGGCCGGAGCGGACAAGAAGAAAGCGAGTGCTGTGTCCAAAGCCTTCGAGAAGTACTCCAAACAGTTCCAGGTCAACTGGCTGCCCAACTCCATCTCGCTTTCCTCGGCCATCAACCGCACCTATCACGAGGAGCAGCTCCGCAACGTCGATTCCTATAGCGACGGCTACAAGATACCCGTCACCTATTCCAAGACGTTCACTTGGCTGCGCCAGTCGTCCATCTCATGGGACCTCACCAAGACGCTCAAGTTCAACTTCAGTTCGGCCACCAACGCCCGCATCGACGAGCCCGATGTACCCGTCAACAAAAACCTCTATCCCGACGAGTACGAACGGTGGAAGGACACCATTATGACCCAAATTTGGAAGCTCGGCACGCCTGTGGCCTACAACCAGTCGTTCGATGCCTCTTGGAACGTGCCCCTCAACCTCCTGCCCTGGTTCGACTGGACCACCAACTCCGTCAAGTACAAAGCGACCTATCAGTGGGATCGCGGTACGATGATTGACGAGCAGACCACGACCGGCAACACCATCCAGAACTCCGCCACCTGGCAGTGGGACGGACGCTTCAACCTCGAGTCGCTCTACAACAAGTCAGCCTTCCTCAAGAAGGCCAACGACCGCTTCAAGGAGCGCAAGTCCGGTGCCCAACAATCCAATAACAACAAGCGCGGCAACAGTCCGCAAATGGGCAATCGCGGACAACGCAATCAACTCAACGATTCCGACCGGAAACTCGAAGACAAAAGCAACACCAAGAAACCCAAAAACTACAAGCAGGACTTGCCGCTTGTAGGGCGCGAACAGACCCTCAAACACAGCCTCAAGGCTTCGCGCGTGCTCGTCTCCTTCCGCGAGAAACATACCGGCCGGACCGTGAACCTCAAGTGGAAGAAAGTCGATGAAAACTCCATCCGCGTCTTCAATCCAGACACCACACGTGCCCTCACCTACACCGTCTCTGTCACGCCGCTCCCGCCGCTCGACGATACGTGGTGGTACAAATCGCTTCAGGTTGTGGCCCGCGGACTGATGATGATACGTTCCGTCCAGGTGGGCTACAACTACCAGCGACAGACCTATCTGCCGTCCTTCCTGCCCGATGTGGGCGATGCCTTTGGACAGCACAAGACATCGGGCGATGCGATGTCTCCCGGTCTCGCCTTTGCCTTCGGTTTCGACGGCGGTGAGAGTTTCACGCGCCGTGCCATCGACAACGACTGGCTCATTCTCTCCGATTCGCTCACTACTCCGGCCGTCTATTCGTGGACCAAAAACTTCACCTACAGCGCAGTACTCGAACCCGTTCCCGGTCTCAAAATCAACCTCTCGGGTGCCCACAAGCACAACGAGAAAGAGAGCCATCAGTTCATGTTCTCCGATCTGCCCATCACCCGCTCCGGCTCCTTCCAGATGACGACCATCGGCATCGGCTCGGCCTTCGGAGGCCTTTCGTCAGATGACGACTACCGTTCATCGGCCTTCCAGCAGTTCCTCGCCAACCGCGAGATTATCTACAACCGTCTCCTCGCCCGCTACGAAGGAACCTCCTACCCCACGAGCGGTTTCATGGCCGACCATCCCCAGCAGGCCGGTACGCCTTACAAGGGTGTTCTCGGCGACAGCCGCCTCAACTCGGCCGATGTCCTCGTACCCGCTTTCCTGGCAGCCTACACGGGCGGCGATGCATCCTCCGTTTCCCTCTCAGCCTTCCCCGCCTGGTGGAAAGCGCTGCCCAACTGGAAAGTCACCTATGATGGACTCACCAACCTCATCCCTTGGCTGGGTCAGCACTTCAAGACCTTCAGCCTCTCCCACGCCTACACGTGTACCTATAATATAGGTTCCTATTCGACCTATGCCAACTATGCCGAGAATGCCGACGGACTCGGTTTCACCCTCGATGTGAGCAACGATGTTCCCGTTCCGTCCTCCGAATTCGACATCTCCACCGTCACCCTCTCCGAGTCGTTCGCACCCCTCATCGGTGTGAATTTCACCACCAACAACAATATCTCCGGCAACGCCCAGTGGAAACAGACTCGTAGCCTTACCCTCAATATGGCATCGGCACAGCTGGTCGAAGTCGTGTCGCGCGACCTCACCGTCGGCACGGGCTACAAGTGGGAGAATTTCGGCCAGAAAGTGGGACTTGCCTTCGGCAGCAAAAGCAAAGGCGGCTCGGCTGTCAACCACGACCTCAACCTCAAGTTCGATGTCACTTACAAGAACCAGGTGTCTGTCCTGCGCAAGATTCAGGACCAATACTCTCAGGCCACATCCGGCAACAAGGCGTGGACCTTCCGCTTCACCGGAGACTATCAGTTCTCCCGTATGCTGAAGATGCAAATCTATTACGACAAGCAAATCAATACACCCCTCATCTCCACCTCCTATCCCACCATCAATACCGACTTCGGTATGACCCTCTCCTTCTCGCTCGCGAGATAAAAAATCCCCGGGACATCCTCATCCAATGCCTCCGACGGTGTCAAATAACATAGCGTGAACGATTCATGAATTGCAGTTCGGTCTTATTCTTTCAGCGTTCGCATAGTTGCGGGTAAGCATTTCCCAGACAAGTTTGAGCCAAATGAGAGCAACGGGAAATGCCTTGAGAGCGTAGGGATAGACGTAATGCAACTTGAGCCAACGGGGAAAGAGGTCGCTGGGCGAAAGACTGGAGAGGACGAAGGCAAAGACCAGCAGGGCAATGTCCCAACAGGAACGTTTCCACGGGGCAACGACATACCAAATGCAGATGCCAATGAAAGCGGTGATGTAGCCGCTGGACTCGCTGCCCGTGCTGAAGAGCACGAGGAACATGAGGACAGAGGCCAGCAGGGTGTAGCGGAAGGCCGAATGGCGATACTGTCCGATGCGCAGATAAGGTGCCGCAAAAAGAGCCAAGGCAGGCAGGAGTATCCAGATGTCGGAATAGGTGGCCACGCCGGAAATCTTGCGTATCATGCCCAAAACGGAGACGTTCTGCTGCATGGAAAAGAGATTCTCGGCATTCTTGCCAAGGAGGCAGACATACCACTCGTGATACTGCCCTACGACATATTCGGGACTGCTGATGAGCATGGGGGCACAGAACATGACGACAGCCCAGAAGACGAGACCGAAGATGAACTGCCGCTTGTTCTTGGAGAAAAAGAAAAAGGCGAGTCCGACGATACCGTAGAGTTTGACGAAAGTGCCGACCATGATGAAGAACGCTGCCCAGAAATCACGCCGGTGTTCGATGGCCCAGAAGGTTCCGATGACGAGTGCAGCGATGGCCACATTGAACTGGCTGCGATAGAGAGCCGTGAGGAGTTCGTGGGCACAAAACCAATAGATGAAAACATGCTGCCACTTGCGGAGGGGCAACTTGCGCACGGCATACCACAGGGAAAAAGCCAAAGTGAGGAGCCAGAGCAAACGTCCAGGGAAATAGGGCAAGAGAGCATAGGGCGCAATGACCAGACCGAAGAACGGGCCGTAGTGGTTGACATCCCAATACTCAAGAGGATAGTGGGCAAAGAGCGAAACCTGCTCCCAGACGTGCCAGAAGACGGCCTGGTACATCATGTAGTTGTTGTTGGGCACAAACATCTTCTGGAGGGCGGCAATGAGTGCCATGAGAAGCCAGAGGCCCAGGAGCGTGCGGTAGTCGCTGAAGAAGGGACGACGGAAGAAGGAGAGGATTTTTTCTTTCATGTTTTTTGGCCGGTGAGTCGGAAATATTTGTCCAATACAAGGAGAGAAATCAAAGACTCGCGCCGCCGGTCACGGAACTGCTGCCACCACTCGTGGGCGTGCTGCACGATGGCTTCCGCCTCGGCGGGGTGATGTTCGTAGTAGTCTATCTTTTCGAGCAGGTCGGAATAATCGTCACGCACCTCGACATAGTGATAGCCGGGCACAAGGCATCCCTCCATGAACCAAGTCTCATAGACAGGACGGGGCATGACAGCGACGGAGTTGCTCGACATAATCCACTTGAGACTCGTGGCCACATCGTTGCCCTCAACGGCCATGATGTAGCGATAGCGAAGCTGGTCGGCTATCGAGATTTTACCGCGCTGCCAGGCGGGGTTGGTGACACGCGGCGAGATGTCGTAGAGATCGAAGAGCGGATGGCCGAAGAATTTCTCGAACAGAGCCAGT
Source organism: uncultured Bacteroidales bacterium (assembly GCA_937899265.1). Lineage (GTDB taxonomy): Bacteria > Bacteroidota > Bacteroidia > Bacteroidales > UBA3663 > Liminaster. The sequence goes on from CALBPV010000121.1 coordinate 11,019, forward strand.
CGCTTGGGATTGTTGGTGGCCACACCGGCAAAGGCAATGCGACACTCCTTGTCGGCAAAACTGTGCGGGTCATCGATGTAGAGATAGTGACGGATACGGTTGAGTTTGAGCAGGACGGAACAGGCATTGTTCTCCCCTATCGGCCGGCTCTTGGTGAGCGTAGGCGACGAGAAGAGATTGGTGGTGTCGCCGCCCTGGATGCGGAAACGGAAAGTCTCCGGAAACCAGCGGAGATACTCATAGCTGTCGAAAAAATAGACCGAGGGATAGCGCCGACTCGTCTTGTAGGAATAGTCGGACAAGAGAGTCGAATCTGTAGGTAGTGTGCAGGGAACGGACAGTTTGTTGTAGTAGTTGACGCGCTCGAGGATTTCGTCCCAGTCATCGCGCTGACGGGCAGATTCCAAGACCCGCTCCAGGCGCTTGCGATAGAAGAGGGTCGGCACCTTGGTCATGAAGAAGCTCCTTATAAAATAGGGCAGTTTGGCGTTCCTTTGTTTCGGCATGGGGATACGGGATTATTTGCGCGACAGGAAAATCGCGGCCAAATCGAAGAGATTGACGATGTATTTGCCTACAACCTTGAGTTTGCGGGGCAGACGCCGAAGGAAGGGCGGTTTGTGCCAGTCAGCCAACATGCCGCGACGCGAGAAATCGACCTTGATGCCGTGCGCACGGAAGAGCGGAACAACGGTCTCCTTCCAACGTCCGTGTTCGATGCCTGTCCGAACGTAGTTGAAGAGGTCATACTCTCCGTGACGAGCCCAATCGTGGGCAACGCTGAGATAGGTGTGACCGTAGGCAGCAGAGCGACGTGTGGCCATGTATTCGAAGTTCCAGGCATCTTCACGGTCGCGCAGGATGGCGAGCAGTTCGTCCTTGCGCCAGAAAGCAGCCTGACAGCTCACACGGGAGTTCTGGAAGCGGTCCATCTCCCACAGCTTTTCGCCATAGGCAGAAGGATGGAAATGGTGGGCGTTCCAGTCGGTGACATGCAGACACTTGATTTCGGGATGTTCCTCCATGAGGGAGAGCAGACATTCGAGTTCGTCGTTGCGGACGGGTTCGGTGAGGAAATAATCCTCCTGTACGTAGAAGACCACATCCTGCGGAATGGCTTCGAGAGCCCAACGCACGCAGGTGCTCCACGTGGCACGTTTGTCACGGGGAAAGTTGTTGCGTTCGCACACCTTGAGGGGTGTGATGTCGAGGCCGGAGAACGAATAGTCACGATATTCGGTAAGGAGAAAGAGCCGGCCGCGACAGTCGGGCCAATAAGTCTTCCACAGTTGGAAGAAGGGGTCCCAACAGTCATCGTAATGATCGCACGAATTGACAAGAATGGCGTAGTCTAACATAGCTTGGGAAATATTACATGGCCAAACGCATACCGACGGTGCGTTCGCGTCGCCACGTGGTCTGAACATATCGGTTGGAGACACGCAAGTAGCGGGGTTCGTTCTCGAGGGAGCCTCCGCGCACGATGCGCATCCGAAGACGGAAGGCACGCGTGAAGAAATCGGCACGGGGGGCGGAGTATTCGCTGAAGACCGTCTCACACCATTCCCAGACACTGCCGCTCATGTCGTAAAGCCCCAGACTGTTGGGCTTACGGGAACGGACTTCGTTGTGCCAATCATCGATCCAGTCGTTGAGGCTCCAGCCCACCGAATCGACATCGTCGGAACCTGCATAAAGGAAGTGCTCTCCCCTGTTTCCGCCGCGTGCCGCATACTCCCATTCTTCCTCAGTGGGCAGACGGAACTGCGCGCCGGTGAGTTCGTTGAGGCGGGAAACAAACTCATGGGCATCGTCGAAGGAAATGGACTCGGCGGGCCAAAGGTCGTTCTTGTATTTGGAACGGTTCTTGCCCATGACAGCTTTCCACAACGCCTGACTCACCTCCGTCTCGGCCATATAGAAATCATCCACCCGGACGGCGTGTTGCGGAAATTCATCGGCATCTGCCAACGTATCGCCCGGAGCAGCTCCCATAAGGAAGGAACCGCCGACCACGGGCTTCATTGTGAAGGAAACTCCGTTGACGGTAAAAGTGCGGTCCTCCTGAGCCCAAAGGGAAGCAGGAAGCACAAGCATGAGCAACATCACCACAGCTACACGCCCAACGAGGGGACTGCCCGACGAAGGAGTTTGCGAATCACGGAATCCGGGACCCACTGCCCGCCAGAACATGACAGCCCAGGCAATGAACATACAATAGACATCGAGCCAGAAGGTGCGATGGACAAAGATATGTATCCACGCCGGACAAAGCACGTCGGTGGGGAGAATGCTGAAATTGACAAAGAGGAGCCAAAAGAGCACCCAGTCGAAGGCAGTGCGACGAGGCATCAGGAAAAAGGTCATCGCGTAAGGGGTGAGAGCGATGACATAGGTGTGGGTCTCGGGACTGTCGCTGAAGAGGATGATGAATCCCATGAGAACGGCCAGCATCAGAGTGCGGAACAGGAGACTGTTCCAACGGCTGCGTCGCAGGAAGAAGAATCCGCAGATGAGGGCCACCGTGACGAGTTGGACGAGACGGTAGTTGGGCAAGAGAATCCACTTGACACCACGGGCGAAAAGAATGCCCACGAAGTCGGAGTCACTGTGATGGGATGCAATCATCTCGAATTGAGAAACGTAGAGATCCCACAGGCTGGGAAGCGCAGGATTGAGCGCGGGGAGCAAGAGGAAGCCCACGCCGCAGAGGGCTGCATATCCGAAATTGCGCCATACACGGGGATAACAGAACAGCAAAAGCAACTCGGCAGCGCCGTAGATTTTGGTGGTGGCAGAAAGCATGATGAGCAAAACTGCCCAGAAGGGACGGTTACGTTCCAAGAGGTTGAAAGCCAGGATGGCCAGATAGCAGACCACCAGATTGTATTGATAGCAAAAAATGCTCTGCAACACCACCGAAAGGACAAAGAGGAATATCTTCAGCCTATGGGGGGCAAAGGCCGCAGGAAGCGTCCATACAGCCAGAATAAAGAGGCCGTAGTTGAGAATGTTCCACACGAAAGGACCCAGCCACCAGGGCAGTGCAAAAATGGGCATGAAGAGGGTGCTGAAGACCGGCGTGTAGAGGAAATAGATGTAGTGGGTCTGGGCGTACTCCATCGTATAGGGAGACAGTCCGCTCCAGAACATCATGGTTGAATCGTAGTAGTCGAAATAGTTGGTATTCCGCCCTCGGGACACCTCGATGGCAGTGGCAGCTATCGTGACCAAAAGCCCCAATACCCACCAAAAGTGTGGATTGGAGAAAAAGGCTTTAATCTTGGGATTCATCGAAATTCAGTTTTTCGCTCACAATATAGGAAGGACGCCGTTTCACCTCGTCGAAAATATTGCCAATATAGACGGCAATGATGCCGAGCACGGAAATGATGATGCCGGCAATGAACCACATGGAAACGAAGGTGGTGACCCAGCCGCTGACATCGATGCCGGTGACGAGTGTCTTGACCACCAGAACGATGGCCACAATGATGGCAATGAGGGTAATGAGGAATCCGAAATAGGCGATGAGGCGAAGAGACTTGGTGGAGAAAGCCACCGCTGTCTGTACTGCCAAACCGATACGTTTACGCATCGTGTAGGACGATTCCTTGCCGTCGGTGCGCGCGTCGTGGGGCACTTCGACCTTGGCCGTACGGAAGCCCACCCATTTGTCCATGAGGGGATAGTAGCGGCGATAGTCGCCCATGCTTGCCATGGCATCGACCACCTTGCGCGAGTAGATGGCAAACTCGGCTACCGACTCGTCCTGGCGGGTATCGGTGAGATAGCCCATGAGACGGTTGAAGAGATGGGAACCTTCGGTCATGAAGAAATTGTCGGGACGCTCCTGACGGCTGGCAAAGACGATGTCATAGCCTTCCCTGATTTTGTGATAGAGGTCACGGAGGAACGAAGGCGGATTCTGCAAGTCACAGTCGAGCACAGCGACATACCGACCCGAAGCGCTGTCGAAACCGGCGTTGAGAGCATACTGCTGTCCGAAGTTGCGGCTCAGGAAAACGCCCTTCACACGCTTGTCGCCACGGCAGATGTCGGTAATGATTTCGCGGCTGTTGTCGGGACTGCAATCCTCGACGAGGATGATTTCGTAATCGGAAGTCAGTTGGCTGACCGATTCCTCGATTTGACGGACAAGTTCACGGAGCAATGTGGGCGCTCCATAGCAGGGACTGATGACTGAAAGTTCCATTGGGAAACAGATTAATTGTTATGTGCAAATTCGAGAATGAGCCGAGCCACCTTGCCGGCCTCTTCGTCGGTGAGTTCATAGTAGAGCGGCAGACGGACGAGACAGTCGCCATAGCGGTCGCAGTTGACCAGCGGAGCACCATGGAAACGGTCGGCATAATATTTGCTCGAATGGAGCGGGATGTAGTGGAAGGTGGATTGTACGCCGTTGTCCTTGAGATACTGCATGAGACGCGTGCGACAGTCCAGCGACTCACAGACGATGTAGTACATGTGGGCATTGTTGGTGGCATAGTCGGGCAAAACGGGCAGCGCCAGTTTGGCGGTATCGATGTGACCGCGCAGGACAGTGTCGTAGATTTCCCAAATGTGTTTGCGCTTGGACTGGATGTCGTCCATCTGTTCGAGCTGAGCCCACAGGAAGGCTGCATTGAATTCGGAGGGCAGGAACGAAGAGCCGAGGTCGCACCATCCGTATTTGTTGACCATTCCGCGATAGAACTCGGCGCGGTTGGTGCCTTTCTCCCAGATTATCTCGGAACGGCGTACAAACCTTTCGTCGTTGACCACCAGCATACCGCCTTCGCCACAACTGATGTTTTTTGTCTCGTGGAACGAGAAAGCAGCCAGATGACCGATGCTTCCGAGGGGACGTCCCTTGTAGTAAGAGTCGATGGCATGGGCAGCATCCTCGACCACAAGGAGATTGTGCTTGCGAGACAACTCCATGATGGCATCCATGTCACAGGCCACACCGGCATAATGGACAACGGCGATGACGCGTGTACGGGGTGTAATGAGCGGCTCGATGATTTCGGCCGTAACGTTGGGGGACTCGGCCGACGAATCGGCAAACACGACATTGGCCTTCTCGCGGAGAAAAGCCAAGGCCGTAGAGACGAATGTATAGGACGGGATGATGACCTCATCGCCAGGCTGCAGGTCACACAACATGGCGCACATCTCAAGGGCATCTGTGCCCGAGGTAGTGAGCAGACACTTGCGAAAGCCGTATTTCTGTTCGAAGAAAGCGTGGCATTTCTTGGTGAAATCGCCGTTGCCCGACATCGTCATCGAGTGGCTCACTTCCTCCAAGTATTTGAGTTCACGACCGGAGCAATAGGGTTTGTTGAAAACAATCATAAAGAATAATATTTTGCAGAATTATATTTGGCGGAAAAAAGAATCAACGGCTGCTGAAGTCTTCGGCAACCATCTGGAGAACAGCCTTGCCCCGACGGATTCGTTCGTCAGAGGGCGATGGCAATTCCGTCATGACGGCATCGGCATTGAAATCGTACATCGAGAAACCGGCTTCGTCCCACACACAGAAACCGTTGTTGAAATAGTGGACGGCCAAGGGGTTGCTGTAGGAATCGCTGAGCACATTGCGCGAGAACGCAAAACCTTCGTGAGACAATTCCATCTGGGCCAACAACGTTGCCGGGAGGTCGCTCTGGTTGCAAATACGATTGACGACCCCGCTTGTACGAAGCGCTCCGCCGCACCAAATCCAGGGAATAAGACTGCTGGTCGGTCGGCTGCTTTGGAGGGCGATGTCATGGTCGGGCATGAAGATGAGAAGGGTGTTGTCCCACGCCGGACTTTGTCGGAGGCGGGTCACAAACTTGCCTATACACCAATCAAGGTAATAGAAGGAGTTCTTCATGGCATCGTCGGGAATGTGATGAATCGGTACGTCCCAAGGCTCATGGCTGGAAAGCGTGAGCAGGGTCATGAACACGGGCCGGTCGCCTGCCGAGGCATCGACAAAGAGGTCGAGGGTGCGTGAAAAGACGATACTGTCAGTGACTCCCCATTTGGAAGAACCCCGTTCGCGGTCACTGAAATCCTCCTGGGCTATGATGTTTTCGTAGCCTGTAGAGAGCAGATAGCTGCGCATGTTGGTGAAGTTGGCATCACCGCCGTAGATGAACGTGGCCGAATAGCCGGCTTCCTCCTTGAGCGAACGGGCCAGCGAAGGCAGGCTGCAGCTCTTGCTGGGAACTTTCATGACACTCACCGTGGGGAACGATTCGTAGCCGCTGAGGGCACATACGACACCTCGGTCGGTACGGAAAGAATTGGCATAGCAACGGTCGAAGGCAACACCCTCGCGTGACAATGCCAACAGATTGGGCGTAGTGGTCGTATCTCCGCAAAGATAGGTAAACCTCCCGCCACAGCCTTCCATCAGAACGAGCAGAATATTGGGACGCCGGGTACGCAAAAGAGTATCGGAAAGAGCGGATGCAGCCCTCGGGAAAATCTCTGTTCGGTAAGCTTCAAGCTCCTCCGGTTCACAGAAACGGTAGAGTTCTCCGGTCTCGTTGGCCTGCGCCACCTTCCCCACCGATGACAGGAAAGAGAAGACAGGATTGACAGCCGAATGGTTGAGAAACTGATTCTCGGAATAATAGACCTGCCCGATGTTGGTGGTGCTCACATCCAAACCGCCGCGAATGCCGATGACCATGAGCGGAAGAAGCGGAAGCAATAAGATGGTGGCAACAATGCGACGAATGATGCAGAGGCCGGGAAGAAGGCGCGGAGTGAGCCATACCAAACCTTTGTAAATCGCAAAAGCCAGAAGAGCTGCGCCGGCAAGACGCAGCACAATATAAGCCGTGCTGACGCTGGCGAAAGCATTGCCGGTGGCATCGAGATACTGGAAAAAGGACGAATCCAGCTTGAAATGCCAGAACTCATAGAGCGCAGCGTCAGCCACGATGGCCAATGCCACAAGGACAGCTGTCAGGACATAATAGACTTTCAACCCGGTGCGAAGAACGTTCCATGCCCGCAGCCAGACGGATGCCAGAATGACCAGATAAGGGAGCGCTACGAAATAGAGCGACGTGGAGAAGTCCAGCGAGAATCCGTGGCGCACAATATCCCAAAAGTCGGCAATGCCGGTAGTCTCCGAACCTCCGTTATAGAGGAAGAAGACTACTTTCCCCAACAGGAAGACCAAGAGGAAAAACACAAGCAGCCGAATCAAGTATGCGAACCGATTTACCATTCTTGTCTCTTACATTATTTATATATGTGGCTGCAAAGATAAGAAAAATTTTCAAAAACAGCAAATCCAAAGGGCCAAAAATGCCATCTTTAGGTTAAAAACGGACGCATAATGCGGAAAAGTTCACCTCAAGAATACATTTTTATCCAAAAATATTTGGCCGGAAGAAAACTTTTCATTATCTTTGCACCGCTTTTATGCAAAATATTAACCGCTTTGTCCCATTGAGAGCGTACAAGACCCACGCAGGGCGTACCTTCCTGCTGAGCCGAAGCCGCTGGAAAGAGGGAAAAGCACAAAACCCAAAATAAACAAATGAAGAAAGGTATCCATCCCGAGAGCTATCGTCCGGTAGCATTCAAGGACATGTCGAATGACGTAACGTTCATTTCGCGTTCGACCGTAGCAACCAAAGAGACCATCGAGATTGATGGCGAGACTTATCCTCTGGTAAAGCTCGAAATCACGAGCGCTTCTCACCCCTTCTACACCGGTAAGAGCAAACTCGTCGATACAGCCGGTCGCGTTGACAAGTTCCTCTCCCGCTACGGCAACCGCAAGAAGTAAGATATTCACTTCTCACCGCACAAGGCTCTGCACACAAGCAGGGCCTTTCTTTTAAAAAACCTCATCATGAAACTGCTCTACTGGATTGCCAACGGCCTCTGGCACCTCGTCTCATGGCTCCCCTTCCGGGCGCTGTGGGTTCTGTCGGACTGCATGTATGTGTTTGTAGCCAAAGTCGTAAGATACCGGCACAAGGTGATACACAAGAACCTCACAGAGTCGTTCCCCGAAAAAGATGCCGATGAAATCAATCGCATCGAAAAACGATTCTACCACTGGTTCTGCGACTACCTGATGGAGACCATCAAACTGAGAACCATCCCGCCCGATGAAATGCGAAAGCACATGGTCTTCAAAGGTCTGGACATCGTTGAGAAAGCCTTTGAAGAGGGGCGCTCTGTGTGTCTCTACATGGGGCACTATTGCAACTGGGAATGGGTATCGTCCATCTCACTTTCCCTGTCGGACAAAGGACAGGTGTCTGAAATTTACCATCCTCTGGAGAACAAGGTGATGGATCGGCTCTTTGTGGAGGTGCGCGAACGGTTCAATACCGTCTGTATCCCGATGACTGACACAATACGACAAATCATCAAGATTAACGAGAAGAAGCCTATGCTGATAGGGTTTATTTCAGACCAGAAACCCAATTGGCGCAACATACACCACTGGACGGACTTTCTGAACCACGACACGCCTGTGTTGACGGGAACGGAACGCATCGCCCGCCGCCGCAACCAAGTAGTTGCCTATCTGGACGTAAGGTTTGTGAAACGCGGCTATTACGAATGTGAGATACGTCTTATAACCGAAGACCCCAAGTCGCTGCCCGAAAACGAAATCACGGACATCTACTTCCGGGAACTCGAAAAAACCATCCGCCGTCAACCCGAGTTTTGGCTTTGGAGTCACGACAGATGGAAACGTACCCGTCAGGAATTCAACGAGAGATTTGTTGAAATCAACGGCAAGAACTACGAGAAGAAACTTCTCATGAAGCATCGGGAAGAAGCCGGTTTGTCTTCATCCTCATCATATACTGCTGAATGACGGCCTTGAGCTCCAGCTCCATGAGAGCCTGCTCGGCCACTTGTCCCACGAGATTGTGTTGCATGAGTCTGTCCTCAAGCGAATACATTCCCGTGGTTTTTTGTCCGTCGAACTGAAGGACATAACCCCACTTGACGTACTGATAGATGCCGTTGAGATAATTGACGGCCCAAGTGTCCTGTGCCGGGGTGCTGAAAAGGTCGCATCCGAACGCCAGGAACGGTTTGTCATACCCCAACAGGCCCAACACCGTGGGCAGAATGTCAATCTGCTGAGCCACCGCATCGACCATGGCCGGCTGGAGTTCGCCGCTGGGGTCATAGAAAATGACAGGCGACGAGAAGCCTCCGAGATCGGTCTGATACTCGGCATGGTCGCTGAAGTTGGTGTGGTCGCTGGTCATCACAAAAAGCGTATTGCGGAACCATGGGGCACGGCTTGATGTCTCAAAGAACTTCCGCAAGGCGTGGTCGGTGTAGCGCACACACTTGTGGATGGCCAGTCCCTCCTCCGGGAACGTGTCTTTGTACTGCGCGGGAATGGCGAAGGGATGATGGCTTGAGGCGGTGAACACAGCCGTTACGAACGGCTCTTTCATCTCGTCCATCTTTTTGCTGTAGAACTGGAGGAAAGGTTCGTCCCAGATGGCCCAGGTTCCATCGAAATCGTCATCACCGTTGAAACGGGGGTCTTGGTTATATTCCGTACGGCCGTAATATTTCTGGAAGCCGATGGAAGCCGAGAAGGCATTGAAACCCATACTTCCGTTCTGAGCCCCGTGGAAGAATGCCGATTCGTAACCCTTCTCGCCCAGAAGGCCGGCGATGCCCGTCTTGTCGTTCATCGAAGCCGGTGTGAGGATAAAAGGCTCCACAAACATGGGAATGCCCGCCAGAATGGAAGGCATGCCGTCGATGCTCTTGCGACCGTTGCAGAACGAATAGCGGAAAGCGACGCTCCTGGAAACCAAATAATCGAGGAAGGGGGTATAACCTTGGTATTTGCCGTCTTCGAGCCAATGGTTGAAAGCCCCGAAATACTCGCGTCCGAAACTTTCCACAATGAGAATCACAACGTTCTTGGGACGGAAAGTCACGGAATCGGAAGCTATCGGACGATGGACAGGCGTAAAGACGGCTTCCATTTCCTCCTCGGATGCAAAGTAAGCTGGCACCTTGAAGACATCTTTGCCGATGGTGCGAATCATGGAGAAGGGCGTGTTCAGTACCAAAGCCGCCTCGGTGGGCTTGGGGGCATATTGGTTGGCATTGCTGATGGTGATGGGACGAACGGCTTTGGTGAAACCGCCGCGAATACCGCCGATGGCCAAAACAACCGTCACTGCCAGAAGAAGCGTTGTGGTCAGATAATAGCGCACCGTTGCCCGCGGTCGGAAGGAGGGAAAGCGATAGGCTTTCCAAAGTCCCCAAATCACAGCCATCGCCAAGAGGACGAGATACCAATGGTGCAGGAGTTCAACCCCGATGATGGACCCCAGGTTGTTCTCGTTGCCGAATTCGTTGAAAAGCGTACTGGTACTGCGACGAAGGGTGTAGGTGAAATAGACCGAATCGGCAAGATTCATCACCAAGGCCAAGCCGTTGACGATGACGAAGAGCAACCTGCATACTTTGTGCCACACAGCGGTCTCCTTCCAATGCAGAGGGAAGAGCACCATCACAATCCACAGGGCATTGGTATAGAAGATGGCGGATGTGTCAAACAAGCATCCGCCACTGAAAATATTCCATAAGTCGCCGGAACTCAAGCCCTGAAAATAGGACAGGTTCTCCAGCCAATAGGCCACCCTCGAAATGAAATATACAAGGTAGGCTAAAAGCAGGTCAACAAAGACTGCCATCAGAGGAAATAGTAAGCGTAACTAATCATGAAGTTACGGTTCTTGATATTCTGCTTGTTGTTCAGGTCAACAAAACCGAAATCCCAGCCCAACATCACCTGATGGTGCTGATCGTAGAGCGCTCCCACATGGAAACCCCAACCGAAATCGAAACGGTCGAAATCGTAAACGTCTCCGCCGAAATAGTCTTCATCGAGACCTATATCCCTCTTGACCGTACCGCCGGTACCAATGGCTATATAGGGACCTGTCTCACCGAGAAGCGTCCAATCATTGTTAAGCAAATAGCCGTAACCGTAACGGACGGGAATCTCTAAATACCAGGCGTTGCCGGTTTCTTTTACGCCTGTGAAACCATGACCGTCGTATCCTATGCGGTTCACGAGAAAGCTTCCTCTCACGTAGGTGTCTTTAATCAGGTCGCCGGCATCAAACATGGCAGTAGCTCCGAAGTTGAAGCCTGCATGCGAATTGAAGCCGCTCTGGGACAACCAGCTGACATTGAAGCCTGCCTGTGCACCCAACTTGAAGGGAGGCAGTGACTCCTTGATTTTGTCCAATTTACTCTGTGCCGTCGCTCCTGTTACAAGGGTCAATGCACAAACCAAAGAGATAAGTAATTTTTTCATGCAGTATGTTTTAATTTTGTCGAAAATACGGTGCAAAGATACTATACTTTTCTTTAAAAACCAAACTTTTTCTCAAAAATAACTGTAAAAAAACATTTTTTTTCGCAATTATATCGTCTTATCCAAAAAATATTTGTATATTTGCAGCATCAAATGACCTCGAACGAGGCATAAAAAGTCTATATAAACAAATAAAAAGCAGTTTCCCCCTCATGAAAGGAATTGTTCTGGCAGGCGGCAGCGGTACGCGCCTTTACCCCATCACAAAAGGTGTGAGCAAACAGCTCATACCCATCTACGACAAGCCAATGGTTTATTACCCCATTTCGGTACTGATGCTTGCCGGCATCCGCGACATCTTGATTATATCGACGCCATACGACCTTCCCGGGTTCAAGCGTCTGTTGGGCGACGGTTCCGACTACGGTGTCCGTTTCGAATATGCCGAACAACCCTCCCCCGATGGATTGGCACAAGCCTTCATCATCGGAGAGAAGTTCGTGGGTGACGACAGCGTTTGCCTTGTATTGGGCGACAACATCTTCCACGGAATGGGTTTCACACGCCTCCTCAAAGAAGCTGTTCACAACGCTGAGAAGGACAACAAAGCCACTGTCTTCGGCTATTGGGTGAACGATCCCGAGCGCTATGGCGTGGCAGAATTCGATGCTCAGGGCAATTGCCTCTCCATCGAAGAAAAACCGGCCCGCCCAAAGTCCAACTACGCTGTGGTGGGACTCTATTTCTATCCCAACTCCGTGGTCAACATTGCGAAGAACATCAAACCCTCGGCTCGCGGCGAATTGGAAATCACGACGGTGAACCAAGTCTATCTCGGGCGCAACGACCTCAAGGTACAAACTTTGGGCCGCGGCTTTGCCTGGCTCGACACCGGTACCCACGACTCTCTCTCCGAAGCATCGACCTTCATCGAGGTGATAGAAAAACGTCAGGGATTGAAGGTGGCCTGTCTGGAAGGCATCGCCTATCGTCAGGGCTGGATTGACACCGACAAGATGAAGCAACTGGCACAGCCCATGATAAAGAATCAATACGGGCAATATCTCCTCAAGGTCATTGACGAGATTGAGCGCGACGGACGAAAGGAATTGTAACTTTGAACTTTGAACTTGAAACTTAAAACTTGAAATATGTTTAGCACTATCGTAATCACCGGCGGCGCGGGGTTCATCGGGAGCCATGTGGTACGCCTCTTCGTGAACAAATATCCGAACTGTCACATCATCAACCTCGACAAACTCACCTACGCCGGCAATCTGGCCAACCTCAAGGATGTCGAAGGCAAACCCAACTACGAGTTTGTCAAGATGGACATCTGCGACTTCGACGCTTTCTACAAGCTGATTCAGGACAAGAAAGTGGACGGTATCATCCACCTCGCCGCTGAAAGCCATGTCGATCGGAGCATCAAAGATCCGTTCACCTTTGCACGAACCAATGTCATGGGAACCCTCACTCTGCTGCAAGCCGCCAAGCTGTACTGGGAATCGCTGCCCGAGAAATACGAGGGCAAACGTTTCTACCACATCTCAACCGACGAGGTATATGGAGCTTTGCAGCTCACCAACCCCGAGGGCGTGCCTGCACCCTTCTCGACCAAAGCTTCGTCGGAGAGTCAGCACGAAGCCTACGGCAAAGACTTTTTTGTGGAGACAACGAAATACAATCCCCATTCCCCCTATTCAGCTTCGAAGGCCAGTTCCGACCACTTTGTGCGGGCATTCCACGATACCTACGGCATGCCGACTGTCGTGACCAACTGTTCCAACAACTACGGTCCCTACCAGTTCCCCGAGAAACTGATTCCTCTTTTCATCAATAACATCCGCCACCGCAAACCCCTCCCCGTATATGGCGAAGGACTCAACGTGCGCGATTGGCTTTATGTGGAGGATCACGCCCGCGCCATTGACACGATTTTCCACAACGGAAAAATTGCAGAGACCTACAACATCGGCGGCTTCAATGAGTGGAAGAACATCGACATCGTCAAGGTGCTCATTCAGACAGTGGATAAAGCTCTCGACAGAGTGAAACTTGAAACCACCGAAACCGGAGAAACCATTGAAACTTATCCGGATATGGACCTCATCACCCATGTGACCGATCGCTTGGGGCACGATGCCCGCTACGCCATCGACTCGCGCAAACTGCAACGCGAATTGGGCTGGGAGCCCTCTCTCCAGTTTGAGGAAGGCATCGAGAAGACCGTCAAGTGGTATCTCGACAACCAAGAATGGATGGACAACGTTACTTCGGGAGACTACCAGAAGTACTATGAGAATATGTATTCCAATCGATAAACACCATTTATATTAAACTGTTAAGCTGTTAAACTTTTTATTTAAATAAATTGGATGAAAAAAGTTGCTTTAATCACCGGCGTGACCGGCCAGGACGGTTCCTATCTTTCGGAGTTTCTCCTCTCAAAAGGATATGAGGTGCACGGCACCATCCGCCGTTCTTCTGTTGATTACCGAGAGCGCATCGCCCATCTTGAGGGTGATCCCGATTTCCACTTGCACTATGCCGACATGGGCGACTCCATGTCCATCCTTCAGGTGGTCAGCAAGGTTCAGCCCGACGAAATATACAACTTGGCTGCACAAAGCCACGTTCAGGTGAGTTTCGACTCGCCCGAATTCACCGCCGACGTAGATGCCGTAGGCGTGCTCCGTGTGCTGGAGGCTGTACGTCTATGCGGTTTGAAGGACAAGTGCCGCATCTATCAGGCTTCCACTTCCGAGCTCTACGGCAAGGTGGAGGAAGTTCCACAGAACGAGGACACCCCCTTCCACCCCTATTCTCCGTACGCTGTGGCCAAACAGTACGGCTTCTGGATAGTAAAAGAGTATCGCGATGCATACAACATGTTCTGCTGCTCGGGCATTCTGTTCAACCACGAGAGCGAACGCCGCGGTGAAACTTTCGTCACCCGCAAGATAACGTTGGCTGCCGCCCGTATCGCCCAGGGAAAACAGGACAAGCTTTATCTCGGCAATCTCTCGTCGTTGCGTGACTGGGGCTATGCCAAAGATTATGTGGAATGCATGTGGCTCATCCTCCAACACGACACTCCCGAAGACTTTGTGATTGCTACCGGCGTGCAGCACTCCGTCCGGGAGTTCTGTGAACTGGCCTTCAAACACGCCGGCATGGAGATAGAATTCAAAGGTGAAGGAATGGACGAGAAAGGATACGACAAGAAGACCGGCCGTGTCGTCATCGAGGTATCGCCCGATTTCTATCGCCCGACGGATGTCGTTAACCTTTGGGGCGACCCGTCCAAGGCCAAGAGAGAACTCGGATGGGATCCCCAGAAGACCTCCTTCGAGGAATTGGTGCGTATCATGGTTAAGCACGACATGGAGAAGGTGGCCGTTGAGCACGTTTCCAGTGTCGTGAGAATGAACCTCGCCGAGTATCTCGAGAAAGGTATCGTCAAGTAATGAACATTCACTCGGTCTGCGCTCTCTCCTCCTGGGGAGAGTTCCATAGAGGGTTAGTGAGAATCTTATGTTAGACAAAAATTCCAAAATATATGTGGCAGGCCATCACGGCCTCGTGGGCAGTGCCATTTGGAACAACCTCAAGGCGAGGGGGTACAACAACCTTGTGGGCAGAAGCCATCGGGAATTGGACCTCACGGATCAGTATCAGGTTGAAAAATTCTTCGACCGGGAACGGCCTGATGCTGTGGTGTTGGCAGCTGCTTTTGTGGGCGGCATTATGGCCAACAGCCTCTATCGCGCTGATTTCATCATGCAGAACATGAAGATGCAGTGCAACGTCATCTCCAATGCCTACAGCCACGGTGTCAAGAAGCTCCTCTTCCTCGGTTCGACGTGTATTTATCCCAAAAATGCACCCCAGCCCATGAAGGAAGAAGCGCTCCTCACCTCTCCGCTCGAATATTCCAACGAGGAATATGCCATTGCCAAGATTGCAGGCCTGAAGATGTGCGAAAGCTACAACCTTCAGTACGGCACCAACTACATAGCCGTGATGCCTACCAATCTCTACGGACCCAACGACAATTTCCACTTGGAGAATTCCCACGTGATGCCGGCCATGATGCGTAAGATTTATCTGTCTAAGCTGATTCACGACAACAACTGGGAGGCGATTCGCACAGATATGAACAAACGGCCCGTCAACCCGCCGGCTGCCCTCCGCGAAATCGTGGGCGAAGGCAATGTGACGGGACAGGACAACGAGGAACGTATCCTTGCGGCTCTGAAATTCTACGGCATTGAGAACAATAAAGTGACCCTGTGGGGCACCGGCACTCCTCTCCGCGAGTTCCTGTGGAGCGAAGACATGGCCGACGCAAGTGTCCACATCTTGCTCAACGTTGATTTCAGCGATGTCATTGGCATTGAGAAATATTCTTCAGTCTTCTATGGTGTCAAAGCCGACGGAACCGTGGATCGCAACAACTCCGAAGGCCGGGGCGGTGCCATTCCTTCGCTCGGCGAGATACGCAACTGCCACATCAACGTGGGCACGGGCAAGGAACTCACCATTCGTGAACTCTCGCAACTCGTAGTCAAGATGGTCGGGTTCGAAGGTGAGGTGGCATTCGATACTTCCAAACCCGACGGAACTCCCCGCAAACTCATCGACGTTTCGAAACTCCACCGTCTCGGATGGACCCACAAAGTCGAAATCGAAGAGGGTGTACAAAAACTCTTCGACTGGTACAAAGAAAGCCTCAAGGCATGAGCAGACAATAATCCCCGATTGGGCATTCTGGCAAACAAATGCCCGATCGGACACCTCTAAAAACAATAACCCTTTTTTAAAAACCTACAAAGCAATGGACGAAAAGCTTCTCCAAGAATGCACCGCCAAGGCAAAGACTTGGTTGGGTGCCGGTTTCGACGACGAAACCAAAGCCGCCGTCAAGGCGATGCTTGACAATGCTGATAAGACCGACCTCATTGAGGCTTTCTATCAGAATCTCGAGTTTGGAACGGGTGGTCTCCGTGGTATCATGGGACCCGGTACAAACCGCATGAACAAATATGTGGTAGGTATGGCCACACAAGGCTTCGCCAACTACATTCTCAAGGCATTCCCCGGTCGCAAGGACCTCAGCGTTGTTGTGGGCCACGACTGCCGTAACAACTCCCGCCTCTTTGCCGAGACTGTAGCCAACATCTTCTCGGCCAACGGCATCAAGGTATTCTTGTTCGAATCTCTGCGTCCTACTCCCGAAATTTCGTTCGCCATCCGTCAGCTCCACGCTCAGGCCGGTGTGAATGTTACGGCAAGCCACAATCCCAAAGAATACAACGGATACAAGGCTTATTGGGATGACGGAGCACAGGTGCTTTCGCCCCATGACACCGGCATCATCGACGAGGTGAACAAAGTTCAAATCGAAGATGTGAAGTTCGAGGGCAACAAAGACCTCATCAAGATTATCGGCGGCGAGATGGACTACGACTATCTCTGCGCTGTGAAGGAAGCAATGGTCGATCAGGATGTGATTCTTCGTCAGAAAGACCTCAATATTGTCTATACTCCCCTCCACGGCACCGGTCGTGTCATCATTCCTCTCTGCCTCCGTTCCTGGGGCTTCCAGAACATCAACGTCGTACCCGAACAGATGGTCATCGACGGCAACTTCCCCACCGTTGTTTCTCCCAACCCCGAGAACTCCGAAGCTATGACCCTCGGCATGAATCTGGGCACCAAGCTCAATGCCGACCTCGTGATAGCATCCGATCCCGATGCCGACCGTCTCGCCATCGTTTGCCGTGACGACAAGGGCAAGTGGGTCATCATCAACGGCAACCAGACCGCCATGATGTTCTCCTGGTACATCATTGCCAACAAGAAGAAACTCGGACAGCTCAAGGGTAACGAGTTCATGGTGAAGACCATCGTAACCTCCGAGCTCATCCGCAAGATTGCCGACAAGAACGGTGTGGAACTCTTCGACGAGTTCACAGGCTTCAAGTGGATTGCCTACCGCATCCGCATCAACGAGGGCAAGAAGAAATACATCGGCGGCGGCGAAGAGAGCTTCGGCTTCCTCCCCTACGACAAGGTGCGTGACAAAGATTCACCGGCTTCCATCTGCCTCATCTGCGAGATTGCAGCATGGGCCAAGGACAACGGCATGACCCTCTTCGAACTCCTCATGAACATTTACAAGGAGTACGGTTTCCAGAAGGAAAAAGCCATCTCTGTCGTTAAACCCGGCAAGAGCGGTGCCGACGAAATCAAAGCCATGATGGAGAACTTCCGCAAGAATCCTCCCACGGAACTTGCCGGCGAGAAGGTCGTTTGCGCCAAGGATTTCAAGACCAACAAGATGACCGACTGCGCCACAGGCAAAGTCTCCGACATCGACATGCCCGCAACGTCCAACGTTCTCCAGTACTTCACCGAGGGCGGCATCAAGGTCAGCGTGCGTCCTTCCGGCACAGAACCCAAGATTAAGTTCTACTGCGAAGTTCCCGCTTCATTCGATCAAGGATACGATGCAGCCAATGCAGCTGCCGATGCCAAGCTCGCACAGATTACCAAGAGCCTCGGTATCTGAACCAAGGTGTCAGGCCCGTCCTGACAGTTCCTACAGTAAACATTTCTTCTGTTTACTAACAACTATTTCGGGGCCCGACCGATGTGAATTGGCCGGGTCTTTTCCTTTTTAAATAAAATAAGAATGTCAGATCTTTATGCTCTTTTAGAACGGGCTGACGCAATTGCAGCCCGGGCTCACGCCGGACAAACCGACAAATCCGGACGCGCCTACATCAGCCACCCGCGACGCGTTTCCGCATTGTGTACAACGCTCAAAGCCAAAATTACGGCCCTGCTGCACGACACGATTGAAGACACGGACATCACTCCTGAGTTTCTGCTTCAGGAAGGCTTTCCGCAGGACATCGTCGATGCTGTACTCTCCGTGACGCACAAGAAGGGAGAAGACTATTTCGATTTCGTGCGCCGTGCTGCTCAAAACCCCATCGGACGCGAAGTGAAGACTGCCGATTTACAAGACAATATGGATGTGCGCCGTCTCTCTCCTCCCCTCTCGCTTTGGGACATCGACCACCTCAACAAATATCTCACAGCCTACAAAATACTGACGGAAGAGTATCCGCTCCCGTGATTCAACCGTTTCCGGCAGCAAAAGACTGAAAACGGAAAATCTTTTCATCATAGGCATCTGCTGTTGTCAAAACCGAACAAAAAGAGCCCCCTGAATTGTCGGGCAGTGATTTTTGGCCGAAAAATTTTGGTAATCTGAAAAAAAACAAGTATCTTTGCGGCAAATTTAAGGGTGCCTCCGGGAGAACACCCTCAGTATCAAAATTTCAGAATTTCAAAAAAACAACCTCAGAAAGGATATGTACTCTTTGACCCGATATATCTGTCTGATTTCGGTTTTGCTCTGCGGAATGAATGTTTCGTTTGCAAAATCCGAATTAAAGCATCTTGACATCACCGTGCAGCTCTATGCCAACGGCGATGCCTTTGTGACAGAGAAGCGCGACATGCATATCACCGACGAAGGCACTGAGCTTTATATCCCCATCGGAAATCTCAACGGTCGTACAATCTCCCGTCTCAGCGTGTGCGACGACCGTTCGGACGCACCCTACACCTGTGTTCCGGAATGGGACATCAGGTGGAGCCGGAGCGAGAAGGCTCGTCACGCAGGAGTTGTCGTGAAGTCCAACGGCTACGAACTCTGCTGGGGACTGGGCGACCCCGGCGACAAAGTTTACACCACATCCTATCTTATCGGAAATCTGGTCCAGCGCTATGATTCCTGCGACGGGTTCCTTTGGATGTTTGTCAATCCCGGCATCAGTCCCCTGCCCCGGGATGTTTCGCTCCGCATCCTTTCCTACCGCACGGATTCCACAGGAAATGCCCTCCCCGTTATTTCATCCGAAAATACCCGCATTTGGGGGTTCGGATGCAACGGAGAAATCGGCTTTGACTCGTTGGGCATCACGATGCAATCCGGCGAAGCCTTTGGTAACAACAGCCGCCTGATTATGCTTTGCGAATTCGACAAAGATTTATTCCAACCCCTTCAGGATGGCTCCACAACCTGGGAAGAACTCAAAGAAGGCGCAATGGAAGGCAGCGACTATGGCAACGAGTCAGACGACGGCATGATACTCGCCCTTCTCTTTATGGCCGGAATCCTTCTGGTGATTCTCGGCACCTGCGGTTACTATGTCTATAAATTTGTCCGCCGTATGCTCGACAAAAGAGCCGTCAAACGGGAAGCCTCCTATTGGCGCGACCCCATGTTCGACGGCAGTCTGATGAAAGCCAATGCCGCATACAACTATCTCCATCTTTTTGCATCGGCCCACGACAACCTCCTCTCGGCTTTTATCCTCAAGATGCTCTATCGGGGAGATCTCAAGATTGTGAAGGAAACCGACAAAAAAGGAAAAATCGAGGATGCAATAGCCGTGAACTCCGAAGAACCGAAACCCGACAACAGTCCCGACTTCCCCACCTACCTGAAAACCTGGAAGATATTCCGCGACGCGGCAGGTTCCGACCACATCCTGCAAAACAAAGAACTGAAACAGTTCATGCTGCAAACGGGCAACCTCAACCGTATGCTCTCCTACAAGGATTCCATCGCTGCATACGACAACCGCGACCACGATTGGGTGAAGGAACATTGGCAGGAGATGGTCAAACTGCAAGGTTACACCAATTTCCTCCGGGATTTCACCCTCACTGCCGAACGCGGAATCCAGGAAGTCTCCCTTTGGAAAGACTATCTTATCTATGCCACCCTGTTCGGAATGGGCAAAGAAGTGCTTCGGAAGATGAAAGAAATCAATCCGGAATATCTCGAAATGGACAGCGTGGCCCAAGCCCTCCAGGAGACAGATCTGGTGCCCGTGTTTTGCAACACCTTCCACCACAGCTACAGCGACATCACTCCTCCCGTTGACACCCGTTCCGGCGGTGGCGGAGGTGCCATCAGTTTTGGAGGAGGAGGAGGCTTCTCCGGCGGCGGCTTCGGCGGCGGCATCCGATAGCAGAATCCTCCGGACAATCCTCGAAACTCAGATTACTCAGATTATTCAGATTACTCAGATTACTCCGATTACTCCGATTATTCAGATTGCTCAGATTACTCAGATTACTCCGATTATTCAGATTACTCCGATTACTCAGATTACTCAGATTACTCAGATTACTCCGACAAAAAACAATAAAACAACTATGACAACAACCGTAATTATCATCATCATCGCGGTAATCGCCGTCTGGTACTTCGTTTCCACCCAGCGTGACCTCGTTTCCAAAGACGAACTTTGCAAAAATGCAATGTCGCAGATTTCTGTACAGCTCAATTCCCGTTGGGATGCTATTCTGGCTCTCGCCAAAATGGCAGCCCAGTACTCGCAGCACGAATCGGAAACCATCATCAAGGCCGTCGAGGCCCGTCGTGTCAACAATGTGACCACACCTCAGCAGGTGGAAGCCCAGCAGGGCGAAATCAGCAGTCTCTGGTCTCGCCTTATGGCCGTGGCCGAAAGCTACCCCGACCTCAAGGCTGCCGACCTCTTCAAGGACGCTATGGGCGGCGTGAAGCAGTATGAGGAGAATGTGCGTATGGCTCGTCAAATCTACAACGACACTGCTACCAAGATGAACCGTACCGTTCGCCAGTGGCCTTCGTCCATTGTGGCCGGCCTGCTCCACTTCGATGTCAAAGACTACCTCAAAATTGACGATGACAAAAAGTCTCAATATCCCAATCTCGACGAGGCTTTTGCCAAAAAATAATTAATTTCCGAAACAGATGTCACAGGTAAAACCGTCCATTCCCAAAGGCACTCGCGATTTCTCTCCCATCGAGATGGCGAAGAGAAACTACATATTCAACACCATACGTGAAGTTTACGCCCTCTATGGGTTCCAGCAGATTGAGACTCCCGCCATGGAGAATCTCTCCACGCTGATGGGCAAATACGGAGAGGAAGGCGACAAGCTGCTCTTCAAGATTCTCAACTCCGGCAACTTCATGAACGGTATTTCCGACACAGATTTGGCCGACGGCGGCACCAACCGTCTGGCTGCACGTCTCTGCGAAAAGGGGTTGCGTTATGACCTCACCGTTCCTTTTGCACGTTTCGTCACGATGCATCGCGACGAAATTCCCTTCCCCTTCAAGCGCTACCAGATTCAGCCCGTGTGGCGCGCCGACCGCCCGCAGAAGGGCCGCTACCGCGAGTTCTTCCAGTGTGATGCCGATGTCGTGGGTTCCGATTCGCTCCTCAACGAGGTTGAGTTGATTCAAATCATCGACGAGGTGTTCCACCGCTTCGGCATTCGCGTGGCCATCAAGATGAACAACCGCAAAATTCTCTCCGGCATGGCCGAGGTAATCGGGGCTCCCGAACTGCTGGTGGACATTACCGTTGCCATCGACAAACTCGACAAAATAGGACTCGACAACGTGAATGCCGAACTCCGGGAGAAAGGGGTGAGCGAAGAAGCGTTGACCCGTCTCCAGCCCATCCTCCTGCTCGAAGGTTCCAATGAAGCCAAACTGCAGACGTTGAAAGAAGTGCTCTCGTCGTCGGAGGTCGGCCTCAAGGGTATCGAAGAACTGTGTTTCATCCTGAGCAAGGTGAACGGACTCCGTTCTCAGCTCGACGTGGATCTGACACTGGCCCGCGGCCTCAACTATTACACGGGAGCCATCTTCGAAGTCAAAGCGCTCGACACTGAGATGGGAAGCATCACCGGCGGCGGACGCTACGACAATCTCACCGGTGTCTTCGGCATGCCCGGCGTCTCCGGTGTCGGTATCTCCTTCGGTGCCGACCGCATCTTCGACGTGCTCAACGCTCTCGACCTCTATCCTGCCGATGCCCTGCTTTCGACCCAGGTGCTCTTCGTTACCTTCGGTCAGGCCGAACAGGACTATGCCCTGCCCTTGGCCGCCTCGCTCCGTCAGGCTGGCATACGCACCGAAGTCTATCCCGAGGCCGGTGCCAAGATGAAAAAACAGATGAGCTACGCCAACCAGAAGCAGATTCCGTGGGTCGCTGTCATAGGTGGCGACGAGATGGCCTCCGGCGAAGTCAGCCTCAAGAATATGATTTCCGGCGAACAAGTCCGCGTCAAAGCCGACGCATTGGTCGCCCAAATTAAATAATCCGATGAAACAAGTTCTCCTCCCCCTGGCTGCCATTGTTCTCATGACGACAGGCTGCAGCGAAAAACAAAACGAAATGAACAACCCTCTTCTTGCCGAATGGACTTTGCCATATAGTGCCGTTCCCTTCGACCGAATCAAAAACTCCGACTACATTCCTGCTCTCAAGGAAGCCATCCGCATGCACGATGCCGAAATTGATGCCATCACCGACAATCCGGACGCACCGACGTTTGCCAACACCGTTGAGGCATACGAGGCTTCAGGCCGCATGCTCGACCGCGTGGAGAGCATTTTCTTCAACCTGGTGGAATGTATGGCCGACGATGAAATGATGGCTCTCTCCGAAGAGTTCCAGAATCTCGCCAGTGACCATTCGAACAATGTTTCTCTCAACGAAAAACTCTTCCGACGCATCCAGACCGTGTGGGAAGAACAGGACAAATACAGCCTTTCCCTCGAGCAGCAGCGTCTCCTCAAGAAGATTCGCGACGGCTTCGTACGCAACGGCGCACTCCTCGAAGGTGACGCTCGCGAGGAGTTCCGCAAGGTTTCGACCGAGCTGGACAGCCTGACGCTCGCTTTCGGACAGAACACTCTCAAAGCCACCAATGCTTTCCGACTCAATCTCACCGACTCTGCCGACGTGGCCGGAATCCCTGAATTCGCACTCCAGGCCATGAAGGAAGATGCCGAAAAGGACGGGCAGCAGGGCTGGACCGTGACTCTCAAAGCGCCTTCCTACGGGCCCTTCATGACCTATGCCGACCGTCGCGACCTGCGTGAGAAAGTCTATAAGGCATACAACACCCGTGCCGTAGGAGGCGAGTTCGACAACTCCGCCAACATTGTCCGCATCACGGCGCTGCGTCTCCGGTTGGCACAACTTTTGGGATACAAAAATTTTGCCGAGTATCAGCTCGAGAACAAGATGGCCCACAATGTCCGCACCGTGGATGACTTCCTCGCCAAACTCCATCAGGCCTACATCGGTGCTGCCGAGAAGGATGTACGCGATGTCGAAAACTATGCCCGTCAACAGCTCGGCGACCCCGCCTTCCGGATTCAGCCTTGGGATTTCAGCTATTGGAACGAGAAACTCAAGACCGAACGCTATGCCGTGAACGACGAACTTCTCAAGCCTTACTTCCCGCTCGAAGCCGTCAAGGAAGGTGTCTTCGGACTGGCCAACCGTCTTTACGGTCTCACCTTCACACCCAACGACCAACTGCCCAAATATCATCCCGAGGTAGTCATCTATGAGGTACGCGATGCCGAGGACAAGTTCATGGGACTCTTCTACGCCGATTTCTTCCCCCGTGCCACCAAGCGCGGAGGTGCCTGGATGACGGAATTCAAGGCCCAATGGACTGAGCCTGACGGCACCGATTCCCGACCCTTGATTTCCATCTGCACCAACTTCACCAAACCGACCTCCGACAAACCCTCTCTCCTGACCTTCGACGAGGTGGAGACTTTCCTTCACGAGTTCGGCCATTCCCTCCACGGCCTGCTCACCCGCTGTCATTATGCATCCTTGAGCGGCACCAACGTAGCCCATGACTTCGTGGAACTCTTCTCCCAGTTCAACGAGAACTTCGGCACCGAGAAGGAATTCCTCGACACCTTTGCGGCCCACTATCAGACGGGAGAGAAAATCCCGCAGGAGTATATCGACCGCATCCGCAACTCCCGAAACTATCTCGCCGCCTACTACTGCATACGGCAACTCTCCTTCGGTATGCTCGACATGAACTGGCATACCATCACCGAACCCATCCGTGTTGACGACGGCGACACCGTCAGCACTGTCGTCCGTTTCGAACACACCTCCAACATCCCCACCCGGGTGCTGCCCGCTGTCGATGGCTGTGCTATGTGCACAGGCTTCACCCACCTCTTCTCTGGCGGCTATGCCGCCGGCTACTACGGCTACAAATGGTCGGAGGTGCTCGATGCCGATGCGTTCTCCGTGTTCCAAAAGGAAGGCATCTTCAATCCCGAACCCGCCCGTCGTTTCAAGAAGATGCTTCAGAGCGGCGACACCGTCGATCCGGCCGACCTCTATCGTGAGTTCCGGGGCGGTGACTACACCCTCGATGCCATCATGCGCCGTGACGGCATTATCAAATAAAACTGACTTGTGCTTATGTTGACAGACATCCTTTTCGTCCTCCTCGGACTGGCTCTTCTCATCGCCGGCGGCAATTATCTTGTCAACGGGGCTGTGGCTGTGGCCGAACGTGCCAAACTCTCCCATGCAGTCATCGGACTCACCATTGTGGCGTTCGGCACCTCTGCACCCGAACTGTTGGTTTCAACCACCTCCGTGCTCCAGGGTAGCAGCGGCATTGCCCTGGGCAACGTGTTGGGCTCCAACATTGCCAACATCGCTCTTATCCTCGGTGTCACGGCGCTCATCCGTCCCGTGTCTGTCAAGGTGAACACCCTCACTGTCGATGTTCCCTTCCTGCTCTCTTGCTCCGCCTTGCTGGTGGTGGTTGCCATTCCCGGCACCATCTTCCGGTGGGAGGGTATATTGGCGGTCTTGATTCTCATCGGTTTCATCATCGGACAAATCAAATACAGCAAGAACCATCCCTTCGAGACTGAAGCCCGGGATGCTCAGCCTGCACGCCAACCCATGAACCTCGGTCTCGCCCTGCTGCTCATCGTGCTGTCTCTGGCCGCCCTCGCCTACGGAGCCGATTTCATCGTGGATGGAGCCTCCGGCATAGCGCGCCGGTTGGGCGTGAGCGAACGTGTCATCGGTCTCACCGTTGTGGCCGTAGGCACTTCCCTGCCCGAACTGTTTGCCTCCGCCATGGCTGCTTGCAAAGGTGAAACGGACATGGCCATCGCCAACGTCATTGGGTCCAACATCTTCAACATCCTCGCCGTCCTCGGCATCACCGCTGCCATCTCGCCCGTCACAGGCACTATGGACGGATTCTACCAAGATTACGTGTGGCTCATCCTCATGACTTCGGCCCTGTGGCTCTTCCTGCGTACCGGCTACCGGCTTACACGTATGGAAGGCCTCACCTTCACCGCTTTCTATATACTTTATATCCTGCTGACCCTTTTCCCCGACGCAGCAACTTTCCTGATATAAATGGACAAACTCGCACTACGCAAAGAAATCAAAGCGCGCATCGATGCTCTTTCGACCACCGAGAAACTCTCCGTCTCCCTCCGTCTGTGCTTGCGCGTGAGCCGCATGCCTATGTGGAAAGACGCACAGACCGTGCTGCTATACCTCGCCCTCCCGGACGAGGTCGAGACCGACCCTCTGCTCAAGATTGCAGTCGATGCCGGCAAACGGGTAGTGCTCCCCGTGGTGGACGGCGACAACCTCAAGTTGCGTTACTACGACACCGAAAATCTCGCCCGTTCGTCCTACGGAATCCTCGAACCCACAATCCAGGCCAAAGAGGTCCTTTCTGCCGCAATGATTGACCTGGCCATCATTCCCGGCCGGGCGTTCACACGCAAAGGCTATCGCATGGGACGCGGACGCGGCTACTACGACCGTCTCCTCCCTCGCCTCTCCTGTCCCGCTTTCGGCATCTGTTTCCCCTGCCAGATAGTCGATGACCTCCCGATTGACCCTTGGGACAAAAAACTCGACGGTGTAATCTTTTAAAAAACTGGAACATGGAACTTGAAACCTGAAACTTGAAACCTGAAACCCGAAACCCCATCCCCCTTCCCTTCAGGGGAGGGCTGGGGAGAGGCTGAAACTTGTAACTTGAAACCTGAAACTAAAAAACAACCCTCAATATGGAATCCAACTACAACGTACGCATCACCGACATCGTAATCCACGGAATGTGGGGCAACACCGATGTCATTTGGAATAACCTCCGGCCCGACTTCAACATCGTGGTGGGGCAGAACGGTTTCGGCAAATCCACCCTTCTCAACATTCTCCGCAACGTGCTCCAGAAGAACGAGAAAGAACTGCGTTCTCTCAAGGTGACTGCCGACATCAAGACAACAGCCGGCAGCATGGAGTTCGACGGAAAATTTGTCTCCCAGAAGCCTGCTTTCGGTGGATTCCCCGGCTCCTACAGTTTCCAGTATGTCAACACCTTCGATGTCCCGGCTTCCAAGAAGAGTACCCTCTCCCAGTTGGGTCTTACGCTCGACTCCGTACTCTACCAGCGTTCCGACGATGTGTATTCTTTCTCCGACTACCGTCTCAGCATGCTTCGTGACCTCTCTACCGCTGTCCAAAAACAGGAACGTATCAATCGGTTCTTCGAGATGATAAACAGCCTCTTCGAGAGCACGGGCAAGAAGATTTCCATCGACGACAAACAACGCATCGTTTTCCTCAAGCCCAATCCCAACAACAAACGTAACGGAGGACAGGACATCATCTCCGTCGAACGTCTTTCGGCAGGCGAAAAACAGATTCTCGTGCTCCTCTTCACCCTTTTCCTCATGGAGGACAAGCCCACCGTACTCCTCCTTGACGAGCCCGAAATCTCCCTCCACATCGAATGGCAGGACAAACTCCTGGCTCTCTTCCGACAGCTCAATCCCAACTGCCAAATCATCCTCACCACCCATTCCCCCAACATCTTCGCCGACGGCTGGAGCGACAACCTCGTCTTCATTTCCGATATTGTCTCCGCCTTCCGTCCCAAAACCTGAAACTTGAAACCTGAAACCTCTTTCGGTTCATGGTTCATGGTTCACGGTTCACGGTTGAATCTCTTGAAACCTGGAACTTTCAACTTTTAACTTTCAACTTTTAACTTTCAACTTTCCCCATGTCCATTTCCCCCCACATAGAGAAGACCGAACAGGAGAAGCGCCGTTTCTTCTGCCTTGCAGCCAAACGCTACAAGGCCGAATGTCGTCTCTACGGGGTAAAGGCTATGATTCATATCGAGAACAAAAACGACGAGGTCTTTTGGGGAAAGATGCTCCACAATGCCTGTCCCCAGTTCAAGTTCCGTTTCATTGCAGCCTCCCGTTCCGTCAACGGCAATCTCACCGCCGGATGCTCTCAAGCTCTGAACTATCGGCCGTTCCTCGACCCTCAGCTTTGGATTGCCATCGACTCGGACTACCGGCGCATTCAGGGCGAAGCCGACATGGATGCCGGCCATTTCATCCTCCAGACCTACACCTACTCCTTCGAGAACCATTTCTGCTGGCCCGCCAATCTCCAACGCGCACTCTTCGAGGCCACAGGTCAAGGCAAACGCCTCTTCGACTTCGAGGTCTTCATCTCCCGCTACTCCCATGCCGTTTGGCCTGTCTTTCTCTGGCTCTCCCACATGGACCGCACTGCGCCCGAACTTTTCTCCCACAATGTCTTCCATCGCCAACTTGCCCTCCCTGTCAACGGTCGCTTTCTCGACCTCAACGGCGATGCCGCCCTCGACCTTCTCGAAGAACGGTGCCGCAAACTTTGCAAACATTTCGACCGCAAGTTCCCGGGCACAGACCTCTCCCCCGAAAAAGATTACCTCCGGCAGCTCCATATCACTCGCGACAACGCTTTCCTCTTCGTGCGCGGACACCAGCTCTACGATTGTCTCGTCCAAATCGGCGAACAGCTCCAACGCCAAATCCGCAAATCCAAACGACCCAAAACACGCCGGGCCGTCTCCGACCGGACTTTCGAGTCCCATCTCCTCCGCCAAGTGTGTTTCGGAGCATATCCCGAGATAGACTGGATTACAGAAGATATCCGTCAGGCAGCCGGAGTGCAGCAGCCCCCGGAGACAACGTCTCCCGAAACAACGAATGACAAACTCTCGAAATAACAAGTTCACTAACAATGGGTAAAGAAATCGAACGCAAATTCATCGCCAAGCCCCTCGACTACTCCCTCTTGGGCTCCGGCGTACATTACCATCAAGGCTACATCCCGACACGCAACGGCATGACCGTGCGCATCCGCATCGCAGGCGACAAGGGCTATGTCACCCTCAAAGACCGTGTTGTCGGATTCTCTCGCAACGAATTCGAATACGAAATTCCCCTCGACGATGCACGCCAAATGCTACGGCTCCTCTGCGAACCCCGTCAGATTGAGAAGATACGATACCGCATCCCTTCCTCCTCTCCGGGCCTCACCTGGGAAGTCGATGTGTTTCTCGGCGACAACCACGGTCTCATCCTCGCCGAGATGGAAGTACCCTCCGAAGACACTCCCTTCGAACTCCCCGATTGGATTCTCCGTGAAGTCACCGGCCAACACGGCTACAACAACAACGCACTCGCCAACCACCCCTATAAAGAATGGACCGATGACGAAAAAGCCAACGGTCCGATTCAGACAAAATAAGGCTCACCGGCAAAATCCTGTGTGAATGACCATCGTCGTAAAACGACACCGACGGACAGCCTCTCCCCAACCCTCCCCTAAAGGGATGGAAGTAAAGAGGAAAGGCTGCCCTGCAAAAAAAGTGGAGGCTTTTGCATCGGATTTGCGAAAAATGATTATCTTTGCACCGAAATTTCACTCAAATACGTATTTATTATGGCAAGACCAATCCGAGAAACCCCCGTGCTGAAGGGCGAAGACGCCTTCAACTTCGAGATGCGAAGGCTTCAGGTTCAGCACATGAGTAAGGAGCAGCGGGCTGAGAACCGCCGCAAACTGGAAGAAGAAGTTGCTAACGCCAAGAACAAAATTGAATGGTGTTGGTAGGTTATGCGACTCGTCCCCCTTACTCCCGACTATCCGCTGACCGACTTTGACTGCGGCGACAGCGACCTCAACAAATTCCTGCTCGATGATGCAAAACCCGCGCAGGAACTTCGTATTGCCAATACGTTCATTGTCGAAGCCGATGACGGACGTATTGCTGCTTATTTCTGTCTGCTCAACGACAAAATCAGCAAGGACGAGGTGATTGGCAGCCGTTGGAAGAAGATTCGCAGCAGTTTCCCACGCGACAAGCAGTTCCGTAGTTATCCCAGCGTCAAGATTGGCCGTTTTGCCGTTTCTCTTGACTTCCGGGGCAAGAATCTCGGCACCGACACGATGAAAAAACTAAGGCTATTGCTTGCCAACGAACAGTCTCGTTCAGCCTATCATTATCTCACCGTCGATGCCTACCTCTCTGCCGTTCCCTTTTACGAGAAGAACGGGTTCCTGCACCTGACGAAGAAGGACGAGGACGAGCACACCCGCCTGATGTACTTCGACATGATGGAGATTGCTGAATAGATACACACCCAGCAAGGGCGGCGTGGAGCTATAATATAATAAAGGTATGGGGCGAAAACAGAGGACTGCCTGATGACTATACGAAAGTTGCCTAATCTTACAGCGAGATTAGGCAACCTTTGATTTTGTTGGGATGGCTTAATGGACTACAGACCTGTGTGCTGTGATGAAATCCTCGAGTTTAATGGTGAACGTAAATTCCTTCTCAAAATCACGAGGTTCATCCTCGTTGCGCGTCAGATGGTCGATGCCAAATAGTTGCCATCCGTTTACGGTAAAGGTACACACCCGCTTGCCCTCATCGTCATAAACAGGCATGTAGTCGTCGTTATTATCCTTATTGCGGAAGCCATAATAGGTTCTGATGCCATATCCTGTTTGTGGGTCAACCTGACGAAGACAGAATATGTCGCCGCTAAGACCACTCGCCCTGATTTGTCCGTCATTGGTATAGAATGCATGAGTGTCTGTGTCGGCAAAGTGAAAGAGATTAACGGCTGTGCCACCTGCAAAATCAATATGTTTGAGCATTTGCCCTGTCTTTTTGAAATAGCGCATCATATTGCCAGTTTCACTCTCTGTAGCCAAAATAGATCCATTTTCTTCTTCTTGGATATACAGATTTTCATACTCCGCAGGAATGATAATTCTGCCCGAACCATCCTTTACACCTGTCTTACCATTTTCCTCGAAAGGAATGTATTGCGGTGCTTCAGCTATAGGCTCGTTCTGTTCTTCAGTTTCTTTTTCTATTTCAACGGCATCAGACTCTTCTACTTGCACAGGAGAAGATTCGTCGGATGGCTGTTGGATTCCTTTACACGTATTAAACATTCGGAAGCCTACAAACAAGACAAAGACTGCACAGATTCCCAATATAAACAGTTTCTTACGGTTAGTAGGCTTTTCTTCCTGTTCATTTCCGTTTGAATCAGAAGGCTGGATTGGGCTTGGTTCTTCTGGGGCGATAGCTATATACTCACCTTTCGTCCGTCGACGAATGCTGTGGAACAGCCAGATGATGCTCCCGATGATTGCCCAAAAGAAAAACACTAATATACCGATAACAAAAGCTCCACCAACAATCATTTTATAGGGCGTATCTCCTCCTTCAAAGAAAGCATCCGCACTACCTGCCGTTACAACGCCGATAAGAGTGACCGCAACAAAGCAAATGAAAAACAGACCCAGACAAGATGAATAGAGCATCAGATGTTGTTTGTTGCGATAGTTGCTCACTATAGACTTTAGCAGTGAAGCAATCCAAGACACACTGACGATAGCCATCAACGCCAATCCGACCATGAATACAATTTGTTCTCCAATAGCCGGATAATAACTGACAGGGTAAAACTGAGGGCCTTCACTCAGCTTTTCCGCCCCCAGTTCGGTATGCATCAATATAGCTATGATGGCAACAATGGCTGACAACCATCTGCTGCGCTTGAAGAATTTCAGGACAATGTTGAAGACAAACACGGCACCATAGATAAAAGCCAATGGACCATGTTCAGTCAATGAGACCAATTTGCTTTCGCCGCCACCCTCTATTCTCAGCCAAGGGAGGAACAAGGCAATGACCAGTATGGCCGAGCATATCATTTCGGCGACGGCGGCTCCAGATGGAGAATACTTCTTCTTGCCCGTTTCAATGTTGTTAGAAACGGTTATGTTATCATTGTTTTCCATATCTCTTGCAATTTATTGTTCTGTCTCTTTATGTTCTCCAAATGTGTCTTTTCCCGCATGATTCACATAGCCCCATCTGCCATTGAGTTTAACAGGAGCCAAACCCTCACTGAAATAACCCGCATCCTCATACTTTGGCTGTATGACAGCGTTCCCGTTTATGTCATAAAAGCCATACCCCTTATAATTCTTGTCAATGGCAACCAACCCTTCGGAAAGTGGCCTGAAATCAAGGCTGTTTCCTTCATCAACGGTTATAAGTTCGTTTCCTTCTAAATCAAAGACGCAACCGGCAACGGTCTCTTTGACATTCTTCACTCTTGTAGCCAAAATGCCTTCTTCTACAACCTCTATCCTGCTATACTCTCCACATTTCAAGAGTTCCCGTCCTTCCTTGTTATAAAGACCATAAACTCGATTGTATCCTATCTCTTGACAAACTCTGACGAACCCATTTGTTATCTGCGCATACGAATACTGACAGGGAACTATCTCTTTACCATTAGCGGTGACAGCACCATACTTTTTATCGTTCTGAACGAGAATAATACTGTCTTTCACAAAGAAACGACATCCGTAGGCAGCGTCATAGTCACTTGAAATCCAATCATAGACAGGAGCAACAATCTCTTTCTTTTTGATAATGTCCAACAGACCATAGCGATTGTTTGACCCCTTGGTGATGAGTATTCCATGGTCATAATCGCCATAACCATTAACCAAATCAGAATGAATGATAGGCGTACCGTCTTCGTTCTCTATACCAATAGTTTCTCCTTTTTTGTTAATAAGGGTGCCATCCACCCAAGCCAAACCGTCTTGAAATAGGGCTGGATAGCGATAACGTGCGGGGATAACCACCTTCCCGCTCTTGTCAACAAAACCGTATGTGTGATATGGGTCATTTGTCGGTAGAGATGCTGCAGCCAAACCTTCAGAGAAGGTCACACGGTCATCTTTGTTCCATTCTTTTCCTGCACCTATTACTGCCCGCAGACCATTGGGCGTAATGTCTTTGCCTTCATAGTTAATGAAATGATATTCTTGGATTCCCGTTTCTATTCTTATCAACTCCTCCTCTGGAAATACGGCTATTTTTTCTTCTCTATAGCGACATGGCACGATTTCACGCCCATCAAGACCAACGACACCCCATGAGGATGTTTTTACCAATGCAACCTTGCCATACAACGTTAAAAAGCTATAGTTGCAGGGAAGAACAGAATTACCGTCCTTGTCTATCAACCCATAAGAATCACCTCCACGGACTTTGGCATAGCCATCATGAAATTCATAAACCGCAGAGTAAGCATTCGTTGCTTTTGCAAGCCCCTCACTCATCTCAACGACGGGATAATCACTGGCCGACGATT
>CALBPV010000122.1 GCA_937899265.1 uncultured Bacteroidales bacterium
TGCAAACGTGCAAATCGATTCCCGAACTTCGCGTAAGCATTTGCAAGCGTGCAAATCGATTCCCGAACTTCGCGCAACGATTTGTAAACGTGCAAACCGATTCCCGAACTTCGCGTAACGATTTGTACGTTTCGGAAGGTGTAAATCTGAGTTTGACGTGCTTAAAACGTATATTTGCTACCGCAAAGATATAATGTCCACGAATTATCATTAAATATTTATTCATGACCATTCGTGAACATTCATGGTCATTCGTGTTAAAAAGATAATCTCGGTGTCGATTGATGTTCTGTTATGCGCCCCTTACTTTATCCCTGAATCTCCAATGATTGTTTCGGGATAAGCGGGTGGAATCAGACGTTGAAACGGAAATGCATGATGTCTCCGTCCTGGACGATGTAGTCTTTGCCCTCGATGCCGAGACGGCCGGCTTCCTTGACAGCAGCTTCGGAGCCGTACTGGATGTAGTCCTCATACTTGATGACCTCGGCGCGGATGAATCCCTTCTCGAAGTCGGTGTGGATGATGCCGGCACACTGGGGAGCCTTCATGCCGCGACGGAAAGTCCATGCTTTGACTTCCATCTCGCCGGCCGTGATGTAGGTCTGGAGGTTGAGGAGACGGTAGGCAGCCTGGATGAGGCGGGTGACGCCGGATTCCTTGAGTCCAATCTCATCGAGGAACATCTGACGTTCCTCCCAAGTGTCGAGTTCTGCAATTTCGGACTCTATCTTGGCAGCGAGGACGAGGACTTCGGCCTGTTCGTCGGCCACAGCGCGACGTACCTCCTCGACGTAGTGGTTGCCGTTGACGGCAGAGGCTTCATCGACGTTGCAGACGTAGAGGATGGGCTTGGAGGTGAGGAGGAAGAGGTCGTGGAGGACAGCTTCCTCTTCTTCGTTCTGCGGGGGCACGGTACGGGCGGACTTGCCCTGTTCGAGGGCGGCCTTGATGCGTTCCATGAGCGCGACCTGTACCTTGGCGAGTTTGTCGCCGGCAGAAGCGGTCTTTTGGAGACGGGGCAGACGCTGCTCGATGGTCTCGAGGTCCTTGAGCTGGAGTTCAGTGTCGATAATCTCCTTGTCGCGTACGGGGTTGACCGAGCCGTCCACATGGGTGACATTGTCGTCGTCGAAACAACGGAGCACGTGGATGATGGCATCGGTCTCTCGGATGTTGGCGAGGAATTTATTGCCAAGTCCTTCACCCTTGGAGGCACCCTTGACGAGGCCGGCGATATCGACAATCTCGACGGTGGCGGGCACGATACGTCCGGGATGAACCAACTCGGCGAGACGGTTGAGCCGTTCGTCGGGCACGGTGATGACACCCACGTTGGGTTCGATGGTGCAGAAGGGGAAATTAGCGGCCTGCGCCTTGGCGGACGACAGGCAATTGAAAAGCGTCGATTTGCCCACATTGGGCAGTCCGACGATACCACATTGTAAAGCCATTATAAGATATTTTCTATTTGTTCTGTGATAAACAGTTATGAGCGATGGGAAATGACAAAAAAAAGGACTTTTCGGAGCCAATCGGTGTCATTTCGGCTGCAAAGTTAGGCATTTTGAACGAATTATCCAAATTTATTTTGTTTTTTTGTCGATTTATTGTATCTTTGCATCAAAGAATTTAACCTATATAAGCCAAAATGCAAAAAAAATATGACTTTTTGGTGATTGGCAGCGGAATTGCCGGCATGAGCTTCGCACTGAAAGTGGCGGATGCCGGAAAAGTTGCCCTCATCTGCAAAACCAGCCTCGAGGAGTCGAACACGAGTCTGGCTCAGGGCGGTGTGTCGAGTGTGACCGACCTGACGGTGGATAATTTCGACAAACACATCCACGACACGATGGTGGCCGGCGACTGGCTGAGCGACCCGAAGGCGGTGGAGCTGGTGGTGAAGAACGCCCCGGCCCAGATACAGCAGATGGTGGAGTGGGGCGTGGACTTCGATCGGAAAGAGGACGGTTCGTTCGACCTGCACAGAGAGGGCGGCCACTCGGAGTTTCGCATCCTGCACCACGCCGACAACACGGGAGCCGAGATTCAGAACTCGCTCATCCGGAAGGTGAAGGAACACAAGAACATCGAAGTGCTGGAGCACCATTTCGCCATTGAAATCCTGACGCAACACCACCTGGGTGTGGAAGTGACACGCCGCACGCCCGACATCGAGTGTTTCGGAGCCTATGTGCTGAACGAACAGACAGGTGCCATAGACACCTACCTGGCCAAAATCACGATGATGGCCACCGGCGGCGTGGGCATGGTCTATCAGACCTCGACCAATCCGCCCATCGCCACAGGCGACGGCATCGCAATGGTCTATCGTGCCAAGGGTACGGTGGAGGGAATGGAATTCGTGCAGTTCCACCCCACGGCTCTCTACCATCCCGGCGACCACCCGAACTTCCTCATCACGGAAGCCATGAGAGGTTACGGAGGCATACTGCGCACCCTCGACGGACAAGAGTTCATGCAGAAGTACGACCCGCGTCTGAGCCTGGCTCCGCGCGACATCGTGGCGCGAGCCATCGACCACGAGATGAAGGTGAGGGGCGAGGACCACGTCTATCTGGACGTGACCCACAAAGACCCGGAGGAGACCAAGCATCACTTCCCGAACATCTACGAGAAATGCCTGAGCTACGGCATAGACATCACGAAACACTGTATTCCGGTGGTTCCCTGTCACCACTATATGTGTGGCGGCATCAAGGTGGATTACAACGGACAGAGCTCCATCAACCGGCTGTATGCCGCAGGAGAATGTTCGTGCACGGGTCTGCACGGAGGCAACCGTCTGGCCTCGAACTCGCTGATAGAAGCCATCGTCTATGCCGACCTGGCTGCCAAACACGCCGTGCCGCGACTGAAGAATCTGGAGTACAGAACCGACATACCGCGATGGAACGACGATGGAACCCTGCCCCACGAGGAGCTGGTGCTCATCTCGCAGTCGATGCACGAGGTGCAGGAAATCATGGCCACATACGTGGGCATCGTCCGTTCGAACCTCCGCCTCAAGAGAGCGTGGACCCGACTGGACATCAACTACGAAGAGACCGAAAAACTCTTTATGCGTTCGAAGGTGAACCGCTCTATCTGCGAACTCCGCAACATGGTGAACGTAGGCTACCTCATCATGCGGCAGGCCATGGAGCGCAAGGAGAGCCGCGGACTGCACTACTCGATAGACTATCCGCCCGAGAAGAAAGAGGTGGAAGCCTTCGACAAATAACTTCTCAAACGAAAAAGAGCTGCAAGCCCGAAAGGACTTGCAGCTTCTTTTTGTTTGCGACCGGAGGAAGGATTACTTCGGAAGGTCGGTGAGATAGGACTGAATCTCCTGGTCGGTGACGGTGTAGTTGCAGAGGTCGCCGGAGATGAAGGAGTCGTAGGAGGGCATGTCGATGAGTCCGTGACCGGAGAGGTTGAAGAGAAGAACCTTGGAAGTGCCTTCCTCCTTGCACTTGAGAGCCTCGCGAATGGTGGCCGCAATGGCGTGGCACGACTCGGGAGCGGGGATGATGCCCTCGGTGCGTGCGAAGAGCGTACCTGCCTCGAAGGTCTCGAGCTGCGGGATATCGACACCCTGCATGAGGCCGTCCTTGATGAGTTGGGAGACAATGACACCGGCACCGTGGTAGCGGAGACCGCCGGCATGGATGTTGGAGGGCTTGAAGCCGTGACCCAAGGTGAACATGGGAAGGAGGGGCGTATAGCCGGCCTCGTCACCGAAGTCGTAGGCGAATGTGCCTCGCGTGAGTTTGGGACAGCTGTTGGGCTCGGCAGCAATGAATTCGGTCTTGCGTCCCTCGAGGATGTTGTGGCGCATGAAGGGGAAAGCGATGCCGCCAAAGTTGGAACCGCCGCCGAAGCAGGCAATCACCTTGTCGGGATATTCGCCAGCCATCTCCATCTGCTTCTCGGCCTCGAGACCGATGACGGTCTGGTGGAGAGAAACGTGGTTGAGGACAGAACCGAGAGTGTATTTACAGTTGGGTGTCGTGGTGGCAAGCTCGATGGCCTCGGAGATGGCCGTGCCGAGCGAACCGCTGTGCGTGGGGTCCTTGGTGAGGATGTCCTTGCCGGCGCGGGTGGACATGGAGGGAGAGCCCTCGACGCTGGCACCGAAGGTACGCATGATGAGGGAGCGGTAGGGCTTCTGCTGCATGGTGAGCTTCACCTGATAGACGGCGCACTCGAGGCCATAGACCTTGGCGGCATAGGAGAGGGCAGCGCCCCACTGGCCGGCACCGGTCTCGGTGGTGACGTTGGTGGTGCCTTCCTGCTTGCAGTAGTAGCACTGGGGAAGGGCAGAGTTGATTTTGTGGGAGCCGAGGGGATTGACGCTCTCGTTCTTGAAGTAGATGTGGGCGGGCGTGTCGAGGGCTTTCTCGAGCTCATAGGCGCGCACCAAAGGTGTAGAACGGTAGAAGCGGTACTTCTCCTGCACCTCCTCGGGAATGTCTATCCAGGCGTGTTCCTGGTCAAGCTCCTGCTTGGAACATTCGTAGGCGAAGATGTGGCTGAGGTCCTCGGCCGAGAGAGGCTGACGGGTGGCAGGGTTGAGCGGAAGGCCGGGCTTGTGAACCATGTCGGCCTGGATGTTATACCACTGCGTGGGGAGGTCTTTCTCCTCCAAGATGAATTTTTTCTGTTTCATAATTCAAAAAAGTTATACAATAATCAGGGTGTCATTTCTTGTAAATGCGGTGCAAATATAGTCAATAAAAAGGGAATGACCAAATTTTCGAGCCGGAAAATAATAATATGAGGAAAATTTAATCTTTTTATTCAATTTCGACCACAGTAATGCCCGTTCCACCGAACTGAACGTGTTCGTCGTGGTAGCCGGAGATACCGGCGACAGAGGCGAGATACTGGCGCACGACCTGGCGGAGGGCACCGGTGCCTGTGCCGTGGAGGATGCGCACCTGGGGGACGGAGAGCATAATGGCATCGTCGATGTAGTAGGAGACGGCGGAGAGCGCTTCGTCGGCACGCATGCCGCGGATGTCGAGTTCGGTCTTGAAGCGGAGACGACGGTTGCGCATCTCATCGGAGACCGAAGCGTCGTGGACGGAGGAGCGCATCGCCTGCTCAATGAAGGAGCCTTTGCCGGAGGTGGCCGAGGGGGAGACCTTGACGTGTTCGAGACGCGAAATGTCGAGGGTGCTCTTAATCATGCCGAAGGCGACGAGACACTGGGAGCCGTTGGAGGAGAGAACTTCGCCTACGGAGGTTTGCCCCTTGATGC
This sequence comes from uncultured Bacteroidales bacterium, assembly GCA_937899265.1. Classification (GTDB taxonomy): domain Bacteria; phylum Bacteroidota; class Bacteroidia; order Bacteroidales; family UBA3663; genus Liminaster. Next base: position 5,267 of record CALBPV010000122.1, read on the forward strand.
GCACAGCGTCACCAGGCGCGAAAGACGGAGTTTCGGGCACGGCCTTGCTGCCGGAAGGACGGTTACGACCCTTGGCTTTGCGGGGAGAGGAATCCGCAGGCGGGGTGTTGACCTTCTCGACAAAGTCGCGGAAGTCGCGCCGGATGGAGCGTGTGGCTTCTTTCTCGGCCTGGGCTTCCTTGATGTCGCGGATGGTCTTCTCGATGCGGGCATTGGCCTCGGAGAGAAGACGTGAAGCCTGACTTTGTGCCTCCTCGAGCACATCGCGCCGGGAGGTCTGTATCTTGTCGAGGCGTTCGTTGAGTTTGGCCTTGAGAGCCTCGAGTTCTTTCTCGCGGAGGTGGACCTGTTCGCGTTTCTGCTGCCAGTAGCGACGGTCGCGCTGGATGTCGTGGAGATACTTATCGACATTGACATAGTCGCTGCCCACAATCTCCTTGGCCCGGGCAATGATGTCGGCAGGGAGACCTATTTTGTGGGCAATCTCGATGGCGAAAGAGGAGCCGGGTCGTCCCACTTCGAGCATGAAGAGGGGCCGCATGTTGGTCTGGTCGTAGAGCATGGCCCCGTTGGCGATGCCGGGCGTCTCGTCGGCAAAGAGTTTGAGATTGTTGAAGTGGGTGGTGATGACGCCACGTGCTTCGTTGGCGTTGAGTCCGCCGAGGATGGCCTGGGCAATGGCTCCGCCTATCTGGGGTTCGGTGCCGGAGCCCATCTCGTCGATGAGCAGGAGAGAACGGGAGGAAGCCCGTCGCAGGAAGAGCTTCATGTTGGTGAGATGGGACGAATAGGTGGAGAGGTCGTTGTCGATGCTCTGCTGGTCGCCGATGTCCATCATGATGTCGTCATAGACGGCACAGGTGGAGTTGTAGCGCATAGGGACGGGGAGGCCGCACTGGAACATATACTGCACCAAGCCCAACGTTTCGAGACAGACACTCTTGCCGCCGGCATTGGGGCCGGAGATGAGGATGATGCGCTGGTGGGCATTGACAGCGATGTCGAGGGGGACGACGCGTTTGCCCTCGGCTTTATACCTTATATATAACAAAGGATGACGGGCCTGAACCCAATCGGTCTCGACAGACACCTCGGAGCCGGAGGAGGCAGCGGATCCGGCAGCGGATTCGGCAATGGCGGGCACACAACCCTCAATCTCGCCCGCAAAGCGTGCCTTGGCTCGCAGGAAATCGATGAGTCCCATGAACGTGTAGGCCTCGAGGAGGTCGGGCAGGAGGGGGCGGATGCGGGCCGTTATCTCGGAGAGGATTCGTATGATTTCCTGCTGTTCGGCAGCTTCGAGTTCGCGAATGCGGTTGTTGGCATCGACAACCTCGGAGGGCTCGATATAGACGGTTTTGCCGGTAGCGGACTCGTCGTGGACGATGCCGTGGAGACGCCGTTTGTAGGCAGGTGCCACAGGAATGACAAGACGTCCGTCGCGCATGGCTGGAGTGACATCGGCCCCGACGTAGCCTTCGCTCCGTGCCTGACGGAGGATGTTGTCGAGCAATTTGCCGATGCCGGAGAGGGTGCGGTCCATCTCACGACGAATGTTGAGGAGTTCGGGAGAAGCGCTGTCGCGAATGTCGCCGGTGTCGGAGAGAATGCGGTCGATGTCGGCCAGAAGGGGAGAGAGTTGTGAGGCCAGAGGAGCCTGATCCATAGCCTCGCGGCGCAGCAACGGCCAGGGAGACGGGGCGGACTCGGCAGAGTCGGCATCACCCGTGAAGTAATGCACCAGGGCGTGGATGGCCGAGAGAGAACGACGGAGGTCGAAGAGTTCTCCGGCTGTGAGCCAGGTGCCCGCAAGACGGATGCGCGAGAAAGCCTCGCTGAGGTCACAGAAGCCCTCGGTGGGCATGGGGCGTTTGGTGTCGGCCAGGACGAGCATCATTTCGCTGAGGAGACTGAAATCGCGCGAGAGGAGGTCTCGGTCGGACGAGAAAGACATCTCATCGACGCGCCGTGCCCCCAGTCCGCAAAGTGTGGCCGAGCGCACGAGCGCGCGTATCTTGGAAAAGCCTGATTTATCTTCGAAGTTTTCGGGAAATATCATTTTCAGTATTCTAATTCGCCCACGCCCTGACGAAGTATCTCGACACCGGCGGTGAGATCGACGACCGTGGAGGGGAGCGATTCTCCAATGCCGCCGTCAATGAGGATGTCGGCTTGGTTGGCAAAAGCCTC
>CALBPV010000123.1 GCA_937899265.1 uncultured Bacteroidales bacterium
GCATTCATCGTGACACCGGGTGCCGATGTTGCAATGGTCTGGTCGGCACCGCGCGAGAGTGTGGCGCTCCAAAAATGGCCGTCGGTAGTCCACAGCTGAGCACCGGGCCACTGGTTGGTGAACTTACCGGCGAGACAGCGTCCGTTGTCGTTGCCGCGCACCCAGCGTATGAGTTTCTCGTTAGTTGTGGCATCGACCAGGACAGCTCCGGGATTATCCTCCAGACAACGGAAGCCTTCCTGTCCTTTGCGGAAGGGATCGAAATCGCCGTAGTGCTGGGCATCGCCGTGGCCCAAGCCGGTAGATGAAAGACGCCGGCCGAACTCATCGACCACGCAGTTTCCGTGGACAATCTCATCGCGTCCGTCCTCATCGACATCGACAATGGCGAAATTATGGAAGCCCTGACCGTACCAGGGATCGGAAGTGTCGTCGGTGGCAAAGGACCAACGGCGTTGGAGTTTCTTGTTCTTGACATCCCAGGTACACATGTGGAGGTTGGTGTAGCAACCGCGACCGATGTAGATGGAAGGATGACGTCCGTCGAGATAAGGAGCGCCCCAGTGGAACTTGTTGGCACGGTGGCCGTAGGCTTTGGTATTGCCGTTCCACCAAAAAGCAGCGCTCACTCGAGCCAAACCGTTACCTTTGGCGACATCGTCTTCGACGGCATCGAAAATTTCGGAGTCGAGCACCTGTCCCGTCTCGCCGTCGCAGAGCACGAGCCACTCATCGCCCTGAGTCTGGTAGGTGACACCTTCATAGCGATAGTTAACTGTACCGTCGCCGATGGTCTGGCGTCCGCCGCCGGCCTTGGGGAACGTGGTGCCGTCGGTGGCACGAATCACCACCTCTGCCTTTCCGTCCTCGTCGAAGTCGAAGGCCATACAGTCGGTCTCGACGTGCCCTCCGTTAATCATGTTGGGGCCCATATTTATATACCACAAAAGGGTGCCGTCCAATTTGTAAGCCTCGAAACGGGCATAAGCCGTCACCTTAGGACTGAAATCGCTGTTGAAACGCTTGACGATGTACTCATACTCACCGTCGCCGTCGAGGTCAGCCACTGAAATATCGTTGATGGAATAGTTGGCCATAAGGTCGTTGCCCTGATCGTCTTTGCCGGAAACAACAGGCACTTCGATATAGGGATGTCCGTTGCCGTCGCGTGTGGCAATGACGCTGACAGCCTTACATTTGGCCTGCTCGACACCATCGACCACAGCAGCTACCTGATAAGTGGAAGAAGTTGTGCCGTCCGCATCTGAATAATTCGACACTTTCAAATCCGAAGCAATGAGCGAACCGTCACGATAGAGATTGTAAGTCACATCGTACCATTCGTCTCCGGGAATACGCCATGAGGTATAGACACCCGTTCCTGTGGACATGGCAATGAGACCACGATTGAGGGTTTCCATCTGTCGCTGGGCAAAGAGGGAAAGCGAGGAAGCAAAAAGAATGGCTCCCAAGGAAAGCAGTTTTTTCAACATACGGTATTTGTTTTAGAAAATTCTGATAAACAAGTGCTGCAAATATATGGAAAAAAAACGAAACAGAAGGCAAAAGAGCGGAATTTTAACACAAATTCCGCTCTTTAGATTCAAAATTTAACGTACAATGCTGATTTCTGCCGATTGAGAATGCGCAGTTTGGTCGGCAGAATACTGACATTGAACCGTTGCGATACCGACAGAATAATGTCCGGCGTGAGTGACGTTGAGATCCCACGAGAAGACGTGAGTGCCCTTGGGCAAACGGTCGAAGAAAAAGCGTGTCTCGCTATCCTTCGTCTCGCGGTAATACCACAATCCATCTTGTGCCACAGCTCCCGACAACTGGTCGAGGGGTTCGAAACAGGCTCCACGCTCGTCCACGAGAGAAACATATTCCAAATCGCGTTCGTTGCGTATCACCAATCGTACCTGCACTTTGTCTCCCACCGTCAGCGAATCGGGATGGACGGTCGAACCGTCGGGTCGGTAAAGAAGAAATTCCTTGCATACGCTGAGATTGGATGTACCCGTGGCCTCTATGGAGGACATCGGAGCCTTATATTGGGCATAAAGAGCCCCCCATGCGGGGGTGCCGCCCTCCTTGCGAACCGAGAGAACAGGAGTCCCTTCGGAAGCTACGACTTCCACACGGGAATAGCCCAAATAGCGGTCTGCTGCCGGCAAATCGACCGAACGCCCGAAGAGACTGACCTCCAAACGGGTGGAAGCAGCCTCCCAGCGAGTGCCGCACGTCATGAGTGCTGCCACAGCATCGGCCGCCAACGAGGAATTGCCCCAATCGGTAGTCTTCTTCTCCAAGAGGAGCCATTGGCGGATGGCATCGACCTCATCCGGACGGGGATCGACTCGCTGGAAGGTTTGCAACAAGACAGACGTGAGGGTGACGGGATTCCACCATCGGGAGCTGCCCCAACGTATGCCGTCCCAATACATACCTTGATCGGGTTTGGTAATCGCGTGCTGACGGAGTGATTCCACGATGGCTTTGGCCTGCGCGGGATATTCTCCGCGATTGTGGAGAGTGAGCGCTGTATAGGCACGAGCGACGAGAGACTGTTCTCCCCAACGGACACGAACCTGCGAGACGGCTTTGTCGGCTATCTTGCGAGCCTCGCCCTTGAGGGGACAATCCTGCCAAAGCGAACGGGTGTAGGCAAACGCTGCAAATTGCGCATAATCAATCTTGGTCGGCCAGCGCTGCATCTCGTCACGCTGTCGGACAGTCTCACTGTCGTAATATTCAAGGGCACGGCGACAGAGTTCCTGCAAATCTTCATTGTCGCGGGCGTATCCCCACCCGTGCAGTTCGCCCACGAGTTGTAGTAAAGTCTCGGTGGCCCAATAGGAAGACCCGAAAGAAGAGCCGGGATACCAGGCCAAACCTCCGTCGGGTTGTCTGAGGTCGCGCAGTTTCCCGAGAATCTGACACTGCACAGCTGCATTGCGGGCAGAATCGGTGAGTTCCTCCAGACGTGACATACGTTCGGTCTGACATCGTGCTTCAGGTAGCCAGGGAGAAGCCTGGAGCGTGGTTGTCTTGAGGTCGGCATTCTTCTCGAGCGGTGACTGCAAGACCGAATCCTGAGCATTGAGGAGTGTCCACCGGTGAATGGCTTCGGCAAGCTGCGGATTGTCCTTCACCAAGCCTTCTGCCAGACAGAGGGCAAAGAGGTTGTGGGCGAGAGAGGTTGCCGTCACATAATCTCCGTCGGCAATGACGGGCAGGGCAAGCACGGCATACCACACCGGATTGGCACAGACTTCGAGCGTCAGGCGGGCATCTGCCGGAAAAGCAGGCACAGAGAGCGAGAGCGAATCGTCTGTCGGACGGAGCCAGAAGGGCAGCGTCTCTATCACGGGGGACACATTGGGCAGCACGGGCAAAGCCTGCTGTTCGCCGTCACCGTTGCCGTCGGCATCGGCTGCCTTGATGCGGAAAGCCAATTGAGAAAGGTCTGAGGGCACGCGCACCATGACACTGACAGGCATGGAAGCCTTGGGCTCCACCTCCACTGTTCCATGCTTAAGGGTTAAGGGTTCATGGTTATGGGAGAAGGGGTCGAAGACTTCTATCTCATAACGGGCCGTAAGCGTAGTGTCGGCAGCGTTCTGTAGGAGAGCCTCAAGACGTATTTCGTCACCCGCACGCACGAAGCGCGGGAGTTTGGGCTGCACCATGAGAGGACGCTGAGTCACCAGCGTTCGATTGATGCCGGATGTCATCACCCGCTTGTTGAAGGCTATGGCTTGGAGTGCCCACGTGGCATTGCTCTCGGGAGCCTTGAATCGATAGGTACATGTTCCATCCTCCCCTACCGACAGCGAGGGTTCCCATATTGCCACTTTGATTTCACCCTGTCGCAGCTGCACGGCATCCAACTGCGCTGAAGTTCTGCCCCCGGTGTCTTTATCCGCTTCTTCGCTGTCATTCATTGCACGTCCGTAAGCAACACCCGTCGGAGCGGCATCGAGTGCTGCGTATTCAACCTCTTCAATTCCATCGTCACCATGATTCGCTCCTGCCACACTGGCTTTGCTTAACAGCATGCGGTTGCCAAATCTGCCGGAACTCATTTCCTCGAAAAATCTGCGTCCGTAGAATTTCCATTCGGGCGAAATGATACGAAAAGTTGATTGGGTATTCTCCTGCCAGTGGGTTTCCGTTGTACGGGAATTCCAAGAGGGACAATGCATCTCGACGAGATTCATCTGCGTCAGAGGCACAGAGAACTTCCAACGGTTGTCGGCCAAGTCTTGAAGAGCCTGATTGTAGAGTTCGAGGAAAATCCTGGCAGACGCAGCAGCGGAATCCTGATTCCTCACGGAGAAAGTCCATTCCTCGTCACTGCCGGGCACCAGCCTGTCGCGGAATGAGGAAAGAGCGAGAGTGAGCCTTTCGCGGCGAGGCGACAGCATGGTAACCTGCTGCTTATAGGAATGGAAATCGGAGATACAAACGAAATCGACTGTGAGCCGTTCGTCCAATCCCTCGGGCATGAGCATGGTGAAATGATGCAGCCCCGGATTATAGTGCAACCAGCCTTGAGAGACAATTTTGAACCTCGACTGAGCCACATACCAAATGTGGGATTCCCGGTCAGACCCAATCAGCACGTGGAACTTGTTTCCTTCGAGACGGCGGGAATCCTCCGGAATCCAAAGAGGCGAAGACTGGAAACAACGGCTGTCATTCTCGCGATATAAAATGAGGGACTGCTCCAACGGTGCGGTCTCATTATCTCCCTTCACTGAGGCACGCAGCAGATAAGCTCCGGACTTCAGCCCTGCTGTCTTCAGCACCGGTGCAGAGGACGGAAATTCACCCCGGGAGACGACCTTGGCAGTATCATCCCTGTCACAGAGCTGCCAGGCGACAGTCACTTCCCGGTCGTTGTCGTCGGTGGAGCGATATACGATGGGGAGAGAGAGGGTCTTGCCCTCCAGCAAAAGAGCATCATGACCCGTCCAAGAGAGTTCGCGGATTCGGCCCAGCGTAAAATCAGCTTCGTCCTCATGCGACTCGCCCCCTGCATCGGTGATGCGGGCACAGACGATCCAGCGGTAACGGGGCCAGTACCATCGCGGGTGTTCATCCGACACTTTCTCGCGGGCAATGACTTCGGCCGGGACAGTATATTCAAACGAACCGTCAGCTGAGGTCTGTACGGTGGTTTCCAGCATCGTCTCCTCAGCGTTCGAAGGGTTCCACCACCACGACCATTTGGAACGTTTGAGCATGAGATGTACCTCATGACCGGCCATGGGGAGTCCCGAATAGGTTTCGGCCTTGCCGCGAACCACCACAGGCTGACCGGCATGATATGAGCTGCGGGTATCGTCAAGAGAGACAAAGAACGCAGGGGTTTTGTACTCGGCCACCTCGAAATGATGCTGCTGTACAAAATTCTGGAATTGAACCTTCAGTGCCCATTCTCCGTTCATCCTGTTGGTTGGAATCACGAACTCTCCGTTGATTTGCCCGAATGCATCGGCGGTGAAAGTCCGGATCTCCACTTCCTCATAATCGGCATCCATCAACACAACCTTGACAACCACGTCCGAAAGAAGCGCACGCGACTCGAGTCCGAGACGATAGGCTACAACATTGAACCGCACCGTCTCTCCGGGCCGATATATGGACAAGTCAGTGAAAATTTCAGCGTTCTCTCTATTGTACTCTCCGATGGAAAGCGGATAGAATCCAAGTTCCGGAGCATACCGGTCACCGGACTCATTGACATTCACTTTATGGTATTGGGACGTTCTTCCGGCATAAACGGAAGCATAACCCTCCCTGCCTGTGGTAGATATCTGCTTGTTCTTGCCGGATTTCACCTCCAGAGCGACATCCTTGCGGGGTTCACCGGTCTTTCCGTCAACGGCGAAGACTTTCACCTCGCCGGAGTCCGACTGGGAGGAGAAAAGCATATAGTTCGATACGCGGAGCAAGTGATATGGTCCCACGTGGGAGACATCCTTCCATACCTTGCCCACCTTGAAAGAGGGGACTACTACGTAGTATCCGGGAGACTGAGGCGCAAATTCTGCACGCCCTTCCACCACTTCCCAGGGTCGGTGTTCCGGAAACGAGACCGATTGGGTGGCAAGCGGGGTCTGTTTGCTTAAATTGAAGCTCCAGGTGTTTGCTTCCGCCTCGCTGTCGGGAATGCGATAAAGTCTGACTTCCGTCTCACGCACATTGCCTGCACGCACTTTCACCTCGATAGTCTGTGTCGGGTGGACGGCCATTCCATACTGCAACGATACAACCTTGCGTTCCATCATCTGTATGAGGTTCCGTATGGCGGGTGCGTATGAAGAGTTGGGATATCGGGCGATGTAATTTTGATAGAGAGGCCAGGTTTCCTCCCCGCCCGAGGTATGGGAAAGCAACAGCCCACCTGCCTCGTAATCGGCATAGTGTCGATAGAGAGTCAGTTTGTCTTCCTCGCTGTAACGGTCCTTGAGACGGATGGTGGGCAACAGCGCCTTCTCATTGGCTTTCTCCCAACGGGCTACCCATTGGCTACTCAGCTCTTCATCAGCAGTCATATCGACGGCTTCATTGTAGATGAAGTCAATCAGACGGGGGAAATAGTCATGAGAGTCTTCTTCCGACTCAATCACGGCATCCCGGGTGTTTATGTCGATGGAGGCAAGGATTTCCTCTTCGTTCAACGCTTCGTTCAGCAGTTCCTGCACTCTGGCATCAAATTGGGCATCATCCCACTCGGCGATATTTTCCGGCAGAGCATCCGTCGGATTTGTGCGACCCCATCGTTCCCAACGGGTACGATTCTGATATGCTTTCAAGACGCGGGCTTCGAGCACACACAGCAGGGCACGGATATCGGGTGCCGTGACTTTCTGCCGTGTCTCGGAAATCTTCTGCAGAATCCCGGGTGCATTCTCTTCGGAAATAGCCGATTGGGCCAGAGCGTAACGTATGAGGGCATCGACAGCCCCGTCTCCGTTGCCTTGTTCCAAAGCCTGCAGGAGCTGTATCTCGGCATTGGAAGCAACGGTTTGGGGATAACGAAAGTCAGGGTCATTGTCTCTGGCGGATAGGTTGAAAACAGACATAAGCGAAAGGGATAGAACCAAAAGAGATTTCATAAGTGACTGTTATTGAGTTGAAGCAAGTTGTTCACTTGGGTAATAAGGGAGTGTTCACCGTCGTTGAGGATAACATGACTGGCTCTGCGGTCTTTTTCTTCCTGCGACATCTGTGAGTTGATGCGAGCCAATATCTGTTCGCGTGTGCTGTGGTCGCGTGTCCGAATGCGTTCGATGCGGAGCTCCAACGGGGCGGAAACACTCCATATCTCATCGGCCTGTCCATTGAATCCGCTCTCCCACAGAATGGCCGATTCGAAGAAACAACGGCTCTTGCGTTTCCGGCTCCAAGCTCTGAGGTCATCCAACGTGGCGGGATGAATGATGGCATTTGCCTGACGCAATGCATCTGCATCGTTGAAGATGACGGCTGCCAGCGCCTTACGGTCAAGTCCGTACTCCTTATTATATATATGAGAGCCGAAGGCCGCTGTCAGCGCTTCCCTTACGGCGGCATCTTCGTTCATGAGCCGTTTGGCTTCGAGGTCGCAGTCATATACGTCATAACCCATCACCCGCAGCAAACGCGAGACTATGGATTTGCCTGTACCTATTCCTCCTGTAATAGCTGTCAACATAGGGATTTTGTTTTGGGTGGAGAGATTTACCAGACACCTTTTTCGTCCACGAACTCCACACTGTCGGGAAGAACCCGCAGATTGGCAACCGTCTCGTTGTTGAGGCTGGAATGGTGTTTGTATTTCAATCGGACGGGAATCTTTCGTCCGCGCCCGTAAAGAATGTCCAGGTAGGAGACCGAAAGCGTGAAGTCCTCAGCCTTAAGTTCCCTGTAATGGGACACATCCACCAGACACGACACCGTGGCCCGATAGGGGAAAAGATTGAGCCGGTGGCCGTCGGGTACGTAATCTGTCGCGATGGGCAGATTGTCGAACGTACGTTCCACGTACTGCAAGACGGGTATCGTGATGTCGATGGAATCGGGTGACAGGTTGACCCCGACGGGTGCCACCAGCCGCAGCCGTACGGAAACCGTGTCGGTGAGGTTGTAATAACGGCACGCATAGGTCTGAACCATTGTCATCGTGTCAAGCATCACTGCCGGAGCATGCACAATGACCGAATCGGGAGAGAATCGGACGGGCTTACAACGGTAGTTGTTTGCGGGACGGTAGTCGATGTCGAGACTTACGGGCAGTTTCTTGCCTTCGGCTGTGGCATAACGGGCATCTATCAGAGCCGGAGCAACAGCCGTGATTTGGGTTGTGGGCAGCAGGTCGGCCAAAATCAACGACTGCATCTCTGCAGCTGAGATTCGGAAATTGCCCGACACATCGGCGTACCTGTTGAAATCGACAGTGAGATATTTGATTTTGTTGTCATATCTGTAGGACAGCAGGTTGATGTTGATGTCTCGAATGTGGAACCTTACCTTTTCGGGCACACGTGTTGTGAAAACCTTGTTGTCCGGCTGGTTTTCGATGATGAAATCGACAGTAATCTCCGCATCGTTCTCCTCGCGAGCGGTCTCCACTGCCCAAAAGAACATGGACATGAGGAGAAAGCCCAGGAAAACGATGATTTCGCGACGCTGAATGCGTTTGACGAAAGCCCTGAAGTTGCGATAAATCCTGACGAGAGGAGAAGAATTTTTCATCGGAAAACAGAAAGACCGCCGACGAGGAATGTCAGCGGTCTGTAACGGAAGTCGGATTATTTATTGGCCTGCTGAACGTCGGAAAGATCCTTGTAAACGCAGTCGCGATTGACCTGGATGCGGGTGGTGTAGTCGGGCTTTACGCGCAGGATGAAGCTTTCCACCTCCTCCTCACCTTTGCTGTTGGTGCGCTTCACTACGCTTTCAATATTGCCATACACACCGCCGGTGGTGACCACATGGTCGCCTTTGTGCATGGCGTTGCGCTCCTCCTTCAGTTTCTTCTGCTGTTGCTGTTGCGGACGAATCATGAAGAAATAGAACACTACGACGATGAGGATAATGAAAATCCAACTGGACCAGGTGGCGCCCTGGGGCTGTCCGGCCTGTAATAAAACAATGTATAACATTTTTGTTTTGGAATCTAGGGTTTAATAATTTTGCCCTCTTCACGCATCTTGCCTACAAGACGGTCGAGAATGCCATTCACGAATCTTGCCGAATTGGGCGAAGAATAGTGTTTGGCCAGTTCGATATACTCATTGAGCGTGATGCGCACCGGGATATCGGCAAAGTAGAGCAACTCGGTGATGGCCGTAGCCATTATCACCTTGTCCATCATTGCCATACGTTCGCTCTCCCAATTGGAAGCCACATCGTTAATCATGGGAATGTACTCATGGATGTGGTCGAGCGTGAGGTGATAGAGCTCTTGGGCGAACTTTCGGTCGGTATCCGTGGCGAACATCTTGGCCAGATGTACGGTCACGTCGGTTTCCTTCATTCGCTGCACAGCCTTCACCACGTACGACAGGATGACGGCCAAATCGTCGTTCCAAAAGATATCGCGGCTTTCGAGCGTCTCGTCCAATCGGGGGCAATTGGGAAATACTGTATTGAGGATTTCCACCCAAAGGGCTTTGTCCTCGTCAAAGGAGGGCGATTTCGTTCCGCCCATATAACTTTGATACAGCGGCAGTTCCTCGATTTGCTCCCAGAGAGCACGATAGAGATCCGTGTCGAAATCGGAGGTAAGATTGTGCTCGTCGCAGTAAGTCAAAACCTTTGCGTCATCGGCTATCAGCTTGGCCACGCGGTTGTTGACGAAGCGCAAGTTGGGCATTCGCTCCTCGTCGGTGGGGATATACTTCGTACGACCGGCCTCTATCTGTAGATGACGCCATTCGGTAACCTTTACGACGAGAGCGAGCAGAAAGTTATAAAGCTTCCACGACGACTCAACCGCCTCCGTCATCTCGCCCTCTGCCTCATAAAGGGGTCGGTTGGCCTGCATGTCGGCATAGACGAGCTGAACGGTTTTGATACGGATGAGTTGACGGTTTATCATTTCTTAGCCAGCAAATCGCGGATTTCGGTGAGGAGTTTCTCTTCTTTCGTGGGTTCCGGATCGGGTGCGGGAGCTGCGGGTGCCTCTTCTTTCTTGCGGTTGAGGGCGTTGATGGCCTTCACGAGGAAGAAGATGGCAAGAGCTATGAGCAGGAAATCGATGATAACCTGGATGAAGTTACCGTAGTTGAGGCTGACGGCAGGTGTGACAACCGTCTCACCGTCCATCACAGCTTCCTGCATGACCCATTTAAGGTCGGAGAAGTTGGCATTGCCCAAGAGCAAGCCAATGGGGGGCATGATAACATCGTTCACCAGAGAGGTTACGATTTTGCCAAAAGCACCACCGATAACAACACCTACAGCCATATCTACGACGTTGCCGCGCATGGCAAATTCTTTAAATTCTTTGAGCATTGACATAGTTATTCAGTTTTTATGAATGTTGAATAATGAAAATGAATTTCTGAGTTATATTTTATCCGAGGAAGGCCAACAGGATACCGGCTGCAACGGCCGAGCCTATCACACCGGCCACATTCGGGCCCATGGCGTGCATCAGCAGATAGTTGGTCGGATCGTATTCCAAGCCCACGTTCTGCGAAATACGGGCAGCATCGGGCACAGCCGACACACCCGCGTTGCCGATGAGTGGGTTGATTTTGTTGCCCTCCTTGAGGAAGAGGTTGAAGATTTTCACGAACAGCACGCCCGAAGCAGTGGCTACGATGAAAGACAGAGCACCGAGACCGAATACAAGGATGGAGTCGGCGGTCAGGAAGGTCGATGCCTGGGTGGAACAGCCCACCGTGAAACCCAACAAGATGGTTACAATATCGATGAGGGGACCCTTGGCGGTGTCACAGAGACGCTTGGTCACGCCACACTCCTTTATTATATTACCGAAGAACAACATACCCAACAGGGGCAGACCCGAGGGGATGATATAACATGTAAGCAAGAGTCCGATGATGGGGAACATTACCTTCTGCTTGTGGGAAACGGCACCCGGAGCTTTCATGCGGATGCGACGTTCCTTGTCGTTAGTGAGCAACTTCATGATAGGAGGCTGGAACACCGGTATCAAAGCCATGTAGCTGTAGGCGGCCACTGCAATGGCTCCCATCAGATGGGGTGCCAGTTTCGAGGAAAGGAAGATGGCTGTGGGGCCGTCGGCACCGCCGATGATTCCTATGGCTCCCGCCTCACTGGGCGTGAATCCAAGCGAAAGAGAAAGAATGTAGGCACCGAAGATACCGAACTGGGCTGCTGCTCCCACAAGTATCAGTTTCGGATTGGCTATAAGCGCCGAGAAATCCGTCATGGCTCCGATGCCCAGGAAGATGAGCGGCGGATACCAACCTTGCTTCACACCGCTGTAGAGAATGTTCAGCACAGAGCCTTCTTCATATATACCGATTCTCAGACCGGCCTCCAACGGGAAGGGAATATTGCCAACCAGAATACCGAATCCGATGGGTATCAGCAGCATCGGCTCGAACTTCTTGGCCGTAGCCAGGTAGATGAAGAAGATGCCGACGAGTGTCATAATGACATTGCCCCAAGTCACATTGGCAATACCGGTGTAGTGCCACAGATATTGAAGATTTTCGACGAAAAACTGTAGTTGTTCCATTTAATTATAAAACTTCTCGTTAGGCCGTTCGTTTGTAGTCGGACTGGGAATCGAACCCAGATCTAAGGTTTAGGAAACCTCTATTCTATCCGTTGAACTATCCAACCGTTGAACGCAATTTTGTGACCCGAAGGAGCTCACAAATGGCTCGTTTGACCACAATTTCGGTGCAAAGATACAAAAATAATCATAAAAAAACAAATATTTTTCATTTTATTCACCCTCGGATTTGTGTTTCTCCCAAAATTTTCGTACTTTTGCAACACAAAAACAGCAAAATCGTGCGTTTTCGCAATATGTCATATATCAAAAATCGCAGAGCTCCGCTGACATCTTCGCAAGTCGAAGAACAACGTCTGAAATACGGCGTCAACAAGCTCACTCCCCCCGAACGCGAACCTCTCTGGAAGGCTTTTCTGGAGAAGTTCAAAGACCCGTTGATTGAGGTTCTTCTCCTCATCATGGTTGTCTCGATGGGAGTTTCGGTCTTCGAATATGTCAAGATGCCCGACGTAGGCGCGGAAGTCTTCCTCGAACCTCTGGGAGTGCTCGTCGCACTTCTTCTGGCCACAAGCGTGGGCTTTGTATTCGAAGTCAAAGCTTCACGCGAATTCGACGTGCTCAACCAAGTGAACGACAACACTCCCGTGAGAGTTATCCGCTCTGTCGGAGGCCATTACCGCGTAATGGAAATTGCGCGTTGGGAGGTGGTTTGCGGCGACTGGGTGTCCATCGAGACCGGCGATGAAATTCCGGCCGACGGGGTTCTTCTGGAGGCCGTCTCTCTCTCGGTGAACGAATCTGTGCTCACTGGCGAAGCGATGACCCCGAAATACATCCCCTCCGAAGAACGTCCGGAGACAGAACAGACTGCCTATCCCGTCAATCAACTGCTGCGCGGCACGACGGTGATTGAGGGGCACGGCACGATGATTGTCACGGCGGTGGGCGACAGCACCGAACAGGGCAATGTGGCGCAGGCAACACAGATTGACAACGGAATCACCACGCCGCTCAACCGTCAGCTCGGAGCTCTGGGAAAATGGCTTTCCAAAGCGGCTTTTATCGTGGCCGCAGCCATCATCGTCGGGCGTCTGATTTGGTTCATTTTCTTGGACGGACAGGACGAAACCGCCCTCGAAACCATCCACTACGGCCTCACCTCCCTGATGATAGCCATCACACTCATTGCAGTGGCCGTCCCCGAGGGATTGCCGCTCAGCATCACTCTGAGTCTGGCTCTCGCTATGCGCAGGATGTTGAAGGAGCACAATCTCGTGCGTCGTCTCCACGCCTGCGAGACGATGGGTGCCGCCACTGTGATATGCACCGACAAAACCGGCACCCTGACCCGCAACCGCATGCATGTCGAAGCGCTTCACGATTATCCATCCAATTCCGCTGTTTTGGCCGAGGCCATTGCAGCCAATTCCACAGCCTATCTCCAAGAGACCGACGACAACGTCTCCATTCTCGGCAATCCCACCGAAGGGGCACTTCTTCTCTGGCTCCGCGAACACGGCACCGACTACCTCCCACTCCGCCAATCGCTGAAGATTCTGTATCAGGTTCCCTTTTCCACCGAAAGCAAACGGATGGAAACAACCGTGCTGAGCACGGCTTTAGAGGGTCGCAAAGTCACTTATATCAAGGGGGCTCCCGAACTCCTGCTCGACGAATGTGACGAAATCGCAGCTCCGCCCTCGGGACAACCTCTATCTGCTGCGGACATCAAAGCCGACTTGGCACGTTATCAGGCACAAGCCATGCGCACCTTGGGCTTTGCCTGCCGCATCGACAACGGGCCGCTCGTCTTCACAGGCATAGCTGCCATCATGGATCCAGTGCGGGATGAAGTTCCCGAGGCCATCCGCACCTGTCGCGATGCCGGCATCCGTGTCATCATCGTCACAGGCGACACCCAAGGTACAGCCGTAGAGATAGGCCGCCAATGCGGCATCATGCATGACGGAGAACCCCTCCCCTACGAGGTGATGACAGGCACACAGTTCGAGGCCATGTCCGACGATGACTTCCTCGGTGTCCCCTCCGTCCGGCTCAAGATACTCTGCAGAGCCCGTCCTTTGGACAAAAAACGTCTCGTCAAACTCCTCCAACGTCAGGGCGAAGTCGTGGCGGTCACGGGCGACGGCACCAACGATGCTCCGGCGCTCAAAGCGGCCCACGTAGGCATTTCGATGGGCAATGGAACGGCTGTAGCCAAACAGGCTTCCGACATCACCATCACCGACAATTCGTTCTCCTCCATCGTCAAAGCCGTCATGTGGGGACGTTCACTCTACAAGAACATCGAACGTTTCATCCTCTTCCAAATGACAGTCAACGTGGCGGCCTGCGCTGTGGTATTGACGGGCGCTTTTCTGGGCAAAGAATCTCCCCTGACGGTCACCCAAATGCTGTGGGTCAACCTCATCATGGACACTTTTGCCGCGATGGCTCTCTCTTCGCTTCCTGCCGACCCGGCTGTCATGAAGGACAAACCGCGTTCTACCCGGACCCGCATCATAAACCGCAAGATGGTCTTCAACATCCTCGGATGGGGATTACTCTTCTCCGGCATCCTGATATGGCTGTGGCTCCACCCTCTCCTCTTCCCTCACGAATGGTTCTTCACCTTCTTCGTGCTTCTCCAGTTCTGGAACCTCATCAACGTCCGGCTCTACAACACCGACATGATGTTTTGGAATGCCTCTTGGAGCAAAGGGTTCTGGAGCATCGCCGCTCTCATTCTCTTGGGACAGTGGCTCATCGTCACCTTCGGCGGACAGATGTTCAACATCGTACATCCGCTTGCCTTCGAGACCTTCCGGACGCTTTTCCTATGGACACTGCCCGTCTTCCTCCTCGGCGAAATGATTAGGGCCATTCGTTGCCTCAGGCAGTAGCATTGTCCTTTCAGAAATAACGAGATAACGAGATAATGTGATAACGAGATAACGACATTACGCAACAACATTACAAAATGGATTTTGATATTCGCAACCCAAAAGTTTCCGAGCAGGAAAAAGAACTCGACAAAGCGCTGCGTCCGTTGACCTTCGATGACTTCCGGGGACAGGACAAAGTGATTGAGAATCTGCGCGTCTTCGTGGCAGCTGCCAAGATGCGCAGAGAAGCCTTGGACCACACCCTTTTCCACGGTCCTCCCGGTCTCGGCAAAACCACCCTCTCCAATATCATTGCCAACGAATTGGGCGTGGGCTTCAAGGTCACGTCGGGTCCTGTGCTCGACAAACCAGGAGACCTCGCCGGTCTGCTCACCAGCCTCGAACGCAACGATGTGCTTTTCATCGATGAGATTCACCGTCTCTCACCCATCGTGGAGGAATATCTCTATTCCGCGATGGAAGACTATCGCATCGACATCATGATAGACAAAGGACCTGCCGCCCGCAGCATCCAGATTGACCTCGAACCGTTCACCCTCATTGGTGCAACTACCCGTAGCGGCCTGCTCACAGCACCTCTGCGTGCCCGCTTCGGCATCAATATGCACCTCGAATACTACGACACACCGGTGTTGGCCGGCATCGTGGGACGCTCAGCCCAGATTATGGGCATGGATTGCGACGAAGAAGCGGCCATCGAGATAGCACTCCGGTCACGCGGTACCCCGCGTATCTCCAACTCCCTCCTGCGCCGTGTACGCGACTTTGCGATGGTAAAAGGACAGGACTCCATTGACATCAAGATAGCCAAATTCGCTCTCGAAGCCCTCGGTGTCGATACTTACGGTCTCGACGAGATAGACAACAAACTCCTCTCCACCATCATCGACAAATTCGGAGGCGGTCCGGTAGGTCTCACCACCATTTCAACGGCTTTGGGCGAAGATCCCGGCACTGTCGAGGATGTCTATGAACCTTACCTTATCAAAGAAGGCTTCCTCAAACGAACTCCTCGAGGCCGTGAAGCCACTCCCCTTGCATATCGTCACCTCAACCGCTCCAAATTCGGCGAAGAAGCCTCACTCTTCGACGAGTGATACAAACAACCCGGCGACTACAGATTATCGGCACATTGAAAACCCCGAACCATCGGAAGGATGGCTCGGGGTTCAATTTAATGAAACATCACGGCATCGGAGCCGGTTGATGAGTTTGGTTACATGGCATCTTCGACAGGAAGGACGAAGGCGCGGAGACCCAACATGGGACGGTCGGCATCGAGCTTGCGGAGCAAATCGAGGAAGGGTGCAACTTTCTGGTCATCCATAAAAGAGAGCAGAGAAGCGTTGTTGGACGGCCAGGCATGGCTGTTGAGATGAGGATCGCCGTTGACGGAGCCACGTCCCTGAGTCTGCTCCCAAAGGGTGAATCCGCGCTGCTGGATATGTCCCAGGGCACGCTGAATCTCGTCAGCGTGCGCTTGGTCGTAGGATACAAATACTGCTTTCATTGAAACTGAGTATTGGGTGGCGGAACCGAGGTTCCGCCGTTGTTTAATTATCGTATGATGAACACTGGTACCTGAGGATTATTTCTTCTTTCTGAAACGGTGACGTTTCTTTGCCCACTCAGCCTCTACACCGAGGACGCGGGCATGCGACCAGCGTTCCTGCTGTATCTTGTGACCCTGCATCTGACAATAGACGGTGGGGACAACGACAAGCGTCATAATGGTGGCTATGGTGAGACCACCGATGATGGCGATACCCATGGGCTGCCACATCTCAGATCCCTGACCCGTACCGACAGCCATGGGCACCATGCCGAGGATGGTGGTGAGGGTGGTCATTAATACAGGACGGAGACGCGACTTGCCGGCGCGGACTGCGGCCTGCACAACCGAGAAACCGCGTTCGCGGAGCAGGTGGATGTAGTCGATGATGACGATACCGTTCTTCACTACGATACCGATGAGCATGATGCCACCGAGCATGGACATGACGTTGAGATCGACGCGCGTCATCCAAAGGGCCAGCACGATACCGCCGAAGGTGAACGGGATGGACACGAGCATGATGATGAAGGGGTCGGACCATGACTCGAACTGGGCAGCCATGACGATGTAAACCAGGATGATAATGAGTGCACCGAGAGTCAGAAGGTCTTTGAAGGAATCTTGTTGGTCCTCGTAGGAACCGGCCACGTTGATTTGTATGTCGTTGGCCAGCCCCTCGGCACGCATCTGTTCAACCTGTCCCTGTCCGTAAGTGACGACGTCACCGAGGTTGGAGACGGTGGAATTGACAACACAGGAGACGGTGTTGATGCGCTGGCGATCCTTGCGTTCGATGTTAGGCAGGGTGAAGCGCTCGACGACGGTACCCACGTCCTTGATGCGCACGGTGGCTCCGTTGGTTCCGTAGAGAAGGATGTTCTCGATGTCCTCTACACGCTGACGTGCCTCAGGTTCATAACGCACCACGATGTCGTACTCCTCGCCGTCCTCGCGGAACTCGGAGGCGGTGGTGCCGTTGAAACGGTTGCGTATGTAGGCACCTGCGGTGGTGAGGTTGAGACCATATTTGGCGAGCTTCTCGCGGTCGAAATCGACCTGAAGCTCGGGCTGGTAGTCAGAGCGCGAGATATTGACCTGGGAAACACCCTCGAACTGCAGCATACGGGCCTTGAGGTCCTGGGCTGCACGGTCGGTGGCATCGAGGTCGTAACCGTAGATTTCGAAGTCGGCTGTCGATTGTCCTCCCATGCCGGAACGTCCGCCTTCGGTGACAACGACTTTGACGAGTTCGGGATACTTGGCCAAATCTTTGCGCATCTGGGCTCCGACATCGAACATGGAGACGGGTTCCAGACGGTCGGCGACGTTGTACATGCCGATGTTGAAGGAGATGATGTGCGTGCCGTTATCGCTCATCGAAGCGAAGGTGTTGTCGGTGTCTGCCTGACCTGTGGTGTAGTTACAAGCCTTGAGGATGCGTTTGTCCGGCGTGCCCCAACGCGACATCCAGAGGTTGGCCAGTTCATCGGCTATCTCGTCGGCACGATCCTGACGCGTACCAATGGGGAGTTGGAGAGAGACGGAGATACGTCCCGAGTCCTGCTGGGGGAAGAAGCCGGTACCGATGAGTCCCAGGAAGGCGGGAAGCATCATGATGACAAAGGCTATGACCATGCCGGTAATCATCTTCTTGCGATTGCGGACAGCCCAGTTGATGCGCTTGGCGTACCAGATGTCAAGCTTGTCGAGAGCACCGCGCACCACAAAATGGTCATACCAGCGGGAGAACCACGACTCGCGGCGCTTGAGCTGGAGCATCTGGGAACAGAGCATAGGTGTGAACGAGAGAGCCGAGGTGGTTGAAACAGTCATAATGATACACATCATCCAGCCGAGCTCGCGGAAGAGGACACCCGACATACCGCTGACCATTGTGAGTGGGAAGAACACCGCTATCATGGTGAGTGTGGAGGCGATGACGGAGATGGCGACCTCGCCTGTGCCGTGGATGGCAGCCTGCTTGGGGTCGGCACCGCGTTCGATATGGGTCGTGACGTTCTCCAAGACGACTATGGCATCATCGACGACATTGCCGATAGCGATGGAGAGACACGAAAGCGATATCATGTTGAGCGAAGAGTCTGCAGCACTGAGGTAGATGAACGAGGCAATCAGCGACAGCGGGATGGTGAGCACGATAATCACAACGGCACGCCAGCGACCGAGGAAGAAGAAGCAGACCAAAGCCACGAAAAGCATGGCGAAGAGAATGGTCTCCTCAAGCGAGCCGATAGTAGCACGTATGTTGTCGGAGGTGTTGACCAATATACCGAGTTGCACGTCGGTGGGCAAGGTCTTCTGTATGGCGGGAAGTTGGGCCAGGACCTTGTTGGAAATCTCGACGGAGTTGGCTCCCGACTGTTTCTGGACGATGATGATGGCACCCTGTTCGCCGGAGTAGCCACGCTCGGTATTGGAATTGGGGATATAGGTCACGACCTTCTGGGCACGCTCCTGTACGGTGTCTTCGAGACGAGCCACATCGCGCAGATAGACGGTGCGGTTGTTGGAGGTGGAGACAACGATATTGAGCATGTCGCGTGGGTCCTTGAACTCACCTTCAACGCGAAGCGTATAGGCGTTGTTACCTGTGTCGAAGGAACCGCCGGGCACGTTCTGGTTCTCGGCAGCAATGAGCTGGGAGATGGCCTCAACGGTGAGGTTGTATGCTTCCAACTTATCGGGATCGACATAGATATAGACAGTACGCTCGGCAGCACCCGAGATGGATACGGTACCTACACCGGGCACACGCGCGATGGGATTGGCCACCTGGTCATCCAGAATCTTATAGAGGGCCGACGTTGACTCGCGAGCCTGGGCGGTGAGCACCAGAATAGGAATCATGTCGGACGAGAACTTGAAAATGATGGGAGTGCCTGCGCCATCGGGCAGGTTTTGGGATATCATGTCAAGTTTGTCGCGTACGTCGTTGGTGAGGACATCAATGTCGTGGCCGTACTCGAACTCGAGGGTAATCATCGTATAGTTCTCGCGGGAGTTGGAAGTGATGTGCTTGAGGTAGTTCACCGAGTTGAGGGTGTTCTCAAGCGGGCGCGTTACATTGTTCTCGATATCCTGTGCCGACGCACCGGGATAGGTTTCCATCACCATGATGGTGTTGGTATCGATATCCGGGAAGAGGTCGATAGGCAGGCTGGAGAGCGAATAGAGACCCAAGATGGCGATTGCGACGAACACAAGGGTCGTCATAATGGGGCGCTTGACGGAGCTTTCGTAAAGACTCATAGTTCAATCAGAGGAAAAAAGAGGAACGACTTTATTCTACAACCGTGATTAACTTGCCGTTGGCGAGACGGTTCTGGCCGAAGACAACGACGGTGGCACCGTCCTCGACGCCGGAAAGAATCTCATAGGTATTGTCGATGCGACGGCCGAGTGTGATAAGGTCGTAGGAAACACGATTGTCGGAACCGACGGTATAGACATAGCGGTCACCGGAGCCGGTCTGCTTGACGACAGACTGATCGGGCACAACGACGTGGCGTTTTGTGCCGAAGTTAATCATCACGCGGGCGAACATGCCGGGACGGACACGATTGTCGGCATTGGTAATCTTAATCTCGACGGGGAAGGTACGCGAAGCGGCATCCAACGTTGGATAGACAATGGAAACACGACCCGAGAAGGTCTCGCCGGGATAGGCATCGAAAGTGATATTGTCAATCTGCATTCCCTCGCGAATCAGGGAGAAATACTGCTCGTTGACGTTGATGAGGAGCTTGACGGGCTGAATCTGCTGTACAATGAGCACTGCCTTGCCGGAATATAGGTCTCCGGCATCGTAGTTGCGAGCGGTGACAACACCCGTGATAGGCGAACGAAGGGTTGTGTTCTCGAGCATGTTGTTGTAGGAAGTCTGGAGTACGTCGAGATTGGTCTTCTGGGCATCCCACTGGGACTTAGAAGCACCGCCCACCTTGTAGAGCTCATCGATGCGGGCGAACTCGACCTTGGCGTTGTCGAGCTGGGTCTTGGCATTGGCGAGGTTGGTATTGTCCATGATGACAAGCACCTGGCCCTGAGACACGCGGTCACCCACCTCGGCCTTGATTTCTGTGATACGGACAGGCGACTGAGGCGCGATGTCGTTGGACTTGTTGGCCTCCACGTTGGCTGTGAATTCAACCAATTGGGGAACATCTTGAGCCACAACTTTGGCTACACGTACGGGGACAGCAACGGTGTCGGCTTCGATGCGGATGGCACCGGCATTGGGTTGGGTTTTCTCGCCGGAGCAGGATGCAAGCATCACGAGGGCTGACGATGCGAGAAGAAAGAGATTCTTGTTCATATTCTATTGACGGAGATTAAATACATTATTTGTCGGTTACGAGATGACCCAAGGTATTTTCGAGGGTAGCCCGAGAGGAGAGAAAATCGTAAATGGACTGGACGTACTGGAGACGGGCCGTGAGAAGGTTGGACTCGGAGGAGTTAAGCTCCAGCATGGTGCCCGAGCCTACGTCGTAGCGCTTTCTGGCTATCTCAAAGGCTCGCGAGGCTGAATAGACGTTCTCCTTGTTGGAAACGACCTGTTCGGCTGCAGTCTCTATGTTGTTGAGCGACGAGGCGATGGAAGTCTCCAGCTGACGCATGAGGTTTTCTCGCTGGGTGTCGAGGTTGGCAATCTGGAGTTTGTTCTGACGGGTCTTCATGTACTTGGCTCCACCGTCGAAAAGTGTCCACGAGAGGCTGAGAGCCACTGTGGCACCGCCGAAGTAGGACTGGTCGAAGGGATTGAAATTCTTGCCCATGGCCTGATAGCCGGCCTGAAAAGAAAGTGCGAGCGTAGGGAGATAGCCCAATTTGTTGATGGTCTCTGCAAGACGCAACTGACGCTCCTGAATGTCGAGTTGACGGAGGTTGGTGTTGTCGGTGAGGGCTGTGTCGGACTTGAGTTTCATCAAATCGGAGAAGAGGCTCTCCTCATAGTCGGAGAGTTTGCCTTCGAACCGGATGGGCGTATTCACATCGACACCCATGAGCACCTTGAGCTGCATCTCGGCAAGGGAGATAGCGTTCTTTGCAGAAGAAACCAGCGGATTGATAGTGGCCAACTGGACATCGGCAGTCAGCTTGTCATATTCGGAAACGGAACCCTGCTCGAACTTGTTGCGGGTCTGGGTGGCATTCTCCTGAGCCGTGCTTTGGGAAGCCAAGAGCGACTCGTAGCTCTCGCGGGCAAGGAGGAGCGAATAGAACGCATTCTTGACCTGGGAGATAGCTTCGACTTTGGAAGCACGTGCAGCCTCAAGGGAGAGTTTCACCTGCTCCTCGTTGAGCGAGACGGTTTTCCACAACTGGGGAGCTACAAGAGGAAGGGCTACCGTACCGTTGAGGGCCCATGTGTATTTTTGTCCCATCGAAATGGGTTCGGGGGCAAAGTCGAGCTTGACCTTCTGGAGCACAACGGCATCGGAAAATGTACCCGTAGCCGTAACCGTCGGAAAAAGGCCGGTGATGGTTTCCTTTTTGGCGTACTTTTGAATCTCAATCTGCCGGTCGGCCACACGCACAGAAGCATTGTCGGAAAGCGCTATCTGCAGAGCATAGTCCAGCGTCATGCTGACGGAGTCGGTTTGCTGAGCCTGCACAGGCGAAGCAAGGAGAAAAGTCATCAGCGAGATGAACGAAACGAACTTTTTGTTCAACATAAATATGATACTTTTTGAATGATAATTCCCAAATAGAGTTTGCAAAGATAGAGAAAAAAACGCAAAAAGACTGCCGTTGAGACATCAAATTCAATTTAAGCTGTCTATTTATCAACGAAAAGCGGGAACAGGAAGAAGATTTAAGAATATTTAAGGTTTAAATTGAAATAAAAACCTTATCTTTGCACCATGAAACAGAAATCGAAAATTCTGGATTTTCTACAGCGCCATGCTGCCACAGCGAGCTGGTTGGGCATCTACATCCTGTTTGCGCTGGACGGCATACGCCACCTGGGGGTTACCAACGGCCTGCTGATGGCGGTGGTGACCATTCTGCCGCTGAGAATACTGCACTTCATTATGAACCATTGGCTTGTTCCCCGGTACCTACGGCATCAACCTCTGGTATTCGGCCTGCTGTCCATACTCCTAATGTTAATACTGCTGGTAGGAGCCATCCAGTTGGAGGTGCTTTTCCTGAGCCAGAGGAACCTTCCCTTGCCCGGCTCGGACAGGGGGGATTCCCCGTGGGCCTACATGCATGTGAAATACGGCATCCTGCTGTTGTTGACAGCTGCACAGGTGAGCATCTCATTCCTGCTGGAAGAACGCAAAACCCTTACGATAGAATTGAAAGACAGCCGCACGGAAATGGAGTTGAAATACCTGCACATGCAAATCAATCCACACTTCCTCTTCAACGCACTCAATAACGTCTATGCCCTCACAGTGCTGCAGGATGAGAAGGCTCCCGAGACGGTGCTGAAACTCTCGGAGATGATGCGATATGTGATAGACGACTGTTCCAAACCCATGATTCCTCTCCGCAAGGAGCTGAATTATATACGGGACTTCATCGATTTCAACCAGCTACGGCTCGAAGGCAAGGGCAACGTCACGCTCGAATGTGACATTGAGAACGAAGATTTCGCCATTGCACCCATGCTGATGCAGCCGGTGGTGGAGAACTGTTTCAAACATGCCCACTTGGTTGAATGTCCTGAGGGATGGATTAAAATCAACATCAAACAGAGCGGGAAACACTTCGAGATGAAGGCCCAGAATACATTCGACCCCAAGCTGCGCAAAGCCCATAACGACAAAGAAAAGTCGGGCGTGGGATTGCAGAACGTGGAGGAACGCATCAGTCTCACCTACGGCAACAAAGGACACATCGTGGGCAAAGACAGCAAGAACAACAAAGGGGAATTCATATACGACGTAAAAATAGAACTCAATGAAATATAACGTACTGATTGTGGACGACGAGGCGCTGGCTCGTAAACTGCTGAGCACCTATGTAGAAAAAGATGAGAGACTCCAACTGGCTGGCCTCTGTGCGACAGCCTCCGAGGCCTTTGCCGTCATCCGGCAGCATCATGTCGATATTCTGCTGCTGGACATACACCTCCCCGATATCAACGGGTTGGATTTGGCCCGCACCTGTCAGGACATCCCGGTGATAATCTTCACAACCGCCTATTCGGAACACGCCCTTGAGAGCTACTCGCTCGATGCCACCGACTATCTGCTGAAACCCATCTCCCCCGATCGTTTCCGCACGGCTATTGAGAAAGGAATGCGCCGACTGACTCTGGAGCCGATGCAGGTATCAGCAGACCCCCTCCCCCAGAAGAAAGAATTGGTGGAAGGCGAAGACTACATGACGGTGAAGGCCGACTACAAGCTGAACCGCATCAACTTCAACGACTTGTTGTATATTGAGGGACAACACGAATACGTGACCTTCCACCTGAGGGAACGGAAAATCACGGCATTATATTCGCTGAAAAAACTGGAAGAAGAATTGCCCGAAAAGCAGTTTCTGAGAGTACACAAGAGTTTCATCATCAACCTCAACTACGTGACACAAAACGACACAGCCAACATCCTTCTGGGAGACATATCCATCCCCATCGGCGGAAGTTACAAAGAGAGCGTCAAGACAAAACTCCGTTGAGAGCCTGCCTCCAGTCGGAACGAGGGACGGGATTGAACGAACGGATACCGCAGGACTCTGCCACTTGACAATTGGCGAGGGCATCGTCGATGAAGAGAGTTCTCGCGGGGTCATAGCCCGAAAGGGACAACACCTTTTTAAATATAGCGGCATCGGGCTTGGCCAAATGGAGTTCATAGCTCAGCCAAATGTGCTCGAAAAGGTTCTCGGGCGGATAGCCTGCCTCCTCAAAGAAGTGACGGCAATAGTTCCAGTGAATGCTGTTGGTATTGCTCAGCGCGGAGACATGATAGCCTTCGCGCTTTAATTGTGAAATCGCCTCCAATCGAAAGGCTGGCAGTCCCTCGGCCATGGAAACCCAAGCCTCCCATATCTGCAGGTCGGTAACCGGAGGAACGGCAGATGCTACGTCAGCAGAGATAAGCTCCCGAAGGGAATCATAGAACTCCGATTCAGTAATCAGCCCGCGTTCGAAGCGGTCGAGAACACCCTTCTGGTGGGCTGTACCCAGCAGATTCTCAATCTCGTAGAATCCCAAGGCACGGAAATTTTCCTTACAGCGACTGACGGCCAAGTCGAGAAGTACGCCTCCGAAGTCGAAGATAAGATTATCGTATCGCTTCATGCCTTATTCCAAAGAAGAGTTTTCGATGCGGGACGCATTTTCAGCCACGATGAGGTGATCTATCATGTCCTGGATTTGTCCGTCGATGAAGGACTGCAAGTTGTAAACGGTATAGTTGATACGATGGTCGGTCACACGTCCCTGTGGATAATTGTAGGTGCGTATCTTGGCCGAGCGGTCGCCTGTGGAAACCAGAGATTTGCGCCTTTGGGCGATGTCATCGGTGTATTTCTGATGTTCGCGATCGTATATATAGGAACGCAGGCGCGAGAGGGCTCTCTCTTTGTTCTTTGGCTGGTCGCGCGTCTCTGTACACTCGATGAGTATTTCGTCGGTCTCGCCTGTATTGGGATTCTTCCACATATATCGCAGACGTACACCCGACTCGACCTTGTTGACATTCTGACCTCCTGCTCCTGAGGAACGGAAAGTGTCCCACTTGATTTCACCCTCGTTGATATGCACCTCGAAAGCATCGGCTTCGGGTAGCACAGCCACCGTGGCGGCCGATGTATGGATGCGTCCCTGCGTCTCGGTGACGGGCACACGCTGTACGCGATGCACACCCGACTCATATTTGAGCGTGCCGTAAACGTTGTCGCCCGTGACCATGCAGATGATTTCCTTGAATCCGCCAACTGCGCCCTCGGTAAAACTCTGGACAGAGAGCGTCCATCCCTTCTGCTCGCAATAGTGCTGGTACATGCGGAATAGGTCACCGGCAAAGAGAGCCGCCTCGTCGCCTCCGGTTCCGCCGCGTATCTCGAGCACGGCATTGCGTCCGTCCTCGGGGTCTTTGGGGATGAGTTGAATTTTGATTTTCTCCTCCAACTCGGGAATGCTGGCTTCGGCCTGAGCCAATTGCTCCTTGGCAAGGTCCCTGAAGTCGGGGTCTTCCATAAGCTCCAGCGCCTCTTCCCTGTCGCGGAGCGTGCGGGAATATTCGTCACGCGTGTGCATGATTTCCTCGAGCTCCTTGAACTCACGGGAGAGCTTCACGTAACGCTGCTGGTCGGCAATAACAGAAGGGTCGGTTACCAAGAGAGAAACCTCCTCGAACCGACTCTTCAAACCATCCAACTTGGAAAGCAGATTATTATTCATATTCGAAAATACCATTCTCGGTGTGAAGGGTTACCTTCGCCTTGTCGGCGGCTTCGACACGTCCTATCACCTGTGCATCGACATTGAAGGATCGGGCGATGTCGATGACCCGACTGGCCTTTTCTTCGGAAAGATAGACTTCGAGACGATGGCCCATGTTGAAGACTTTGTACATCTCGCTCCAGTCGGTGTCCGACTGGTCGTGGATAGTACGGAAAAGCGGCGGAATGGGGAAGAGATTGTCCTTGATGACATGCAAGCGGTCGATGAAATGGAGCACCTTGGTCTGTGCTCCGCCCGAGCAATGTACCATGCCGTGAATCTCGTGACGCATCTCGTCAAGTATCTTCTTCACCACGGGAGCATAGGTTCGCGTGGGCGACAGCACCAGCTTGCCGGCGTTGATCGGAGAGCCTTCCACAGCATCGGTCAGATGCAGACCACCGCTATAGACGAGGTCTTCGGGCACAGCGTGGTCGTAGCTCTCGGGATACTTGTCGGCCAGATATTTGGCAAACACATCGTGACGTGCCGATGTGAGGCCGTTGGAGCCCATGCCGCCGTTGTATTCCTTTTCATAGGTGGCCTGTCCGTAGGAAGCAAGTCCCACGATGACATCTCCGGCCGAAATATGGGCATTGTCGATGACGTCGCTGCGCCTCATTCTGCAGGTCACTGTGGAATCGACGATGACGGTACGCGCCAAGTCTCCGATGTCAGCCGTTTCGCCTCCCGTGCCATAGACTCCAATGCCCAGTGCACGCAACTCGGCCATGAGTTCGTCGTTGCCGTTGATGATGGCTGAGATGACTTCGCCGGGAATGAGCATCTTGTTGCGACCGATGGTCGAGGAAACCAGAATGTTGTCAACGGCGCCAACACAAATGAGGTCATCGATATTCATGATGAGTGAATCCTGGGCTATTCCCTTCCAGACGGAGAGGTCGCCTGTCTCCCGCCAATAGATGTAGGCCAATGAAGTCTTGGTGCCTGCACCATCGGCATGCATGATGTTGCAATAGTCGGGGTCTCCGCCGAGGATGTCGGGGATAATCTTACAGAAGGCTTGGGGATAGAGCCCTTTGTCGATATTCTTGATGGCGTTGTGGACATCCTCCTTGGAGGCGGAAACGCCGCGTGACATATAGCGCTGGTTCATATCAATCAATGTTTGCCGGCTTTCATTCGTTTTTCCTGCTGACGTTTGAGTTCAGCCTGCTGCTGACGCTGCATCTCCTGGGCACGGGCCATCCAGTCGCCGCCCAGACATCCTTTGGCGGGCTTGGGATGTTTGAGATTGTCTTTCATCTCGGCCAGTATCTTCTCTTCGTTCATCGACATCTTGATGACCCAAGTCTGGATAATGGAGATGAGGGTCGAAAGGAAGTAGTAATAGGACAAACCGGAGGAATAGTTATTCAGGATGCCGAAGAAGAGAAGCGGCATAACGTACATCATGAACTTCATACCCGGCATACTGTTCTGGGTGGGATTCTGCTTCATCATGATGTACTGATAGCCGATGTTGGTTATTGTCATGAGAAGACAGAAGAGTGATACGTGATTGTCAAAAATCCACGAGATGATGGGAATGTAGGCATTCCACTCAAAGATGGCATCGTAGGACGAAAGGTCGTCGGCCCAAAGGAACGACTCGCCACGCAGCTCTATCGAAGTGGGGAAGAAATAGAAGAGCGCCAAAAGAACAGGCATCTGCAGAAGCATGGGCAAACATCCTCCCATCGAATTCACTCCGGCCTTGCTCATGAGCGACATCATGGCCTGTTGTTTTTCCATGGCCTGCTCCTGATTGGGATATTTCTCGTTCAGAGCCTGTACCTCGGGCAGCTTCTGGAAGATACGCATCTTGGAACCGGACACCATCGACTTGTAGGTGAAGGGGAAGACGAGCAGCTTGATGAAAAGCGTGAGGAGCAGGATGATGATACCGTAATTGGAAATAAACGAGCCCAGAAAATGGAATACGGGAATTACCAGAAAGCGGTTGATCCATCCCAAAATGCCCCAACCCACGGACACCAGTTTCTGAAGATTGAGGGCTGACTTGTCCATATCCAGTCGCGCAGCCACTTCCGCATCGATGTTGTCCAGAAGCCAATAGTCGTTGGGACCGAAATAATAGGCCATCCGATTGACATCCTCGTCCGACAAATTGATGTCGAACTCGAGATCGGCCTGATAGTTCTTGATGTGGAGGGCATCTTCCGTCTCTTTGAGATTGTGGGAGACAAGCTGTCCCGCATTGGCGGGAATTCTGGAAATGAGAGCCGACGAGAAGAACTGGTTGTTGAAGCCAATCCAAGTCATATCGCCCTTGACAGTCTCATCGTCGTTGGACGTGTTGGAGAGATAGTTGGGTGTCTCGTCTTTGTATTTATAATAAAGGTTGGAATAACGTTCCTCGAAGGTACGTCCCTTTTCGGTGCGCGGCAGAAGTTGGTTCCAGGTGAGCGAGAGCGAAGGCTGGGTGGGCGATATGACGGCATCCAAATCCTTGGCTTTGATATCGAACCCTACCACATAACTGTTGGCAGGCAGCGTATAGACGAAATCCAGCTGCGCACCGTCGTTGGTGGCGAGACGCATTGTCACCGAGGAATCCGTCTGAGCCAACGGCTGGAAGAAGAGATCCTTGGTGGTAACATATTTGCCCGATATCGTATATATCGTGAAATAGCTCTCGTTCTCTTCTGCATCAAACAGACGCAGCGTTTCGCCCTTGTAATCGGTGTACTGCAGAAGACGAACCGCCTCAATCATTCCTCCCCGGGTAGAAATATCGACAGAGAGTTTCTCGTTACACAACGTTATCACAGATTCCGTGCCCGTAGCAGCACCGGCCAGATTTCCATATCGTTGTTGGGTGCGAAGCGTCTGAATCGAATCCTGAACGTGCTGAGAGAGACTGTCCAAACGGAGCGTGTCCTTGGCCGTCTGCTGAGCCATGGCCTGATCCATCGTCTTCATTATTTCGGCCTGGCGGATGGAATCTTGGTAATGACGCTGGGCCTCGATTTGCTCGGGCGTAGGCTGGTTCCACCACACCATGGCGATGAAAATCAGCACCATGAGAACCGAGCCGATGATGGTATTTTTGTTCATTTATTTTTCTTTATTGTAAGTAATGGCGGCTTCGATGAAACTCATGAAAAGGGCATGAGGATGAAGCACGGTGGATGAATATTCGGGATGATACTGGGTGCCGAGATACCAGCGGTGGTCGGGCAGTTCGACCACTTCCACAAGGTGAGTGTCGGGATTTTCGCCCACACACTTCATGCCGGCATTTTCAAACTGTTCGCGGAAATCGCTGTTGAATTCGAAACGGTGACGGTGACGTTCCACGATATCCTGGGTACCATAGGCTTTGGCAGCCATGGAACCTTCCTTGAGGTGACAGGCATAGCCGCCCAGACGCATCGTGCCGCCGTAGTTGGTGACCGACTTCTGTTCTTCCATGAGGTCAATCACATTGTAGGGCGTTGAGCTGTCCATTTCGGTCGAATTGGCGCCGGCCAAATGCAGCACGTTGCGGGCGAATTCTATCACCATACACTGCATGCCCAGGCAAATGCCGAAGGTGGGGATATTGTTCTCTCGACAGTATTTCAGCGCCACGAACTTTCCGTCTATACCGCGGCTTCCGAAACCGGGACACACAACCACACCGTCGATACCCGACAGTTTCTTGGTGATGTTCTCGCTTGTGAGTCCTTCCGAAGAGATGAAAACCTTCTTCAGTTTGCGGTGGTGATAGGTTGCAGCCTGATAGAGCGATTCGTTGATGGACTTATAGGAATCTTCGAGTTCCACATATTTGCCCACAATGCCGATGCGGAGTTCCTCGGTCGATTGTTCTATCATGTGAAGGAAGTTGTTCCATGCGGACAAATCGGCTTTGGGACGTTCTTCGATGCCCACCTTCGAGAGGACACATTCGGCCAGACCCTGTTCGTCCATCCTGATGGGAACCTCAAAGACCGTGGGACAGTCGATGCTTTGGAAACAGGCATCGGGTGTCACGTTACAGAAGAGAGCCACCTTACGGCGTACGGAGGTGGTGAGATTGTGTTCGGTGCGCATCACCAAAATGTCGGGCTGAATACCTTCACGCTGAAGTTCCTTCACGGAGTGCTGGGTCGGTTTGGTCTTCAGTTCCTTGGCAGCTGCAATATACGGCACATAAGTGAGATGCACAAGCACGGCATTGCGGCCCATCTCCCACTTGAGCTGTCGCACGGACTCCAGGAAAGGCAACGACTCGATATCGCCTACGACACCGCCGATTTCCGTAATCACGAAGTCATATTTTCCCGTGTTGCCGAGCAACTTGATGTCGCGTTTGATTTCGTCTGTTATGTGGGGCACAATCTGAACCGTCTTGCCCAGATAGTCGCCGTGACGTTCTTTGTTGATGACACT
>CALBPV010000124.1 GCA_937899265.1 uncultured Bacteroidales bacterium
TCACGTCGGCAAAGTCGTCGAGGAAGATGTCGTTGTTGTCTGCCTCGCGGTAAACGTCAATCTGGTAGCCCGTCAGGAGGCAGGCGAGTTTGATGTTGGCACCGTTGCGGCCGATGGCCTGCGACACCTCTTCACTGCGCATGAAGACCTCGGCGGTCTTGTCCTCCTCGTGAACGCGTATTTCGCTAATCATGGCCGGAGCCAATGCGCGCTGGATGAGCAGCTGCGGATTCGATGTGTAGTTTATCACGTCGAGGTTCTCGCCTCTCAGCTCACGCACGATGCTGTGGATACGCTGACCCTTCACACCCACGCAAGCACCTACGGGGTCGATTCTGTCGTCGCTGGTCTCTACAGCTATCTTGGCACGTTCGCCGGGCAGACGTACAATCTTCACCAGTCGAATCAGGCCATCGGCCACCTCCGGGATTTCCCTTTCCATGAGGCGCTGGAGGAACATCGGCGACGTACGCGAAAGGATGATTTTGGGATTGTTGTTGGTGTTGTCCACACGCAGCACGACGGCTCTTACCTGGTCGTTCTTGCGGAAGTTGTCCGAGGGGATTTGTTCCTGACGGGGAAGGGAGAGTTCATTGCCCTCTTCGTCCACAAGCATGGCTTCGCGTTTCCACACCTGATAGACCTCGGCAGTCGTAATCTGGCCGATGAGGTCCTTGTATTTGTTGTAGAGTATGTCTTTCTGGAGCTCCAGAATCTTCGACGACAGGGTCTGACGGAGCGTCAGGATTCCGCGACGGCCGAAGGATGAGAAGTCCACTTTCACCGAATATTCCTCGCCGGGCTCGAATTCTTCGTCGATTTTGCGGGCATCGCTAAGCAGGATTTCTTTGTTTTCGTCCTGAAAATCCTCGTCGTTCACTACTGTGAGACGTTTCCAGATTTCGAAGTCGCCCTTGTCGGGGTTGATGATGACGTCGATGTTTTCGTCTGTGCCGTACATCTTCGCCAACACGCTGCGGAAGGAATCCTCCAATACGCTGATCATCGTGGAACGGTCAATCTGCTTCAATTCTTTGAATTCCTGGAAGGTATCAACCATGCTGATGCCTCCGTCTTTTTGTTTTGCCATTTTTTTTTGATATTTTGTTTTTTTTGATGAATAATTCTGTTTCTTGTCTGACCTCCCGGGCTCAGTCGAAGCTGTACTTCACGCTGTTGACGTCTTTGAGCAGGAGGTGCAGCGTTTCTGTCACGTCCACCTTCTTCTTCGCGCCTTCGGGTTTCACCTTTCGGGTCACGGTGAGGTCGAATCCCTCCTCATCGGCCTTACCCAGGATTCCGGTCAGTTTCTTGCCATCGCGGCAGAGCACCTCCATCCTCTCGCCCTCGAATTTCCTATACTGTCTCGGTATCCGCAGGGGCGACGACAGGCCAGCGCTGCCCACTTCGAGTTCGAAATCCTCGGTGTCGCGATCCAAGTGGTCTTCGAGATATTGGCTCAGGTTGGCACACTCGTCAATATCCACTCCTTCGTCGTTGTCGATGGTGACCACGATACGGTTCTCGCGGTCTATTTCCACATCAACGAGGTACGACTCCGACTCGGCGAGCAGTAGGTATTGCTCCGTGAGGTCTGTGATGTTCTGTCTGTCCATATTATTTAATTAATATAAAGACTGTTCTTTGGGTTTCTGAAATTTTGATTAAAAAATTAGGGAGGAACTTTCTCGAAGTCCCTTCCTAACAAATTTCCGCTGCAAATATAGGCTTAAAAAATGAAATATCCAAGAAAAATATCGTTTTTTTTCGTTTTTCTTCTCAAAAAGACGTTTTTTGTGCCCTTTTTGGCCGTTTTCGCCCTCTTTTTTGTGAGTTTCTGAACATTTTTCCCTATCTTTGCACCATTGTTTATTTAATCCGTTTTTCACTTCAGTATGAATCATTTGGTTATTATGGCCGGCGGCATCGGCTCCCGTTTCTGGCCCATGTCCACCCCCGAGTGTCCCAAGCAGTTCCTCGACATCACGGGGACGGGACGTACTATGATACAGCAAACCTTCGACCGCTTCGACGGTCTGGTCGATATTTCCCGCGTTTGGGTTGTTACTGCCCAAAAGTATGCCGCCATTGTGGCCCGGCAGCTTGAGGGCATCAACCCGCAGCACATCCTCCTCGAACCCTGCATGCGCAATACGGCTCCCTGCAATGCCTATGCGGCCTGGAAGATTCAGGCCGAGGACCCCGAGGCCGTCATCTTCGTGGCCGCCAGCGACCACCTCGTCACCGACCCTGCCGAATTCCGGCACGTAGTGGCCCGGGGCTTCGACTTCGTCCGTCCCGGCAACCGTATCCTCACCCTCGGCATGCGACCCACCCATCCCGAGACCGGCTATGGGTACATCGAACAGGGCGAAGCCGTCGGTGACGGCATCTTCCGTCTTGCTTCCTTCCGCGAGAAACCCAACCTCGCCACTGCTCAACAATATCTAGCCACCGGACACTACACTTGGAATTCCGGCATGTTCCTTTGGACTGTCGGCACCATTGTGTCCGAGATACGGCAATATGCACCCGAGATAGCTGCCCAAATGGATTGCATTGCGCCCTCCTTCTTCACATCCGCAGAACCGGAGGCGCTGGCCGAATACTTCCCCCAGTGTCCCAAGATTTCCATCGACTATGCCGTCATGGAGAAGACCCGCATCGCCTCCGTTCTTCCTGCCGAATTCGGGTGGAGCGACCTCGGTACCTGGGGTTCGCTGCGCGCGCTCTCTTCCCGCGATGCCGACGGCAATGCCGTCATCGGCGACGGGGTCAAAGTCATTGACTCCAAGGGGCTCATGGTCCGTATGCCTCAGGGCAAACAAGTTGTCATACAGGGTCTTGAAGACTGCATTGTGGCCGAACACAACGGCACATTGCTCATTTGCAAACTTTCCGACGAACAAAGAATCAAAGAATGGCACGACTGACAGTAATCAAAGTGGGCGGCAAAATTGTCGAAGAATCCGAGTCCCTTCAGTCCCTCCTCGACCGCTTCGCCCGTATCGAAGGGTTCAAACTCCTGGTTCACGGCGGAGGACGTTCTGCCACCCGTCTGGCCGAACAGCTCCAAATCCCCCAGCAGATGATTGACGGACGCCGGGTGACCGATGCCGAGACACTCCGCGTTGTCACGATGGTCTATGGCGGACTGGTCAACAAACAGATTGTCGCTTCCCTTCAGGCGCGCGGCATCAATGCCCTCGGCCTCACGGGTGCCGACCTCAATGTGATGCGCTCCCACCGCCGTCCGCCCAAACTGGTCAAGACGGGCGACTTCGCCGGACAGCAGGTCGATTACGGCTTTGTGGGCGATGTAGATAGCGTCAACGCCGACATCCTGGCCCGTCTCATTGCCGACGGGGTGGTACCCGTCATGGCACCTCTCACCCACGACGGAGCAGGCTCCATGCTCAATACCAATGCCGACACCATTGCCGGCGAGACGGCCAAAGCCCTCGCTCCTCATTTCGATGTCACCCTCATGTATTGTTTCGAGAAAAAAGGCGTCCTCCTCAATCCCGACGATGACGAGAGCGTCATCCCCTCCATCCGCTCCGACGAGTTCCCCGCCCTCGTGCAGCAGGGTGTTGTTTCAGGAGGCATGCTCCCCAAACTCGAAAACTCCTTTGCGGCCATCGCCGCCGGTGTGTGTCAGGTTGTCATCACCCGCGCCGATGCCATCGACAACTCCGAATCCGGCACTCGGCTCTCACGATGAGTTCCGGATGCACACAGGGACAACTCCTGTGCAAAGATAGGTAGCCTTTTCAGGGCTTTCATTGCTCCCAACGGGACAAATACATAGCGTAGGGGGTCTCCCCTACGAATAGAGAAACCCGTATCCGCTGTCTCTGCAAGGGGCTCACAACCAATTGCCTGCAAAATAACCTATTGCCAGCAAACTATTTCAGGATGGCTTTGACATCTGTCACCATATCCTTGTGCTTCTCGTCAGGCTCGGTCAGTTGGGAGGTCAGCGAGACATTGCCCGCCGGGTTCTGGGTGGAGAATGTTCCGGAATAAGTGATGGTGCTGGCGTTGAACAACGTGGCCTCGACGAAGACCCGGTAGGTGCCTTTGGCGACGGCGTTTCCCTCTTGGTCGGTGAAGTCCCAGACGAAAGTCTGCGTTCCACCGGCCTGTGGAGTGGCTCCGGTGACGGCATCCAGCTGGGCATCGGAGAGGTCGTTGGCTTTCGCCGCTTTGACCCATGTGGGCACACAGGCAGGTCGCTTGATATAGCCGCGCATGGGCTCTTCGTTGCCGCGCGTTCTTCCCTTGGTGGTAAAAGAGGTGACGAAAAGGGTCTTGACCACCTCGCCCTGTTCGTTCTCAATCCAGACGGCATACTGGTTGGAGCCGGGACCCGGCTGACGCTGATAATTGAAAGACACTTCAAGGGTCTGAGCCCCGACGGGCTCGCCCTTCTGCAATGCTACGGACGGAATGGCAAGCAGCAGGAGTGCGATACTTGCAATAGAGAATTTCTTCATAGTTGCGTAGGGTTTAAAAGTCTTATATTATAATAGGTGTAAAAATCTTAATGAGCTTCGAGCCAGTTGTCGCCCTGTCCACAGTCGGCATAGAGGGGAACGGACATGGGATAGGCCCCAGCCATTTCGTCGAGGACGAGTTGGCGGGTACGTTCCAACTCGGCCACAGGCACGGAGAAGTTGAGTTCGTCGTGGACCTGAATGAGGAGTTTGGCGTGGAGATGTTCTCGGAGCAGGCGGCGGTGGATACGTACCATGGCAATCTTGATGATGTCGGCAGCCGACCCCTGAATGGGGGTGTTGATGGCATTGCGTTCGGCGGTGCCTCGGTTCTTGCCGTTGGCCGACTCGAGGTCGGGCAGCCAGCTGCGCCTTCCGAAGAGAGTCTCGGCATAGCCTTTGGCGCGTGCCCTTTCGATGCTCTCCTTCATGTAGGTTTGGACGTGGGGGAAGTTGGAGAAGTAGTCGTCGATGAGCTGTTTGGCATCGCTGCGCGAGATATTGAGGCGGGTGCTGAGTCCGAAGGCCGAGATGCCGTAAATGATGCCGAAGTTGGCTGTCTTGGCTCGGCGGCGCTGTTCGGGTGTTACCTCGCCGATGTCGGACTTGTAGATTTTGGCAGCCGTGGCTGCATGGATATCCTGCCCTTGACGGAAGGCTTCCACCATGTGGGGGTCTTGGGAAAGGTGGGCCATGAGGCGGAGTTCAATCTGGGAGTAGTCGGCACTGAACCACACCTCGCCCTCATCGGGTCGGAACGCCTTGCGCAGCTCACGACCCAAGGCATCGCGCACGGGAATGTTTTGGAGGTTGGGGTCGGAGGAGGAGAGACGTCCTGTCTCTGTGACGGTCTGGTTGAAGCGGGCGTGGATGCGTCCGGTGTCGGGATTAATCATGGAGGGGAGGGCCTTGACGTAGGTGGAGAGGAGTTTCTGTACCCCACGGTACGCCAGAATATTGGCCACGATGTTGTCGCGGTCCCGGAGTTTGTTGAGGGTGTCCTCGTTAGTGGGATAGTTGCCCTTGGCATTCTTGGCTGGCTTGGGTTCGAATCCGAGTTCGTCGAAGAGCACCGTACCCACATCGCGCGGAGAGAGTGGGTTGAACGTACGACCGACGGCCCGGAAGAGTTGCTCCTGTATCTCGCGGAGGTCGCGGTTGAGCGCCTCCTCGCTCTCATGTAAAGCCGGGAGGTCGATGCGCACACCCGTGATTTGCATGTCGCCGAGCACCTTGATGAGCGGCATCTCGATGTCGCGGAAGAGCGGCATCATATTGTCGCGCCGAAGGGCATCGCCGAGGGGAGTGCAGAGTCTCAGGACGGTCTGTGCCTGAAGGGAGGCAAACGAAGGGTCGTCCGAAGCTGCGGGGAGCGACATGTCACGAAGGTCGGGCAGGTAGGACTGGGCAACAATCCAGAGGTCGTGGCTCTGGGACGGAGCCAGCAGATAGTGAGCCACCATGGTGTCGAAGGCCGGAGCCGCTACGTCGATGCCATAACGGCGGAGCAGAATCCAAGCGGGCTTGAAGTCGTGGGCCACCTTTTCGCAGGCTTCCGACTCAAGGAGGGGGCGCAGGGTTTCGAGTGCCGGAGGAACGGCAGAGACGTTGTCCTCGCCGGACAATGGCACCCAAAAGTACGTTCCGTCTTCGGACGCAAAAGCAATGCCGGACAGGCGAGCCCGCATGGGGTCGCTGTCGGTGGCAACGACCGACATGGCCCAGCGGGGCGCAAACATCAGCGCAGAGACAACATCGGCAGGATCGGAGGCTGAGACTTGTTCCGCAACCGCCGGTGCAGCAGGCTGGGAAGCCGGGGGTGCGTCCGCAGAATCGTCTCCGGCGGACTCGAAGTCGGCAAAGAGGTCGAGCTGTCCGTCGGCAGCAGGGGCAGGCCGCAGCGTCTTGCCGGCCGCTGGAGCGGAAGATTTGCCTGACTTGCGGAGCAGGGCATAGACATTGTCGCGTTCGCGCCGGAAGGACAGTTCGGTGAAGAGGTCGGCGAGGGTCTGAAGGTCAGGCTCTCGCAGACGTAGTGCCTCCTCGTCGAGGATGACATCGGGCACATCGCGCACGATGGTCACAAGATGGCGCGAGAGGCGTATCTTGTCGGCATTCTCTTCCACCTTGGTGCGGATGGCTCCCTTCAGGTCGCCGACGTGGGAGAGGAGACCCTCGATGCTGTTCCACTCGTTGATGAGTTTGACAGCTGTCTTTTCGCCTACACCCGGACAGCCCGGAATGTTGTCGGCAGCATCGCCCATGAGGCCGAGGAGATCGATGACCTGGTCGGTGCGCCGAATGCCGTATTTGGCTTTCACCTCGTCGATGCCGTAGAGGTCGAAGCCTGCGGTCTTGGTTCGGGGACGAAGGACGCGGGAGTGGTCGGTGACCAGTTGGAAATAATCCTTGTCGGGAGTGAGCATGAACGTCTCGAAACGTCCGGTCTCGTCGGCCAGACGTGAGAGCGTCCCTATCACATCGTCTGCCTCATAGCCGGGCACTTCAATCACCGGGATGCGGTAAGCATCCAGAATACGCTTGATGTAAGGAACGGCCACCGTGATGCCTTCGGGTTGGGCGTCGCGCTGTGCTTTGTATTCGGGATACTCGCTGTGGCGGAAGGTGCCGCCTTTGGGGTCGAAACACACTGCGATGTGGGTGGGTTTCTGGGTTTCGAGTACTTCCTGGAGGGTCTTGAGAAACCCATAGGTGGCAGAAGTATTGATACCCTCGGCATTCATGAGCGGATGGGAAGCAAAGCCCCAATAGGCACGATAGATGAGGGCGTAGGCATCGAGGAGGAAGAGACGGTTGTCCATAAGAGAGGAAGGAAAATAACGCCCCGCAGGGGGGAGAGGCATGGATGGAGGATTAACGTGCAGAAACGTATTTGTGTAGGGTGGCGCGCACGGCACCGGGAGCGGCGTAGAGTTCCCTGACCATGCCCTCGATGCGTTCGCCGAGACCGACGGCGTAGAAATCGACGGCGAAGACATCGGTGCGGGAGTAGAGCTTGCGCAGGCAGCTCCAGTCCTGGTCGGGCTTGCCCAACTCGAGGGGAGCAACGATGGCCTGCAGCTCGGCCAACATCGGGTCGGGCGAAGGCTCGAAGGGACGACCCTCGTCATCGATGCCCTTGAGGTAGCGGGCATAGCCTGCGAGCACCAGGGGAATGAGGACAAGGTTGTCCATGTCCAAGCCGCGTGCCACATACTTCTTGATGGTCTCACCGAAACGGATGGGGAGTTTCTGGGACGTATCCATGGCGATGCGCTGGGGAGCGTCGGGCATGAAGGGATTGGGGAGACGGCGGTTGATGACGGCACCGATGAACTCGTAGGGATTGAGCACCCCGGGGTCCGTAACCACGGGCATGGCCTCGATGTAGCCCAGTTTCTGGACGAAGGGACGGATGTCGGGGTCGGCCATCTCGGCCGAGATGAGGGTGTAGCCCAACATGCAGCCGTAGATGGACATGGCCGTATGGAGGGGGTTGAGACAGGTGGTGACTTTCATGGTCTCGACCTTATCGACGGTCTCGCGCGTGGTGTAGAGCGTGCCGCCGAGTTCGAGGGGTGGACGACCATTGGTGTAGTTGTCCTCGATGACGAGATACTGCGTCTCCTCGGCGTTGACAAAGGGGGCCGTGAAGGTGTGGCGCTCCGTCTCGATGTAGTCGTTGTCCTCAAAGCCGTCGGCAGCGAGCAGCTCCTTGACCTTGGCATGGGGGCGGGGCGTTATCTTGTCTATCATCGACCAGGGGAAGGTGACCTTCTTCTCGTCGCGGAGGTAGGAGAGGAAGTCCGCGGGCACGAGGCCATCGCTGACCCAACGTTCGGCATAGCCCATGACACCGGCCTTCACCTTGTCTCCGTTGTGGGAGCAGTTGTCCATCGACTGGACGGTGAGGGGGAGTTGTCCGGCTTTCCAGCGCTCATAGAGGAGAGCCGTGACTTTGCCCATGGCGAAGAGAGGCTGCATGCCTCGTGCGAGGTCGGCCTCGTTGAAGGTGTAGCCCTTCTCGGTGATGGTGAAGGAAATCATCTGGAGCGAGGGATTGCGGAAAATCTCGACGAGGCGCTGCCAGTCGGGGAACTGCGGGTCGGCCTTGAGGGCTTCGGTCACAGAGGCAATCACTTTCTTCTCAATGGTTCCCGAACTTTGGAGCGAGACGAGGAGGGAGAGATTGCTGTAGGGAGCGTATGCCTTGTCGATGACCTCGTAGTCGAAGGTTTCGGCCACGATGACACCGCGGTCGTACTTGCCCGTGTTGAGGGCGTCGTTGAGGATGGCGGCGGGGAAGGCACGGAAGATGTTGCCACCGCCGAAGTGAACCCATGTGGGTTCCTTGGCCGTCTTGGCGCGTACGGCCTGAATGTCAAACTTGGGAAGCCGGTAGCCCTTGGCCTCCCACTCGGCAGCATTGTAGCTGCCGGAGAGGATATCGGTGAGTTTCATTTTTTTTCGTTGTGTCGTTGTGTCGTTGTGTCGTTATTTCGTTATCTCGAGATTTCGAGATTTCGAGATGTCGAGGGGTCGAGGTTTCTCAGTCGAAGAATCCTGGCTGGGTGTAGGGGATGCCGAGTTCGCGATCGACGGTGGCGAGGATGCCCTGGACCTGTGCCATTGCGAACATGCGTCCGAGGAGGGTGTATCCTGCGTTGTGGCCGTGTCCCGACTCGTCCATCACGCCGCCGGGGCGGTCGGTGAATGTCATGCCGTGATCGACGCGCATGGGGAGACGTCTGCCGCTGTTGCAGCGGCCCCGGTGCTCGGCCTCCTCGAAGATGCGGCAGAGCTCGACGAGGTCGGCGCGACCGCCCAAGTGGGAAGCCTCGGTGAAATCGCCGTTGGGGAAGATATGGCAGGAGCGGAGGTGCACGAAATGCGTACGGTCGGCAAACTCGCGAGCCATGGCGGGCACGTCGTTCAGCTCGCCCGCCGAGAGGGAGCCTGCGCAGAAGGTGAGTCCGTTGTGCTTGTTGGGCACGGCATCGAGGAACCATCGGATGTCTTCGGCATTGCCCACGATGCGCGGCAGACCGAAGACGGGGTAGGGCGGGTCGTCGGGGTGAACGCACATGTTGATGTCGTATTGCTCGCAGACGGGCATGATGGCCTCCAACCAGTATTTCATGTTGGCCTGAAGCTCTTCCTTGCCGATGCCCTCATAGAGTTTGAGCAGCGTGCGGAACTTTTCGACGGGGGCGGTGTCTCCTTCCTTGAAGTTGCCGGAGACGAAGCCCTGGGTCTTGATGACGATGTTCTCGACCAGAGCGTGGTCGCTCTCGGGTGTGGCGACACGGGCCATCGCTTCGGCCTCGGCCACGAGGTCGCGGTTCCAAGCCTTGTGGTTGGCAGAGAAGGCGGCCCAGTCCTCGCGGGCACCTTCGCGACGCAGGATAAAGATGTCGAAGTAGGCAAAGGCTCCCCAGTTCATGTAGAGGTTGGTGGCACCGTTGGGATTCTCGTGCAGGAGATCGGTGCGAGCCCAGTCGAGCACGGGCATGAAATTGTAGCACACGCAGCGTATGCCTTCCTCGCCGAGGTTGCGGAGCGACTGCTTATAGACCTCAATCTGCTCGTCGCGGTCGT
This sequence comes from uncultured Bacteroidales bacterium, assembly GCA_937899265.1. Lineage (GTDB taxonomy): Bacteria > Bacteroidota > Bacteroidia > Bacteroidales > UBA3663 > Liminaster. The sequence continues at coordinate 10,098 of CALBPV010000124.1, forward strand.
GGCCTCCGTATTTGATGGTCTCGGTGACGGGGAGGCTTTCGACGACGCTCCACGTCATGCCGTAGGATTCGATGTACTCCTTGAGGTCGCGTATCTTCTCGCGTGTCCACACTTCGCCGAGGGGCACGTCGTGCAGGGCGGTGACTATGCCCTCCACACCGATTTGTTTCAACTGGGCAAGGGTGATTTTGTCCTTCTTGCCGAACCAACGCCAAGTTCTTTCCATAGTCTGATTATTTTTTGATTTTTTTTTCGTTGTGTCGTTATCTCGTTATCTCGTTATCTCGTTATCTCGTTATCTCGAGATTTCGTTATTTCGAGATTTCGAAGTGTCGAGGTTTCGAGATTTCGAGGTGTCGAGATACCTTGATTCCTCTTTAAATGATTCTTCCTTCTTCGTCGTAGCCGATGGGCTTGACTTTGAGGCTGCGGAGCCAGGTCTTTCCGCCGGAGGGGACGCTGTCGTGGTGGAAGAGGTACCACTTGCCGCCGTACTCGCAGATGCTGTGGTGGCTGGTCCATCCCACGACGGGTTCCAGCAGTACGCCCTGATAGGTGAATGGGCCGTAGGGGTTGTCGCCCACGGCGTAGCAGATGAGATGGGTGTCGCCGGTGGAGTAGCTGTAGTAGTACTTGTCGCCGTGTTTGTGCACCCACGATGCCTCGAAGAAATGGTGGGGGTTCTCGGCCTGCATGGGCATGTGGTTCTCGTCGAGAATCACGACGGGGCGCGGAGCCTCGGCAAACTGCAGCATATCGCCGGTCATGCGCACCACGCGGGGCTGCAAGGCCAACTCGGTGCCTTTGGGGAGAATGGGGAACTCGATGAGGCGGTTGTCCTTGTACCACTGGAGCTGTCCGCCCCAGATGCCGCCGAAGTAGCAATAGACCTCTCCGTCGTCGTCTTTGAAAAGACAGGGGTCGATGGAGTAGGAGCCCCGCACGGGGTCGGCTTCCGGCTTGAAGGGTCCCTCGGGACGGTCGCTTGTGGCGATGCCGAGACGGAAGATGTCATTGCGGTCCTTGAGACAGAACATGAGGTAGTAGCGTCCGTCCTTCTCGACCACGTCGCTGTCCCACAGCTGGCGGCCTGCCCACGGGATGTCCTCGATGCTCAGGATGAGTCCCTCGTCGTGGCAGAGGCCGTGGTCGGGGTCGTTGAGCGACAGGCAGTGGTAGTCCTTCATGTCGAAGTGGTCGCCGTTGTCGTTCTCCGAGACGCTTCCCTCGCGGTCATGGGAGGGATAGATGTAAAGTTTGCCGTTGAACACATGGGCCGAAGGGTCTGCCATGAAGTCATGGGGAAAAATATAGCGGGATTTCATAGTTTTTTCATTCTTTTTTGTTGCGGCGTTCTATTTCCTGATTAATTTTGTCGATGACCTCGTCCGAGAGCTCGTAGCGGGAGATGATGAACATGGCCACCATGAGGAGCAGGGCGGGGATGACGCAGACGAGCCAGAGGATGCCCTGTTCGGCAAGGGGCGACTGTACGGTCTCGTTGGTCTGGTCAAAGCCCACGTAGTAGAGCACGAGTCCGGGAACGACACCGCCGAGGGCCATGCCGGCTTTGTAGAAGATGCCGGTGAGGGCGTTCACGATGCCGCTGATGCGTTTGCCGTGGGTGTATTCGCCATAGGAGATGACTTCAGGCACCAAAGCCCACATGTAGCCCGTGGCTACGATGACGCCGGTGGATTTGATGAACTGTGCCACATAGACGGCCCATATCATGCCGTTGAGCGAAGGTATCATGGAGATGGCATAGAGTATGGCCATGCCCACGATGGCGATGGAGAGGAAGAGGTTGAACATGGCGCGTTTGCCTATCTTGCGCTTAATCCAGGGCACCAAAGGCATGAAGATGAACGAGGGGAGGGAACCCAGAGCCATGAAGTTGGCCATCTGGTCGCTCGTGCCGTGCACATTATATATCATATAGTAGGAGCCGGCGGCATTGCCCACGGCCATCATGGCGAAGGCTGTGATGAAGAAGAAGGCCAACACGCGCAGGGGACGGTTCCTGCGGAACTCCGTCCAGAGGTCGCTCACCTTGACGTTGGCGGTCTCGGAGGCATCCATCACGACGCGTTCCTTTGACTGCGAGAAGCAGAAGAAGAGCAACAGCATGCCCGCGATGCCGTAGATGGCCATCGTCATGAACCACGCCGATGCGGATGTCTGCGAGTGAATCTGTCCGTCGGGTGAGAGAGCGGCCACAATCTTGGGGATGCCGTAGGCCACGGCCAGACCGCCCACGTTGGCCAGAAACATACGCACGGAGGTGAGGATGGTAATCTCGTTGGTGTCGCGTGTCAGCGAGGCGTTCAGTGCGCCGTAAGGCACATTGATGAGCGTGTAGAGCATCGACAGACCCACGTAGGTGGCGTAGGCGTAGAGTAGCGAGGGAGCGAAGCCGTTCCAGAAACACAGGATGGCGAAGCCCGTGAGGGGCACGCCGGCCAGTACGAGATAGGAGCGGTATTTGCCGAGTTTCGGGTTGTGTTTATCGACGTAGGTGCCCACCAGCGGATCCCACAGCACGTCCACGATGCGGACGATGAGGAACATGAAGGCGGCCTGTGCCGGCTCCAGACCATAGACGTTGGTATAGAAGATAAGCAGGTACATGCATATCGTCTGATAAATCAGGTTCTGGGCGAGGTCGCCAGAGCCGAAGCCGATACGCTGTAGCCAAGAGAGTTTGTAGAAGCCGTTGTTCTGTGACATAGTGTTGTTGATTTTATTGACGGGGGGGGAGAGCGTTATTTCGAGATTTCGGGATTTCGGGATTTCGGGATTTTGAGATTTCGTTATCTCGTTATCTCGTTATCTCGAGATTTCGGGATTTCGAGATGATGAGATTCTGTTATTTCCGGCTGTTGTAGAGCTGGATGATTTCGGCGACGGCGGGT
>CALBPV010000125.1 GCA_937899265.1 uncultured Bacteroidales bacterium
TCCCGCAGGCAGCACCGGTGTGCGTCTCTACACCATCGAGAACGTTCAGCCCGGCGAACACAAAATAGAACGCGGCAGCGGCGAGAGCGGTATCTTATATGTCGAGGTCCGTGAGGTAAGCACCGATGGCATCGAGGAGGTTCGTTTCTTCCCAACTGCCGGCTCCCCTGCAGTCTTCAACCTCTGCGGGCAACGCGTCTCCGCCGACTATAAGGGTCTTGTAATCTCCAACGGCAAAATCAAACTTCAGAAACAATGACAAGAGAAGAACTGGTGGCACAAATCCGTGCAAAGAAGAGTTTCCTGTGTGTCGGGTTAGACACCGACATCAGGAAAATTCCACAGCATCTGCTGTCGGAGGAAGACCCTGTCTTCGCTTTCAACAAAGCCATTATCGATGCAACGGCTCCCTATTGCGTCAGCTACAAGCCCAATCTCGCATTCTATGAGAGTGCAGGCATCAAGGGAATGTTGGCCTTCGAGAAGACCGTAAAATATCTCAAAACGAACTATCCCGACCACTTTGTCATTGCCGATGCCAAACGCGGCGACATAGGCAACACCTCCAAGATGTACGCCCGCACCTTCTTCGAGGCATACAATGTCGATTCGCTTACCGTAGCGCCCTACATGGGTGACGACTCCGTGCAGCCTTTTCTTGAGTACGAAGGCAAGTGGGTCATACTTTTGGCGCTTACCAGCAACAAGGGTTCTTTCAGTTTCCAGCACCTCGGTCTCCGTACGGAGCCTGAGGGCGAACTCTTCGAAGAAGTGCTCCGCGTGTCTAAACAGTGGGGCAACGACCGCAACATGATGTATGTTGTCGGTGCCACCCAAGGGGAGGAGTTCAAGCGGGTGCGTCAGATTGTGCCCACCCACTTCCTCCTCGTGCCCGGCATCGGTGCTCAGGGCGGAAGCTTAGAGGCTGTCGTCAAGAACGGTATGACCTCCGACTGCGGCCTACTGGTCAACTCCTCGCGCGCCATTATCTACGCTTCTTCGGATCGCGATTTCGCACAGGCTGCAGCCGCAGCTGCCCAGAAAGTCCAGCAGGAAATGTCGGTCTGGCTCTGAGCCGATATTTTTTACAAGCCGAATGTGCAAGACGGGTCAATGTGAGCCGTTTGTCATTTTCGCTTTGTGAACATTCAGTAGATGATGGGAATGACAACACCTGTTTATTGTGGTCTGTCGAGCAGGAGGCGGTTGAGCAGGTCGTAGTTGAGTTCGGTGAAACTGTCGGCGACGAGGCTGCAACGGGTTTGTATTACATCGCGCGGATTGGTCGTGGGGAATCCGATGGTGAACATGCCAGCACGCATTCCGGCTTCGAGTCCGGAGAGGGCATCCTCGAAGACGATACATTCGCCGACTTCGACACCAAACACTTGGGCTCCCAGCAAATAGCAGTCCGGGGCCGGTTTTGAGGCGGTGAACATCTCGGCGGTGAGCACACGGTCGAAGAGGTTGTCGAATCGGGGGATGCAACGGCGCAGGCTCTCCATCTTTTTGCCGTTGGAGCTTGTCACTATGGCGCACTTCACGTCGCGGGAGCGGATGTTGCGCACAAATGCTTCGGCACCCACCACAAATTCATATTTCATCTGAGCCTCCCAGGCATCGAGCTGGGTAACAACATCCTTATGAGTCTCTGGAGGGAAGTAGGTGTTGAGAATCCGAGTGAGCGTAGTGCCCTTGATAATATTGCTGAAATCGGGTATCTCGGGATGATAGCGCCGGCCTATTTCGCCCCAAAAGACAGAATATTGGCCTTCGGTGTCTATCAATGTGCCGTCAAGGTCGAAGAGGGCGGCTTTGAATTGTTTTGTTTCCATACTTGAATTGAATTTTTACTTGTGTCTGAACAGGTTCTTGAGCCGATTGGCTCCTTTGACACAAGAATGGCAAAGCTGTGTTGTTGGGACTTCGTCAAGCGTATGCATGCATGCCTCCGAGGAAATAGTTGACACCGAAGTAAGTCATGAGAATGCTCAGGAAAGCGAAGACCATATAAAGATGATAGGCGAGGGGGCGGCGGAAGACGGGGAGCGTCTGGGTATGCACTACGACGGCATAAATCATGAAGGTAATCAGCGCCCAGGTTTCCTTGGGGTCCCAGCTCCAATAGGTGCCCCATGAGATGTTGGCCCAAATGGCGCCAACGAAAATGCCGAGTCCCATTGCCGAGAGGGAGGGATAGAGGAAGAGGCGGCTGAGGGCGGCGAGTGCTTCCCGCTGACGTGGGAGGAAGAGGGCCGTGATACCGCAGAAGAATGTAAGCGACAGGAGGGCGTAGGACATCATGATGATGCTGACATGCACCGTGAGCAACGGCGAGTTGAGTACCGGCATCACGTGTCCGATTTTGGGGTCCATCTGGGAGATGTGGCTCACAAGCAGGAAGAAGCCCGAGAGCAAAAATCCGAAGGTGAGCAGGATGTGGAACCTCCGATAGCCAATGAGGGTGATGAGCATCACGAGCCAGGCCACAAAGAGCATCGTCTCGTAGCCGTTGGACAGGGGAATGGTGCCCGACACAATCCAGCGAAGCGACTCACAGAGCGTCAGTGTCAGGAAGGAGAGGGCGAGAATGCCGTAGGACACATATCCCAAAACGCGGCTCTTACGTCCGGCCCGTTCGGCAGAAAGTCGCCAAATGAAGAGTGCAAGGGTGAGGAAGCCCATCGTGAGATTGAGCATGAACAGAATCGTGGCGAAAGGAATACCGTTGTAGAGCCTCTCGGCACGGGAACGCAGGGGGGAGGGCACGCTCTTGCCTCCGAAGCGGAGCTGATAGACGTGAAGGCGGCGGATGCCTTCGCCGGTACGTTCCCACTCACCGCCCTGTATGTCACGCGCAAGCCATTGGAGCACCTGCGTGATGTATTTGCCGTGTTCGCCATCGACCGATGCCGGCAAGGCGTCGGCGGGAGAAATCCACGAGACTGCGCCTGTCGCAGAAGAGACGGGGAAAAGACGGAGCGGCTTGTGTTCGCGCAGATCCATGATGAGCATGAGACGGTCGTCAACATTGTTGGCCTGCTTGTGGAGCTCGTCGTGATTGCCCTGCCAGTATTCCTGAACGAGGGGAGCCAGACGGTAGCCTCCGGAGTTGATGAAATAGTTGACCGAAGCATGGTCGGGCAGGTGAAGCGAGGCGCGGAGTTCGGCTCCCTTGATGCGGAGGACGGGTTCGTCGTACCAGTCGTCGGGAAAGAAAAGGAAGCCCGTGAAGACCTGTTCTGCGGTGTAGGAGCCGTAGTGACGCCGTCCGCAGAGTTTCTTGGTGAAATCGAGAGCGTAGGTCTGGAGGGGGCAGATGCGGTCGCCGTAGAGCACGTGGAGCTCACAGAATTGCGAGGCCGTCTCGCGGGGCAGGACACGCGGAGCCGCAGAAACCTCTCCGAAGCAGACCCCCAACAGCAAAAGACACAGCGCACCGTTGCGAAGCAGGGGACTGCGCAGCAGCTGACGGAAGGTGCCCTTGGGGGTGAGGAGCATCCAAATCAATGACAGGAAGAGGAGACCGTAGCCGAAATAGGTGACGGGAATGCCCCAGGGGTCGGCATTGACCGAGAGAAACGAACCCCGCGAGTCGAGGTCATAGCTGCTCTGGTAGAACCGTATGTTGCGATGGGAGAAGATGCGGTTCATCGAAACGGATGCTTCCGTCTCATGAGAGCCGTCGATGACAGTGAACCGCGATTCATAGTCGGAAGGGGCAAGGGTGCCTTCGTGGTAACGGACGGCGAAACTGTCGAGTCGCAATGAGAAGGACAGTTCGCATTCCCGTCCGTCAGGGTCGGTGTAGTGGCGGGTGATTTCTCCCTCGCGGAGGTGGACTGTGCCCTGCCAGGAAGTGAGGTGGGTGAGCAACGCGCCCAGGAGGATGACCAGAAAGGAGGTGTGGAGGGCAATGAGATACCATCGGCGCATTTTCTGACGTATCATCCAAACCACAGCCACAGCGGCCAGTGCGGCCCACAGGAGAGAGAACCACCAGGCCCCGTAGATGTGGGTAGAGACGTAGGGTGAGCCCTGATATTTTTCGACAATGGTGGCGGCAGCCAATACGGCTACCACCACCACGTAGAGGGAGATGAGGAGTTTCTTCATTCGTTAAATGGCCTCGATGAACTTGACTACAGCCTCACGGTCTTCGGCAGGGAGGTTGTAGAACTTCTCGGTAGCGCTGTAGGCATCGGACTGCTTGGAGTAGCCGTGCCACATGATGGCCTCGATGACGGTGCGTGCACGACAGTCGTGCAGACGGTCGTCGGCACCGGTGAGACGGCGCGAGAGGCCGCGACCCCAGAGGGGCGTTGTGCGGCACCAACCGGTACGTATGTCGTTCTTCATCCACAGGCGGTGCTGCACCATGTCGGTGTAGGGCCAGATGGTCTGCTTCTGGAAGCGGGGCATGATGCTCTTGGCATCCTTGCCGATGCTTGCGGCATAAGCCTTGATGGAGGAGTCAATCCAAAGATCATCCTCGCCGGTGGTCCAGCTGGGACGATGGCAGCGTGCACAACCCATATCGGTGAAGAGTTCCTTGCCGCGCTGTACTTCGGGGTCATCGAGATTGCGGGCAGCAGGCACGGCGAGACCTCGATGCCATACCATGAACTGGTAGTACTGTTTGTCGCTCATCTCTTCTTCCCCGTTGTAGTAAGCATCGTTGAGAAGGTATTTCTCGAAGGTCTCCTTGTAGGCTACGGAAGGCGTGTTGAGAATCTCATAGACGCGGGCTGCGATACCCTCGTCGGTTCCGTCGGCGTAGTAGGGGTGGAGGATATTGCTCTCAGAGGCACCGTGGGTTTTGATGTAGCTGATGACCTCGGGGTCTTCGCTCTGAGCCTTGGCCCATGCCGTTGTGGTGTAGAGCCAGTGACGGTCGGAACGGGTCACGTTGGTGATGTTCCAGATGGCATTGGCACCGGCACCGTCCTGCAGGGAACCGCGGGTCATGGCGTAGGTGAAACGTTTCAGCGGGCCGTGACTGCCGCGATGGGTTCCGGTGTTGTTGTAGGGAGCGCTGTAGTAGGCAGAGGCTTTGAAGGCATCGGCCCCCTGGTCCCACATGGCGGGATTGAGTTCGAGGTATTTGGCTTCCTGACGCCACTGCGCTTCGATGTCCTCGTCGTCGAGGGCGTCAAGCAGACCTGTGCCATAGATGCCGATGGTCGATTCGAGGCGCACCTCGTAGTTCTCGGGCTTGGGGTTGGTGTTGAACGCCGACTGGGGAATGGTCACCTCGGGATAGATGAGCTCGTATTTCTCCCCGTCGGGGAAAGTCATCGACAGACCGCTCTCCATCGCGCTAACCGTCTTCCAGTCGATGGTAATCTGATTCTCGTCGATAGGAGCTTTGAAGGGCTGCATGGCAGCCGTTTGGGGCATACCGGTCACCTCGGAGATATAGGCATTGTTGTCGGGATGATAAATCACGAGCAGATAGCCGTTGCCGATGGTGTTGGCACGATACTCGGTCTGGCGCTTGCCGTGACCGTAGTTGGGATGGCAGGCAATACAGCCGTTGCGTACCCAGGCGGGGCCGAGACCTTTGCGGGGAGCCACATCAAAGGTGTAGAGGTGTTCGAAGAAATCCTCGCCGGTGTTGAAGTCGTTCTCCATGCCGGCAATCTGTACTACCGCAGGTGCTGCGGCCGAATAGCTGGCCTTCTCGGTAGTGCCCAGTTCACCGCCGGGATACCATTCCTCGGCTGTGAAGTTGCCTGTGGCTTTGCCGAACACATCGTCCTTTTGGGTCAATCCGCCGAGTCCGTTGTTGTCGTTGTCACTGTCCGAGCAGGCTGTCGCAAGAGGAAGAGCCAGCAGGAAGGCGAGAGTCAGTTTTGAAAGTTGGGTTTTGTACATAGAAGTATGAATAGTATGGATAACATCTTGGTTCACGGTGCATGGTTAAAACCATAAATCATTAACCGTTAACCGTTAACCGTTAACCGAAAGTGGGTTAAGGGTCAGAAAGCGTCTCGCTCAATGAGGGAGCGAGGCGCTTACAATCGGATGGGTTCCGAGGGGAGATTATTCTTCCTCAGTGATGGATTCCCAGTTCTCGGGATCATCGAAATCCTTACCCCAGACAACGCTGCAGTACTTGACGAATGGAGAGGGCATGTTGGAGATGCTCTCAATGGCGTTGAGATAAGCGCCCTCGACAGCTGTATTAACCAGGTCAGAGCCTACGCTTGCGAAGAACGTGTGGAAACTGTAGTCATTGGCCGTGCGGTCGGTAGAGCCGAGCCAGATATTGCGAATCGAACGGATGTTGTCGCGGAAATCGGTGATGGAGTTGTAGCTGTAGGGAGACTCCACGTATGCGATGTCGGAATTGGCGAAGGGGTTGGCAATTTTGGCGGTGCCCACCTCATTGCAGATGCCGAAACAGGAGCCCTCGTCATCGGCGAGAAGTTGGGAGATGGCATCGGTGAGGCTGGCGAAGGTGCTCTTGGAAGACAGGCCGGCGAGCTTCATGTTTTCGCCGAAGGAAAGACCTTTCTCGGTGGTGTATTCCAGACCGGCAGCCTTCACAACGGCAGTGCGTGAAGCATCCAACTCTCCCTCCCAAGCCACTTGGAGCTGGAAGGTGCGTTCCTTGAGGAGTGTGCAGATAGTCTGTGCATAGGCGAGTTCCTGTTCGCCCGTGATGTCGCTGAAACCGGTGTAGGTGTCGTTGGCCTTGAGCTCGGCAACCTTGCGGGGCTGGCCGTTGCGGAAGAGGATGAACTCAAGAGCGTGGAAGCCCAGAATGGTGGCATCGTCAAGCATCTCGTCGTTCATGCCGTTGTGGAAATAGTCGAGCAGGAGCGAACGGTTGAGGGGCCAGGAGTCGATGGTGGGGTCGATGTCGAAATCGGCAGCAGCACCTCCCAGAAAAGCCTCGGAGCGTTCCCAGTTCTCGCGGGCACTCTTGAAATCCTCACAGGCCTTGTTGATTTGAGCCTGGGTGATGGTGCTCACGGTGAGACCCTTGAGCGTCTTCTCCAGATCCTCGGTATCGTCGGCCAGCTTGGTGTAGGTGGGTACGATAACGTTATCGACCACCGTCTCAAGCACTTTGTAGAGATAGGCCTCCTGAGTTTCGGTGAGGAGGGCATTGCCGATAACGGCGTTGGCGGCTACCAGCTGAATGGCGAGGTCGTCGCAGGCATCCATTGCTTCGTTGCCGAATGTCTTGTCGCTGTAGTTGGCCTCGACGGTGTTGGAGGCATAACTTGTCTCGTCAACAATGGGAGTTGTCTTGACAATGTTGAATTCGGTGGTGTCTTTGTCATTGTCATTGTCGTCATCGCTGTCGCTGCAGGATGATGCGGTTACTGCACCCATTACGAGTGCTACAGACCAAATTAAGTACTTTTTTAATTTCATTTCTTTTAATTTTAAAAATGAGTGGATATTAAATATTTAAATAATGAATAAATCCATAAACAATCAGAGGAACCATCCCTGATAGGCGACACCGATGTTGAGAGCTGGCTCGTTGTTGTACTTGCTGTCGAGGAAACGGTGGCTGTACTCGGCCTTGATGACCACCTGTTTGACGGGGTAGTAGTTGATACCCGTAGCAATGCGCTTCACGGCGGTGTAGCCGTAACTTGTGCCCTTGGTGTCGGAGGCGTAGGGGTCGTAGCTCTCAAACCGTCCGAAGAGGAAGAGCTTTTGCTCGTCGGCACGCAGACAGGATATCTGCGAGAAGATGTCGTAGCCGGCCTCGATGCCGATGGCGTAGGCATTGCCGCTCACGAAAGCGGAGTGTTTGAAGGGCGACTTGGAGTTCTTGCGGTTGTACATGTTCTTCAATTGGTCGGCATCGCTCAGGTAGCCATAGTCGGCCTGACCGCGTACAATCCAGTTGTGTCCCTTGTAGGTGAGGTCGATGCTTCCGATGGCCACACGTCCTTTGTAGGTTGCGCTCACGCCGCTCTTCTCTGCGGGATAGGTGTTGCCGATGGAGTGGCCGTAGTAGCCGCTCATACCGATTCGAAGGCCGGGGATGGCGTAGTAATCCACGCGGAGGGCGGCACCGTATTTGTTGGCCACGTCGAACTCAAGGGGAGACTTGGGACCTTTGTGAATCCAGCCCGTGTTGGTGAAGTTGTCGGCATTGAGTCCGGCCAGGAACTGGGCTTCGTAGCGCCACTTGCCGTAGCGTCCGAAGAAGGAAACTCCCGTCTGGTGCCAAGTGGAGGGAAGGATGATGTCCTCGCCCTCGGGACGATAGACGGTAAAGAAATTGAGGGGCTCGTGGTAGGCGTTGTTGAGACCCACGGGAACAACGATATGGCCGGCACGTATGTTGGCCATCTTGTTGAAAGTCTTCTGAATCCAGAACTGCTCGAGTTCCACCTCTCCGCCTTTCTCGGTTTCCTGTTCCCATTCGCCGCCTTCTTCGTCTTCTTTCTCATAGGCGATGCCGTTGCCGCCGTGTTCGAATTCTATCTCGGTTCCCACGCTCCAGCCTTTGCCGAAGTCGTAGCCCAAATAAACGACCACATGGGGAAGGTCGAACTTTCCGTGACTGGGATCGTTCTTGTGTTCCTCAGGCTGACTGTAGCGGCTCACGTGGTCGCTGTAGAAGTTGCGGCTGTAGTTGGCTTCACCGTATCCGCCGACGCTGAAACGATGGCCGTTGACGTGTTGCATAACGCTGTCGCCGGCCACTTCCTGAGCGTTTGCCCCGAAAGCGAACGTTCCGGCCAAAGCACATAATAGCAATGAATTTTTTACCATTTTCTGTATGTTTTAATACAAATTTCTGTTTGTTTTTTAGACATTCAGTCTAATTTCGGGTGCAAAGATAAAGGTTTCCCGTCAAAGACACAATACCTAAATGTAGGGATTTTGCAGGGTGAACGATTGTAAACAAGAGCTCAACGTGTCCACTTTTGATTAAATCCGATTCCCGAAGTTCTGTCAGAAATATTCCGTTCGATAACTTAGGTTAACCTGAGGGAAGATATAGAAAGGAAAACACACAAAAGCCCACCGGCAAGGTTGCCAGTGGGCTTATAGACAGGATTTCGGTTTAAAACTTGAACCCCATCCCCCCTTCCCTTCAAGGGAGAGGCTGGGGGAGAGGCTGGACCTTAGACCTTAGACCTTAGACCGTCCACCAGGACGCAGAGCCCTTAGACCTTTGACCTTAGACCTTTGACCTTTGACCTTAGACCTTAGATCGTCCACCAGGACGCAGAGACCTTAGACCTTTGACCTTAGACCTTTGACCTTAGACCTTTGACCTTAGACCTTAGACCAATCTTCAGGGCTTTTATTCACGGAAGCGGAGGGTGAGGTCTCCGTAGGCATCAATGCGACGGTCGCGCAGGAAAGGCCACCAACGGCGGACCTCTTCGGAGTGCTGCAAGTCGATATCGACGACGAGAATCTCCGGCTCGGTATCGGCTTCGGCGAGGAATTCGCCCTGAGGCCCGGCTACGAAGCTGTGTCCCCAGAAGGGGATGCCGCTCTGTGGGGCTGCTGTGGTGGCGGAGGCAGGAGGCGGGAGAGGAGACGGTTCAAAGCCGCAACGGTTGACGGTGATGACGGGAAGTCCGTTGGCAACGGCGTGTCCGCGCTGTACGGTCTGCCATGCTTCGAGCTGGCGACGTTGTTCGTCGGGAGAGTCGGAAGGCTCCCATCCGATGGCGGTGGGATAGATGAGCACATCGGCCCCGGCAAGTGCCATGAGACGTGCTCCCTCGGGGTACCACTGGTCCCAGCAGACCTGGACACCCAACTTGCCCACGGAGGTGGCAATGGGGTGGAATCCGAGGTCGCCCGGTGTGAAGTAGAACTTCTCGTAATAGCCCGGGTCATCGGGGATGTGCATCTTGCGATGGATGCCTGCGATGGAGCCGTCGCTCTCGAAGACGACGGCGGTATTGTGGTAGAGACCGGCAGCCCGGCGTTCGAAGAGGGAGGAGACGAGTACGACACGGCACTCTCGGGCGAGGGCTCCGAAGAACTCGGTGGAGGGGCCGGGCACGGGTTCAGCGAGGTCGAAGCGGGAGACATCTTCGGTCTGACAGAAATAGGGACTGTTGTGGAGCTCGGGCAGCACTACGAGATTAACACCCAAACTTGCGGCCTCGCGAACGGAGGCAGCAAGTTGGTTGAGGTTCTCTTGGCGCGAAGCGGAGAGAGCGGGTTGGATGAGAGCAACTTTCATCTAAGGTCAAAAGTCAAAGGTCAAAAGTCAAAGGTCAAAAGTCAAAGGTCAAAAGTCAAAGGTCAAAGGTCAAAAGTCAAAGGTCAAAAGTCAAAGGTCAAAGGTCAACTGTGAACGACCTTAGACCTGTCAAAAGTCAAAGGTTAACTGTGAACGTCCTTAGACCTTAGACCTTAGACCTTAGACCGAATATAAACCCCATAAACCCCTCAACCGTCAATCATGAACCATTATATCAAATCGTTCGATTGGGTGACATTGGTCATCTATCTCATTCTGGTCTTTGCAGGGTGGTTCACCATCAATGCGGCATCCTACGATCTGGAAGGACAGTCGGGTTCCATCTTCGATTTCTCGCGTCCTTCGGGCAAACAGATAGTATGGATGGGGCTTTCCGTCATTCTGATTGTGGGGATATTGGTCACCGACACCAAATTCTTCACGACATACGCGCCCCTCATCTATACGTTCATGATGTTGCTGTTGTTTGCCACCATTTTCATCGGTACAAATATCAACGGTTCCCATTCGTGGATTAAGATAGGAACGTTCTCCATACAGCCGGCTGAATTCGGCAAATTTTCGACGGCGCTGATGATTGCATGGTTGTTCAACACCTACAATTTCAGGTTGACTCAACCCTCCAATTTTGTCAAAGCCTGTTTAATCATCCTTATCCCTGTCTTGCTCATCATTCTCCAACGGGAGACGGGTTCGGCGCTCGTCTATTTCTCGCTGGTGCTGCTTTTCTATCGGCAGGGCATGAGCGGCCTTATTCTGTGGATGGGTTTCTCGATGGTTCTGATTTTCGTATTGGGCATACGCTACAGCATCGACCTTGCCACGGGCGAAGCGTCGCTCTTAGGACAGGAGCTGGTACTTTCCATTATTCCCTTTTTGGTGGTGCTGATGTTTGTTTTCTATGTGGAAGACTACGAGTCGGCCATCCGGTTGGGAGTGATTTCTGCGCTGTGGCTCATTGTCGGAAGCCTTCTGATTCGCTATTTGCCGGTATGGTTGCCTGAGAACTACGCAGCCCTCTTTACCCATTATGTCACCTATCGCAACGTGGCTTTGGCGCTCTCAATCTACAGTGCGCTCTACTCCCTTTGGTTCTACCTGCTGAGGCGTTATTTGCCCTATCTGTGGGTCGCCCTCTTGACCCTCTTCTTCACAGGCTGGCTCTTTGCCTGCCATACAGCATTCAGCAAACTGGAGGAGCATCAGCGACTGCGTATCGAAGTGCTGCTTGGCATCCGGGAGGACCTCAAGGGTGCCGGCTATAATGTCAATCAGGCGAAAATCGCCATCGGCTCGGGCGGACTTGTCGGCAAAGGATATCTCGAAGGAACGCAGACAAAACTCTCATACGTGCCGGAACAGGAGACGGACTTCATCTTCTGTACCGTGGGCGAGGAGCAGGGCTTCGTGGGGAGCACCCTTGTCATCTTGCTCTACATGACGCTGATACTCCGTCTTATCTATCTTGCCGAACGACAACGTACGGTTTTTGCCCAAATCTACGGCTACTGCGTGGCCTGCATTTTTGCCTTCCACGTTTTCATCAACATCGGAATGGTGATAGGGCTGGTTCCGGTCATCGGCATTCCTCTGCCCTTCTTCAGTTATGGCGGCTCCGGCCTTTGGTCATTCACCATCCTTCTCTTCATCTTCCTCAAGCTCGACATGAGCCGCGTGGACACCTATTGATTACTCCCCTCTTCCAGGGGAGGTCTAAGGTCAGAGGTCAAAGGTCAAAGGTCAAAGGTCTAAGGTCGGTTCACAGTTGACCTTTGACTTTTGACCTTTGACAATCCTTCAGGATGCAATGACCTTTGACTTTTGACCTTAGACCTTAGACCTTAGACCTTAGACTTTTGACCTTTGACTTTTGACCTTTGACAATCCTTCAGGATGCAATGACCTTAGACCTTAGACTTTTGACCTTTGACCTTTGACTTTTGACCTTAGACCTTAGACCTTAGACCACTTTGACCGTCCTTTAGGACAGACGGTGGAGCGCTTCCATCAGTTGGGCCTTCGGACAGGCAATGTTGATGCGGATGTATCCCTTGCCGTCTGTTCCGTACATCCGTCCTTCGTTGAACCATACGTGACGGGTGCGGAGAAGCCGATGGCAGAAGAGACGTTCGTCCTTCGCAATCTTCGACACATCGACCCACACCAGATAGGTGCCTTCCAGACGGGCCACAGGACAGTCGGGCAGATGCACCGCCATCCAAGTCTTCAGCGTCAGATAGTTCTCGTAAAGATAAGTCTGCAGGGCGAGGAGCCAGGGTTCGCCTTCATTGTATGCGGCCTCAAGCGCTGCTATGCCGAAGGGATTCACATCGCAGATTTCATTGATGTTGACGGCCCGGTCGATGCGTCTGCGCAGTTCGTGGTCGGCACAGATGATGTTGGCTATCTGGAGGCCTGCGATGTTGAACGTTTTGGTGGGAGCACAGCAGGTCACCGTCTCTTCCGCATCGATGGCTGAGATGGGTGTATATTCAATCATGGGCATCGTGAGGTCGCAATGTATCTCGTCGCTCAAGATGCGTACGTTGTGTTTGCGGCAGATTTCCACCGTATGTTCCAGCTCCGTGCGTGTCCATACCCGGCCGGCAGGATTGTGGGGATTGCAGAGCAGGAAGACCGTCGTGCGGGGGTCGGCTGCTTGTGCCTCAAAGTCTGCCCAATCCACCTCATACGTGAATTCTCCGGGGGAGAGATTGACGCGACGCAGGGGAGATATGGCCGCCTCCAAGCCGCTGTTGCGGATGGAAGAGAAGAAGCAATTATAGACGGGAGTCTGAATCAGACATTTCTCTCCGGGAAGGGTGAGCGCTTTGAGGATGGCCGAGATGGCAGGCACCACGCCCGGCACGTAGAGAATCCATTCTTTTTTCCAGGTCACATTGTGGCGGCGCTGCCACCAGCGAATGACAGCATCATAGAAAGAGTCGGGTACAATCGTGTAGCCGTAAACTCCGTGAACAGCACGTTTCAATACGGCCTCGCGTACCACAGGGGCGGTCTCGAAATCCATGTCTGCCACCCACATCGGAATCAAATCACTCATGTCCATCTCGCCTACGGGGTGATCCCATTTCACACAGGAGGTGTGGCGACGGTCTGTGCTTTTGTCAAAATCAAATTCGTTCATCTATCTTGCAATTGGCGGGTTGTTTCTGATATTCGTCCACCGTGAGAGACCCGAGACGGTCAAGCACAATGTGGCCCGAACGGGGATTTTTGATATTCGTGACCGAGCCGGTGATGGTGGCCCGGACATCGGAATCCTCGAACATGCGGTCGCAGTCGGGACCGAAGGTGCAATCTTCGAGAATGAGGTTTTCTGCATAGCAGAGAGGTTGTTCGCCCGTGATGTGACATCGCACAAGGCGGAGATTCCGCGAATGCCAGCCGAGATATTCTCCGTTGAGCTCCGAGTCGAAGACACTCACGTTTTCAACTTCCCAGAAGGAGTCCTTGGTGGTGATGTGGGCATGATGAATCTCGACATCGTGACAATATTGGAATACATACTTCGACTCGCAGTCAAGGCCGTCGATGTAGATGTTGGAGGACCCCATGAAGGGATAGGTTCCCTCCCTCAGGGTAACGTTCCGCAGGGTGAGCCCGCGGATGTTCCAAAACGTCTCGTCGGCATCGTTGATTGTGACATTCTCGAGTGTGAGATTATGCATCTCGCGGAACAGTTTGGGTGCTTCGATTACAGTGTCGCGCATCGTCATGTTGTCCGAATACCAGATGGCACTCCGCGAGCCGACCTCAAAACGGCAGTTAGTGATGAGGCTTCCGTCCACGTGCCAGAACGGATATTTGCCGATGAATCTGCAGTGGTCGGCTTCGATGTTGCGGCAGCATTTGATGCCGGATTCGCCCTCTGTTATCGTGACATTCTCGAGCCTCAAATCCTGGGACCCGAATAACGGACGCTCGCCGCCGAAACTTCTGTCTTTGATGATTTTCATTTTCGAAATTTATTGTTGAAACCTGAAACCTGAAACTTGAAACCTGAAACTTGAAACTTGAAACCCATCCTCCCTTCCCTTTAGGGAGGGGCTGGGGGTAGGCTACTTGAAACCTGAAAGTTGCCATAAGCCCGGGACATCGGAACTCACCTCCGTTGTAATCGTTTGAAATTCTTTTGGGCCACGAATGCAAAGAAGAGTGTTCCCGCAACTTCGGCTGCTGCAACTGCGGTGAAGGTTACGTTGTAGCTGAAATATTCGGAAAGCGCACCGCCCAGAAGAACACCCATGCCCAGCCCCACATCCCACGCCACCAGGAGCGTGGCGTTGGCTATCCCGCTTTGATCCGGACGGGCTATGGACAGCATCATGTTGAGGAATGCAGGCCACAGATGCCCTTGCCCGTAGCCGATGAGGAGGGCCGAAAGGTAGAATGCCCAAATGTTGGGCACGCTGATAAAGAGGATATAGCCGAGAGAGGCGATGACGGCTCCTTCCAGGCAGTTCTGTGTGAGCTTTCCTTCCCGCAACGCTTTGGCTCCCACCAGACGCGACACGATTAGTCCGCCCGAGACGAGCATGAAGAAGGTTCCCGTGACCCCCACGACGTGGTGCACCTCTTTCATATAGAGGGCAAGGTAGTTTTGGAGTATGCCGAAACAGAAGCCGAAGAAAGCAATGTTGAGGGACAATATCCAGCCGCGGAGGAGGAGATAGCGGTTGAGTATGTTATGGCGGCGGCGGGAAAACTCTCCGTCCGGCGACGGACTTGTTTCCCGGGGTGGAAACTTCACGGTGGCATCCACACAGAGGCCGACAGACGCTACGGCCAGGGCCAACCAAAACAGCAACTCGAAATTTTGGGTGGCCTGATATATCCACAGTCCGATGCTCGGGGCAAGTGCCATCCCCAGATTGTTCCCCAACCCGTAGTACCCCGTGCCTTCGGCTTTGCGCGAGGGCGGCAACACATCCACACAGGCCGTCGTATTGGCCACAGTGAGCGCCCCAAAGGGGCCTCCGTGGAGTGTGCGCACAATGGTGAAGAGCAGGAGTGTGGAGGCTGCAATGTAGCCCCCGAAGAAGAGGGCAAAGAGTGCAAAGCAGGTGAGCAGCACCCTGCGGCGCGGATAATAATCAACCAGGTGGCCGGCAAAGAGACGGGTGACCAAAGCTACAACCGTATAGCCCGACAGCACAAAGCCCACAACGTCCTTGCCGGCTTCCCATCGCTCCGTCAGATAAAGCGGGAGGAGGGGGGTCAGCAAGTAGAAGGAGAAGAACAGCGTGAAGTTGGCTGTCAAGACCTTCACATAGTCTTTAGTCCATAGTTTCTCCATATTCGGGGTGCAAAAATAATCAATATTTTGGTAAAAAACAAGTTATTCGGTTAAAAAAATCCTAAAACATTTGGTTAATCGAAAAATAATGCGTATATTTGCCCCGAGTTAACGAGAATTGTGCGCCCGAAGCAGCCCTTGCCCTCGCGCATTCGCATATTATAAACCCAATAAAAACTAAACTAAAAATGGCAAATCGTTTCATTCTGAACGAGCTCTCCTATTTCGGCCCCGGTGCACGAAAAGAGCTCCCCGGTGTTGTAGAACGTTTGGGCTTCAAGAAAGCTCTGGTGGTAACTGACAAAGGTCTCATCAAGTTCGGTGTCGCCAAGATGGTCACCGATGTACTCGACGAAGCCAAGATTCCCTATGAGATTTTCGACGAGGTGATTCCCAACCCCACTGTCACCAACGTACAGAACGGTGTGGCCGCTTGCAAGAAGGCGCAGGCCGACTTCATCGTTGCCATCGGCGGCGGTTCTTCGATGGATACTGCCAAGGGTATCGGCATCATCATCAACAACCCTGAGTTTGCAGACGTTGTCAGCCTCGAAGGTGTGGCTCCCACCAAGAAGAAAACCCTCCCCATCATCGCGCTGCCCACCACAGCCGGCACCGCAGCCGAGACGACCATCAACTACGTCATCATCGACGAGAAGCGTCAGGCCAAAATGGTCTGCGTCGATCCCAATGACATTCCTTGCTGCGCCATTGTCGATGCCGAACTCATGTACTCCCTCCCCAAGGCCACAACGGCAGCTACCGGTATGGATGCAATGACCCACGCCATCGAGGGTCTCATCACCAAGGGTGCCTGGGAACTCTCCGACATGTTCGAAATCAAGGCCATCGAGATGATTTGGAAATATCTCCCCATTGCCGTCAACGAACCTTCCAACCCCGTGGGTCGCAACGGTATGGCTGTGGCTCAGTACGTGGCCGGTATGGCATTCTCCAACGTAGGTCTCGGTGTCGATCACGGTATGGCTCACCCCATGTCGGCTCTCCACAATATTCCTCACGGCACAGCTTGTGCCTTCCTGCTGCCTACCGTCATGCGTTTCAACATGCCCGTGGCCAAGGCCAAGTATGTCGATATTGCAAAGGCATGCGGCGTTTACAAAGAGGGTATGACCGTGGATGAAGCTGCTGAGGCTGCTTGCAACGCTATCCAGGACCTCTCCGACCGCGTAGGTATTCCGCGTCATCTCTCCGACCTCGGCATCTATGAGAAGGACATTCCCGCCCTTGCCGAACAGGCCATCAACGATGTCTGCACTCCCGGCAACCCCCGCGACGTGACCAAGGAGGACATCATTGCTCTCTACACTTCCCTCCTCTGAGCCTAACTCAATTTTTTCCCTCGAGGCTGTCCCCTCAGGACAGCCTCTTCCTTTCTTCTTCAAAACCTGAAACTTGTCCCCGTTTTCGTCCCCGTTAATAATAACCTGAAACTTTGTATGCGGAAACAATTCCTCTTCAGTTCTCTCCTGTTTCTCCTGCTCCCTCTCGCCGCGCTGGCCGATGTGGAAGCTCTCAAAACCGTAACGGTCGAAGGCGCCGACAAAATGACCTTCGGTCCGTCGCCCGATGCAGCATATTCCAACCCTTATAACATCGTGTTGACCGGTGTCAACGGTACGGTTTTCACCGAAGACAATCTTCCCCCCGAGGTGACCGACTTCTGCGTCGTGTGGGACATAAAAGGATTCCAAACCTCGAACGACCAGGCCGGACAGTACTGTGACTCTTACGGCGCTTTCAGCATCAACGGCGAGGGCAAGACAGCCACAACGTTCCAACTGAGGAATACTCCGATGAATTTCTACGGACGCATTGTGGCCACCGTGACCTGGAACGGCAAGACCTATACGGGAGGAAAATATGTGGTGGCTTTGGGCAATTTGCAGAAGCCTCTGACCCAAATCCTGCCTCAGGCCGGCTTTCCTGCCGATTTCAATGCATATAACGATGCTTTGACCGGAGCGCCCGGCAACAGCGTCCTCTTCGGCAACTGGGCGTTGGAGGGCAGCGACAGCAACAAGTCGGCGCTGCTCCGCAAGGATGCCGACGGCACTAAGTACATACGCATCAATGCCGCTACTGCCAAAAAGTCGCACGTTTTCACCCAGAACCTTGCCACCCCGCAGGGACAATACACCTTCCGAACGCGGATGCGTTTCAATGCCAAGGGTGCCGCCGTGACCTTCACGTCGGGCTATCCCATGTGGCAGTCCAAGAATTACACCTGTCCCGTCACGCTCAACTTCACGGGTTCCTCCCTCAATCTCAACAGCACCGCCCTCCGGCTCAACGGAAGCGCTGCGTCCGTCAAGACCGGCACATGGTACGACATAGAGTTGATGGCCGACAAAGCCCGCGAACGGTGCTACGCCCGCGTGTGGGACACTGCAGGCAATCTGCTCGGCGAAACGGACAGCATCGCGTGGGCCGAGACTTCCAATCCCACCTGGTTCAGCATCGGATTTGCCAACGAGAACACAGGAACGGTCGATTTGGCTTCGTGCACCTGTGTGTGCGACAGCGACCACGTGGCCCGCAAATTCTCCTATCCCGTCGAAGCCGGCCATATCTATCAGGTCGATATCACCTATCAGGGCACGCTTACCACAGGCTATTGGAACACCGATCTCGCCGGCTATACGCTCGGCACCAACACGTCTTACGGCAACGCAAGTTATCAAATTGCAGCCGTCAACGATGAAATCGAACTCCAAGTGGCTGCTGCCGATGCCACGAGTGTGGCCCGCGTGGGCGATATTGTGCTCACCAAACAACCCGCCCGTTCACCCCGCAAGAAACCCGTGGTGCACCATATCGGAGACTCCACGTCGGCCAACAAAGGCTCTTGGGCCTATACGCTCGCAGGCAACTACACCACCGACTATCCCGAGCTGGCTACCCTCTGCGACTTCAGCAACAGGGGACGAGGCGGACGCAACTTGAGCACCTACTACACCCAAGGCAACCTGGCTGCTGTGCTTCTCGATATTTGTCCCGGCGACATATTCGTGCTCGGCAATATGGGAACCAACGGGATGGGAGCTGCCTTTGAGGAGGATGTCAATCTCTATCTCAATGCAGCCGAAGCAATGGGTGCCCGGGTCGCCCTCAACAGTTACACCCCCCACGGCTGTGTCAGCTCTTGGACAGGCGGCTACGACCCTGCGACCCACACCTTCGATTCCTGGCGCAAGGACAGCTACGACGTGACAGTGCGCAAAGTGGCCGAAAGCCGTGCGGCAACCGACCAAAACTACCTCGGGTTCATCGAGATAGGCAAGAATGCCGACGCCATCTTCAATGCATATATCAATGACTTTGCAGCCAACGGCTACAGCTCCAAGGACGCTGCTGCCCAGGCCATCATCGCCTGCTTTTCCGACCACAATCACTACAGCGAGAATCCGCTCGCATGCACCCTCATGTTGGAAGGTTACAAAACCTCAGACTCTCCCGGCATCGTGGCTCAGCTCATCCAGCTCCTGCAGTCATCGGCTTCGCTATCCTGGTTGACCTTTGACACCCAAGAACCCCTCCCGTCTGACATTTACAACCTCAACGGACAGAAAGTGTCCCGTATCTCCCGCCCCGGCCTCTACGTCATCGATGGTCACACGCGATGGGTGAAGTGAAACTTGAAACCTGAAACTTGAAACCTGAAACCTGAAACTTGAAACCTGAAAC
>CALBPV010000126.1 GCA_937899265.1 uncultured Bacteroidales bacterium
AACGGGGAATACGAGGAAAAGAAGAGAGTTTTTTCATTTAATAACGGGGAATACGAGGAAAAGAAGAGAGTTTTTTCATTTAATAACGGGGAATACGGGGAAAAGAAGGTCAGAGTTTGCGCGGGTCGGTGATTTTGCCCGTAACGGCGCTGGCGGCCACGGTGAGGGGCGAGGCGAGTACGGTGCGCGCTCCGGGTCCCTGACGGCCCACGAAGTTGCGGTTGGATGTCGAAATGCAGAGTTTGCCTGCGGGCACCTTGTCGGGATTCATGGCCAGACAGGACGAGCAGGAGGGCAGACGCAGTTCGAAGCCTGCCTCGGCAAGCACCCGGTCGATGCCCTCGTCGATGATTTGCTGACGCACGAGCCACGAGCCGGGGACGAGCCAGGCCACGACATTTTCGGCCTTCTTGCGCCCCTTCACGACGCTGGCAAAAGCACGGAAGTCCTCAATGCGACCGTTGGTGCAGGCTCCGAGGAAGACATAATCGACGGGATGACCTTCGAGACGTTCTCCGGGCTGGAACTGCATATAGTTGAGCATGGAGAGGAACTGGTCGCGCTCGGCCTCGGGGATGTCGTTGAGCTGGGGTATGTTGCCGTCCACGGCAATGCCTGCACCCGGGTTGGTGCCGTAGGTGATGCGGGGCGTGATGTCCTCGGCGCGGTAGGTAACCTCCTTGTCAAAGACGGCATCGTCGTCGGAACGGAGTTTCTTCCACTCCTCGACGGCTTTGTCCCAGTCGGCACCTTTGGGTGCATATTCGCGTCCCTTGAGGTAGGCAAATGTAATCTCGTCGGGGGCGATGATACCGGCACGAGAACCCATCTCGATGGAAAGGTTGGAGAGCGTCAGACGACCCTCCATCGACATGGAGCGGATGGCGCTGCCTGCATATTCGACGGCATAGCCGGTGGCACCCGAGGTCGTCATGCGGGCCATGATATAGAGAGCGACATCTTTGGCTGTCGTGCCGGCGGGAAGGGTTCCTTCGATGTTGATACGCATGGTTTTGGGTTTCTGCTGCAAGATGCACTGCGAAGCCAATACCTGGGCCACCTCACTCGTACCGATGCCCATGGCAATGGCGCCTACGGCACCGTGGGTCGAAGTGTGGGAGTCGCCGCACACAATGGTCATGCCGGGGAGGGAGAGTGCCTTCTCGGGACCTACGACATGGATGATGCCGTTGTCCTTGGTGCCCATGGCAAAATGTTTGATGCCGAACTCCTCGCAGTTGCGCTTGAGGGTCTCCACCTGTTTGCGGCCAACGGGGTCGTCTATACGTTCCTGCTGGTCGCTGGGCGTGTTGTGGTCGGGCATGGCCACAATGCGTTCGGGACGGAAGGCTTTGATGCCTTTGTCGCGCAGGGTGTCGAAGGCCTGGGGAGAGGTCACCTCGTGGGCATAGAGCCTGTCGATGTAGAGCTGTGTGGGTCCGTTCTCAACGTTCTGTACCACGTGGGCGTCCCAGATTTTGTCAAATAACGTATTCATACCTAAAGTTTAATGCTTGAATTTGTTGATACAGTCGATATAAGCCTCGACCGAAGCCGACACGATGTCGGTGTCGGCACCGAAGCCGTAATAGACGTGACCGTCGTATTCCACCTGCATGTGAACCTTGCCGACATCATCGGAACCCTGGGTGATGGCTTGGATGGTGAACTCTTTGAGGGTCATCTGGCGCTGTACAATTTTCTTGAGTGCCTTGATGGCGGCATCCACAGGACCGTTGCCCGAGGCGGCGGCTTCGAAGATCTCGCCAG
The DNA here is from genome assembly GCA_937899265.1 of uncultured Bacteroidales bacterium. Lineage (GTDB taxonomy): Bacteria > Bacteroidota > Bacteroidia > Bacteroidales > UBA3663 > Liminaster. Next base: position 1,771 of record CALBPV010000126.1, read on the forward strand.
CTATGTTGACTTTGATTGCAGCGATGGGCTGAATGCCGCGACCGGAAGTGACTTGGAGGGCTTCGAGTTTGATGTGGTGCGTCTCGCTCTGGTTGGCACCGGCCAACATGAGGATATCGTCATCGTTGAGTTCCTTCTTCTTGTCGGCCAGACGGAGGAATGCCTCGTAAATCTTGTCCAGTTTCTCGCCGTCAATCTCTTGTCCGAGCACGGAGAGACGGTGTTTGAGGGCGGCACGACCCGAACGGGCGGTGAGCACGATGCTGTTCTCGTCGATGCCCACATCCTTGGGGTTCATGATTTCGTAGGTCTGTACATTCTTGAGCACACCGTCCTGGTGGATACCCGAACTGTGGGCAAAAGCATTCTTTCCGACCACGGCCTTGTTGGGCTGGACGGGCATGTTCATGAGCGAAGACACCATGCGCGACGTGGGATAAATCTTGGTCGTGTTGATATTGGTGATGACAGGCACGGTCTGGTGGCACTTGATAATCATCGCAATTTCTTCCATTGCGGTGTTGCCTGCACGTTCGCCGATGCCGTTGATGGTCACCTCCACCTGACGGGCACCGTTCATCACGCCGCTGATGGTATTGGCCGTGGCCATGCCGAGGTCGTTGTGGCAGTGGGTCGAGATGATGGCTTTGTCGATGTTGGGGACATTCTCCTTGAGATACTTGATTTTGGCTCCGTATTCCCAGGGCAGACAATAGCCCGTAGTGTCGGGAATGTTGACTACGGTAGCGCCTGCCGCGATGACGGCTTCAATGACACGGGCAAGATACTCGTTGTCGGTGCGACCGGCATCTTCGGCGTAGAACTCCACGTCGTCCACGAACTTGCGGGCGTACTTGACGGCAGCCACAGCACGTTCGATGATTTCCTCGCGGTTGCTGTTGAATTTGTATTTGATGTGTGAGTCGGACGTTCCGATGCCTGTATGGATACGCTTATGCTTGGCATATTTGAGGGCATCTGCGGCCACGTCGATGTCCTTCTGGACAGCGCGGGTGAGGGCACAGATGGTGGGCCACGTTACGGCCTTGGAAATTTCGACCACGGAATTGAAGTCGCCCGGGCTTGAAATGGGGAAGCCGGCTTCAATCACATCGACACCCAGCTGTTCAAGCGCTTTGGCTACCTGAATCTTCTCGACCGTGTTGAGCTGGCAACCGGGAACCTGTTCGCCGTCGCGCAGCGTGGTGTCGAAGATATACAAACGATCTGTCATAACCTTGTTGTTTTATATGTTGATGAATGTTTTATTCGTTGAGATAACGTCTGCCCTCCAACGTGTAGATGACCTGCATCTGCTGGGCGTTGTCGCCGCGCTTCAACTTCATGGACGAAGGCAGGATGTAGGTCGATGACGAGAGGATGGTGCCGTAGGTCGAATTGGTGGTCAACTCGACGGGCACGATGGCCATCGGTATGGTGTAATCCTCGGGGAGACTTGTATTGTTTTCTTTGACCCACCCGTGTTTCTCAGCCAAACCGAGCACGAGGGAGTTAAGATTGCCGAAATTGTAATAATATACGTTTTGATTGACGGAATCGGCAACATAAGAGCCTGTGACCGATGTGACATAGTCGGGTGTCTTGCTGTTTTCGAAGAAACTGTTCAGTTCGCTTTCTTCCACCATCAGAAGGGTCGGCGTGGGCGTCGCGTTCATGAGCACGCCTTTGGGTTTGTAACCCTGGAGGTAGAAGTTGGCGGCATTGAGGAAGTAGCTCGAGTCGGCCACATCGCGGGAGGGGTCGTTCATCATGGTCGAAATGATTTCGCCCACGGGAAGGTCTATCACCGTGTAGTAGCCCTCGGGAGAGGTCACATAGCTGGTGTCGGCCTGCGACAGACGAGTATTTTTGTCGGGGTCGTCGAAACTGTAACCGCTCATCTGAATGACATCGGGCGTCACTGCAATGTACTTGGTGTGGTTGGTGACATAGGTCGAGTCGGCCGAGTCGTCGTAGTTGCGGAGCAAACTACCGTCCTCGTCATACTTGTGGAAGGACGAATAGAAGAAATAGATGGCCGTGTAGTACACCTTGATGAGCGACCCGTCGCCAAAGGTGGGTTTGACGCAGATGCCGGAAAGGAGGTTCTTGCGGAAATCGGACGAACTCTTGAAGACGTCTTTGAAGTCGCCGTGGTGAGGATTGTCCAAGTCGCGTGCGATTTGGGCTTCGACGGCGGCACGGTAGAATTTGTCCTTGAGGGCATCGTTCAACTTGATTTCGATGTAGGGCAAGTAGGTTGAGAGCTTACGCACGGAGTCGCTGTTGACGCGGTCGGCACTGGTGTATGCCTTGGAGCCGAGGAAATTGTCCTCGTCGGTGAACTTCGAGAAGTCGTTGTTGCTGTAGAATTCATTTTCAGGCAACGACTCGAACTCAACGTCGGGATCCAAGCCCCAAACACTCAGCTTCATCGGCGACAGGGAGTCGCCGTAGTAAGTGCGGTAATAGATGCGGAGCGTCATCGAGTCCAACTGGTTGCCGCAAATGGAGTCCCACGACCGGTAAGAATAGTCGTCCCACTTGTAACCCAAAGCTGAGGGAGCAGATGTCCGAAGGAGATTGAAGATGCAGGAGTCGGACGAATTGTACCCGTTCAACGTGAATTCCGTGCTCGAATAGAATTGTGCCAGATAGGAAGCTTCCATCTCGCCGTACTCGGGGTCGGAGATACGTCCCATGAGCGGATAGCCCGTACGCACATAAATGGAGTCTCGATAGGCAGAACGGCTCGTTACGGGGACCGTCACGGTCTTCATGACTATGCCGTCTGTTTCGGGCAACGTGGAGGCACCCACCCTGTCCATATTGTCTTCACATGAGGTGAGTGCTACGAACAGAGCCCCAATCCATAAGCCGAGGCTCTTGCCGAAGATTGTTTTCATTAAAAAAGGATGTTACCTTGATTTTATGAGTTTGTTATTATTATGCCTGTGGAGCGAACTGTTCGAAGAACTCGTGATATTTGTCAAGATCGACTTCCGTGTCTTTCGAACAATCCAACACCTTGAGCCCGTATTTCTCGGCCTGTGCCAGAATGGCCGGGTCGATGCCGGGATCCGTGATGATGAGGCCGTCGGAATATTTGAGTGCCATGCGCGTCACTTCCGTACAGCTCATCTTCTTGTCGGCCCATTCTTTCAAGTCGCTCTTGGTGATGCCGTCGCGATGGACGAGACGGGTGAAATTGGCTGCAAGGGGCGTTTGGAACATATTGTCGTAAGCCGCAAAGACGACTTTGGTCCTCTTGAAGCAGGCATCATCGCTGAAGGCGCGTTTGATGTAAATGGGGGCTACGGCAGCGAACCATCCCTGACAATAAACAACATCGGGCGTCCAGCGCAGTTTGCGAATGGTCTCGATGACACCGCGTGCGAAGAAAACCATGCGCTCGCCGTTATCTTCGAATTCGTGACCTTCGGCATCGGCGTACTGCGTCTTGCGCGACGTGAAATAATCCTCATTGTCGATGAAGTAAACCTGCATTCTGACAGCTTGTATCGATGCCACCTTGATGATGAGGGGGTGGTCGGTATCATCGATGATGAGATTCATGCCCGAGAGCCTGATTACCTCGTGCAGCTGACAGCGACGTTCGCTCACCTTGCCGAAGCGGGGCATGAAGGAACGTATTTCGTGCCCCCTCTCTTGCATTCCTTGGACCAGGTTGCGGCCGATTTCAGCCATTCTGCCCTCCGGAATATAGGGAACTATGTCGGTGTTGATGAAGAGGATTTTGGTGCTCATTGTCTCGTTGTTTTTATTGTTAAGGCCGGAGCCCGTCGCTTGAGTGCAAGCCTCTCTTCAGCCTCGATTTGCTGCCGAAAAGTGCACTTTAAGCAGTGCAAAGATACTAAAAATAATTCAAATATCCGCTATATTTGTGTCAAAAAATAGCAAATTCACCTTAATTTATGTCATTTTAGCACCTCACCACTACAATTTTAGACTTTTTATAACAGATTCAGAAGACTTTTGTCTCAGCTCCGGGAGTGTTTTGGGCGCAGTTCCGGACTGACAAAGAACCCTCTTTTCTGCTCCGCCGTAAATCCCCGTCTCTCGGTTTTCCCGCGACAGCCCGGACCTCCCAGTTGACGCCTTTCCGTCCGGGTTCCGTCAACGGCAGACTGTCTGCCTCGGACCAGGCGTCAGCGCCCCTGTTTATTTCGCAGTGTTCCTCTTTCGTTCGTCGGAGCCTCTGTCAGGGGCAAGTCCCAAAATCCCGGAGATTTCCCGGTTGGGATAGCCTCCTTCCGCCGGATTTCCTCAAACAATCCTATAAAAACGTTGCTTTTTGCTATTTTTGTCTGTCATTTTTTAGCAAATTGTTTTTCAACCTGACAAAACCTGTAATTTTTCTGCATTTTTCTTGGTCAGTTACGCAAAATACGCTATCTTTGCCACGGAAATATAGAAAACAGCAAGCATTTCTGACAAAATGTGGCATTTTGGCGAAATTTCTTTCGAAATGCGGCATTTTGTAAAGAAATATCAAACAATACAAACAAACATCCAAACATTTTCAAAAATGAGCAACAATTTGAGATTCGAAGTGGTTCATGAAGCCTTCAAAAAGCATGCTATAGACGTTGTGCCTCCGGCTTCCCGCCCTTCGGAGTTCTTCGGAGAATTGGTTTTCGATCGAGAGAAGATGTTCAAGTATCTGGACCGCAAAACATACGATGCGCTGATTGACTGTATCGACAACGGAAAGCAATTGGACAGACAGATTGCCGACAAAGTGGCCGCAGGCATGAAAACCTGGGCACTCGAACATGGTGTCACCCATTGTTGCCACTGGTTCCAGCCCCTCACGGAGACAACGGCCCAGAAGCATGACTCCTTCATGGAATATGATTGGAAGGGCGGCATGATAGAGGAGTTTGAAGGAAAATCCCTCTTCCAGCAGGAACCCGACGCTTCGTCGTTCCCCTCCGGCGGCATCCGTGCCACCTTCGAGGCCCGAGGATACACCGCTTGGGACCCTACATCGCCGGTATTTATCTACGATGATTGTCTCTGCATTCCCACCATATTCATATCTTACACGGGTGAGGCGCTCGACTACAAAGCTCCCCTGAAGAAATCCATCAAGGTTGTTTCGGATGCTGCGCTGGCTATCTGCAAGATGTTTGACAAACGTGTCAAGAAGATTCAGTGCAACCTGGGGTGGGAACAGGAATATTTCCTGGTGGATGACGGTCTCTATGCTGCCCGTCCCGACCTAATTGCGTGCGGCCGCACTCTGTTGGGTCACGCTTCGGCCAAGAATCAGCAGATGGACGACCATTACTTCGGTCAGATTCCCACGCGAGTTCAGGCCTTCATGAAAGATCTCGAAATCGAAGGGCACCGTCTCGGCATCCCGATGAAGACGCGTC
>CALBPV010000127.1 GCA_937899265.1 uncultured Bacteroidales bacterium
TGTTGAGCGTCATTGAGATGCCTTCGCCCGAGCCGCACATGGCAATGCCGGGATAAACCTCGCCGCTCTCAACCCCTTCGGCCAACAGATGTCCGTAGGTAGCATAGTTGCAGCTCTCCTCGGTGTAGGTGCCGTAGTCCTTGTAAGGAATACCCTTTTCGTCGAGATATCGCTTCACAAACTGTTTGAGGGGGAAGGCGGCATGATCGCTCGCCAACCCCACTGTCTTATATTGCAACATGATTACTTGCCGAGAAGAGCTTTCACCTGTTTGTAAACATTCTCGCCGTTGAATCCGAGTTTCTCGTCAAGCACCTTGTAGGGAGCCGAGAAACCGAACGAGGGAAGACCCCAAACCGAACCGTTGGCTCCCACGAGGCTTTCGAGCGTGCAGGGAAGACCGGCGGTCATGCCGAACTTCACGGCTGCGGCAGGAAGGATTTCCTCCTGATATGCCTTGGGCTGCGAACGGAAGAGACCCTCGGAGGGAACACTCACGATGCGGCACTTGATACCGTCCTGACGCAGGAGTTCTGCGCCGGCCACCAAGGTGGAAACCTCAGAGCCGGAAGCGAGCAGGATGACATCATACTGTGCATCGGAGCCTGCCACAATGTAGGCTCCCTTGGCGGCCTGGCCATAGTCGGTTCCTTCGGGCAGTTTCTTGATGTTCTGGCGCGAGAAGATGAGACCGGTAGGTGTCTCGGTGTTCTCCATAGCCAGACGCCAAGCGGCTGTTGTCTCGTCGGCATCGGCGGGACGGAGCACGAGCATCGAGTTCTTGCCGTGATGGTTCTGGAGTTTCTCCATGAGACGTATCTGGGCTTCCTGCTCCACGGGTTCGTGTGTAGGACCGTCCTCGCCCACACGGAAGGCATCGTGTGTCCAAATGAACTTGACGGGCACTTCCATCAGGGCTGCCATACGTACGGCAGGCTTCATATAGTCGGAGAACACAAAGAAGGTACCGCAGGCGGGAATCACACCGCCGTGCAGAGCCATACCTATACAGCAGCAAGCCATCGTGAGCTCGGCTACACCGGCCTGGAAGAAAGCGCCTGTGAAATCGCCCTTCGTGAAGGCGTGGGTCTTCTTGAGGAAGCCGTCGGTCTTGTCCGAGTTGGAGAGGTCGGCCGATGCGCAAATCATGTTCTCCACCTGTTCGGCAAGAACGCTCAATACGGTGGCGGAAGCGCCTCGTGTGGCACTGTCGGCCTTCTGCTGAACGGCGCTCCAGTCAATCTTGGGAGCCTTGCCCGAGAACCATTCTTCCATCTTCTTGGCCTTTTCGGGATTGGCCTGGGCCCAAGCAGCCTTCACGGCTTTCTTCTTGTCGCAGATTTCACGCAATTCCTTGGCACGCTCGGCATAAAGCTGCTGTACCTCGGGGAAGATTTGGAAGGGATTTTCGGGATCGCCGCCCAGGTTCTTCACCGTGTTCACAAATGCGTCTCCGCCGAGGGGTGCACCGTGAGTCTTGCAGTTGCGTTCGTAGCTCGTTCCGTCCTCCTTGAGGGCACCCTTGCCCATGATGCACTTGCCGATGATGAGCGTGGGCTGTCCCTTCACGAGTTTGGCAGCCTGGAGAGCTGCGCGTATTTCGTCGGCATCGTTGCCGTTCACGTTGATTACGTGCCAGCCCCATGCTTTGTATTTGGCTGCCGTATCCTCGCACGTTACGGCATTGCATTCGGTGGAAAGCTGGATGTCGTTCGAGTCGTAGAACATGGTGAGATTATCCAGTCCGAGATAGCCTGCAATACGGCCGGCACCCTGCGAAATCTCTTCTTCCACACCGCCGTCGGAGATGTAGGTATAGATTCTGTGATTCATTACCTCTTCGCCCAAACGTGCTGCCAGGAATTTCTCGGCAATGGCGGCACCTACGGCAAAGACGTGACCCTGACCCAGCGGGCCCGAGGTATTCTCAATACCCCGCTCGATGCAGCGTTCGGGGTGACCGGGAGTGGTGGAACCCCACTGACGGAGGTTGGCGAGTTCGTCCATCGTGAACTTGCCGGTGAGGGCAAGCTGCGAGTAGAGCATGGGAGCCATGTGGCCGGGATCGAGGAAGAAGCGGTCGCGCCCCTCCCAATTGGGATCCTGCGGATCGTACTCGAGGAACTCACTGTAAAGAACATTGATGAAATCGGCACCGCCCATGGCGCCGCCCGGATGTCCTGATTTGGCCTTTTCGACCATTGAAGCAGCAAGAATGCGGATATTGTCAGCCGCCTTCTGCATAAGAGCTTTGGAATGTGTCATTGTCTTAAAGTTTATAAAGTTCGCGAAATTTTATTTGCCTGTACTTTTTTATGCTTTGTAGAGGGTGGTATCGAAACCCTCGAGGGCTTCCTTGCGTTCCACACAGGTGCCGCAGACTCCGCAGTGCTCCTCTCCCCCGTTGTAGCAGGAATAGGTGTGGCTGTAGTCCACGCCCAAAGCCTTTCCCCTGAGGGCGATGTCCCTCTTCGTGATGTCGGTATAGGGAGCCACCAGTGTGATGCCTTCGTAGGTGCCGGCAGCCATCGCTCCGTTCATGGCCTTCACGAATTCCGGACGGCAGTCGGGATAGATGGCGTGGTCGCCGCTGTGATTGGCTATCATCACATGTTTCAGTCCCTCGCTCTCGGCGATACCGGCAGCTATCGAGAGCATGATACCGTTGCGGAAAGGCACTACGGTCGCCTTTTGGTTCTCGTCGGTGTAGCTTCCCTCGGGCACCTCCTCCTGGCCTGCAAACAGGGCCGACTTGAAATATTGGGCCATAAAGGGTATTTCGAGCACAATATGGCGGATGCCCAACTGCTCGCATTGCCAGCGGGCACAGGCTATCTCCTGCCCGGCCTGGCGGGCGTGATAGTCGAAAGTGACTGCCAATGCAATCTGTTCTTTGTATTCGTGGAGGAGCGTGGTGGAATCCAGCCCGCCCGAAAGTATGATTAACGAATCTTTGGACATAGTTATTTGACGAATCGGCAAAACCGGTGAATTATGCCGCCATTTTGTCATATTCGCCCCCAAAGATAGCGAAAAAAACGGAAAAAAACAAGTGTTTTACTTTTTTTTGCACACTAAATGTGTGTTTTCTCATTTTTTTTCCTTATTTTTGCAACGCTGAATAGCAAAATTTGATATTCAAACTCAAAACATACACCGAAATGAAAAAAATCTTCACGATGGCTTTGGCCGTCACCGCAGCCCTTGCAATGACAGGCTGCAAATCTCAGAAAACGCTCAGCGAGGCTGCTACCGTAGCCGACCCCGTTGAGGAAGTTCAGGAAGTAGCTCCCATCCAGTACCACCAGCCCCAGCAGACACAGCCCGCACCCAAGCCGGCTCCCGTGCTTCAGGCAGGCGACCGTGCTGAAAAAGTAACCACAGTCAACGATGCAGAGGCTTCCCTCTTGAAAGATTATAACGTAGTGGTGGGTTCGTTCGGCAGCCCCGTCAATGCCGAAGCTTACAAAGTAACGATGCAGCAGCGCGGTTACAGCGCTTTCCTCGTCAAGAACGAAGCCGGCATGTATCGCGTTGTGGCCGGCAGCTACGACACCCGCGAGCAGGCCGAACCCGTACGCGACAGCATCCGTGCCGCCTATCCTTCCGAACAGGGCACATGCGCCGATGCCTGGCTCCTGATTCCCAAGCGCTGACAATGTCCGGGACATTATAGAGAACAAGCCGTCCGCAGGTTGTCTGCGGGCGGCTTTATTTTAATATAACTAAAACCCTTAGACCTTTGACCTTAGACCTTAGACCTTAGACCTTTGACCTTAGACCTTTG
>CALBPV010000128.1 GCA_937899265.1 uncultured Bacteroidales bacterium
GTGTTTCGTAAGTGAAGTTAGGTGTCGATATTGAAATTATCTGTGACAGGGGACGGGTTCCAGTCACGGTACAAAAAAATAAATGGGACAGAAAACTGTCCCAATGTCCCAACAGGATTAAGTTCCAAGGTTTCAGCCTCTCAGCCTCTCCCCAACCCTCCCCTGAAGGGGAGGGGGCAGGACGGTCAAAGGTCTAAGGTCAAAGGTCTAAGGGTTCCAGGATTCAGCCTCTCCCCAGCCCTCTCAGCCTCTCCCCAGTCCTCTCAGCCTCTCCCCAACCCTCCCCTGAAGGGGAGGGGGCAGGCCCCTGTGCTGGGATATACAGCCCTTGCAGGGCTTCCAGCCTACCACCGGAGTTTTTCCACGCATTACAAATGCTTATATTCAGTGCGGCCGTCGGATTGCAAATCCGACGGAGCGGAAAAAGCCTCTCCCCAGTCCTCTCAGCCTCTCCCCAGCCCTCCCCAAAGGGGAGGGGGGAGAGGTTTCAAATATGCAAATTTTGCACATACTGCGTTCTCGACCAAATCTCCAGACTCAAAGACGTTTTTCACGGGGATGCTCACCGGGGTTCTCCTTGCCATTTAAGGCGGAGGGTGTTGAGGACTACGGAGACGGAGGAGAAGGCCATCATTGCGGAAGCCCAGACGGGAGTAATGCGGACATCGAGGCCGAACAGGCAGAGGACACCTGCGGCGAGGGGAATGCAGACGATGTTATAGATGAAAGCCCAGAAGAGATTCTGGTGTATCATGCGGACGGTGGCCCGACTGAGGTCAATGGCGCGGGCCACGGAACGGAGGTCGTCGCCCATGAGGGTGACTTGGGCCACATCCATCGCCACATCGGTGCCGCGTCCCATTGCAATGCTGACATCGGCGAGGGCGAGCGCCTGGGTATCGTTGATTCCATCGCCTATCATCGCTACGGTCTTGCCTTCGCTCTGCAATCGTCGCACACAATCCTCTTTGTCCTGCGGCAAGGATTGGCTCTGCCAGTGTTCCACACCGATTTTTCCTGCCCAATAGCGAGCCGCTTCTTCTCGGTCGCCGCTCATTAGATGAATCGTGATTCCCCGCTCCCGAAGCATCGTGACAGCCTCCCGGGCATGCGGCTTGAGGGTTTCCCTTTCTTCGGGCGCCAAGTCGGAAGCCGCCGTGAAATCGACATCGGGTCGGGGTACGGTGAGCGTTCCTGTCTTGTCGATGACCACAGCATTCACGCGGTGTAGTTGTTCGAGGGCGGTGGCATCTTTAATCAGGACATTGAAGCGGGCCGCACGTCCGATGCCAACCATGATGGCCGTAGGGGTAGCCAACCCCATGGCACAGGGACACGCAATGACCAGGACAGAGACAGCGGACAGAATCGCCCGGGGCAAAGCCGCCGTACCTCCTATCGCCCACCACAGAACGAAGGTGAGCAAAGCCATGGCGGCCACCACAGGCACAAAGACACGGGCCACACGATCGACGGCACGCTGGACGGGAGCCTTTGACCCCTGGGCCTGCTGCACCATGCGGATGATGCCCGACAAAGCCGTGTCCTCCCCTATCTGCTGTGCCCGGAACTGCAGTTTTCCTTGGGCAACAATAGTGCCGGCCAAGACACGGGAGCCCTTGAGTTTGAGAGCCGGAAGTGGTTCGCCGTTTATGCTCGATTCATCGACGTATGCTCCGTCGGCGGTCATAAAACTGGAAGCCGAACGCACCTCCCCGTCCACGGGTATCTTCTCGCCGGCCCTCACTTCGAGCACATCGCCCCTGACGACCGTTGCCACGGGCACATCTTCGAGCTGTCCGCCGCGAAGGATACGTGCCGTACGCGGCTGCAAACCCATGAGCCGCCGGATGTCGGAAGAAGTGCCCTGGCGGGCCCGTTCTTCGAGCAGACGGCCTGTGAGCACGAAGGTGACAATCATGACCGATGCATCGAAGAAGGTCGGACACTCGATGCCGCGTGCTCCCCAAACGGCCTCCCCCCAGAAGGTGTTGAAGACACTGACGAGGAAAGCGATGGCGGTGGAAAGCATGACGAGTGTCTCCATGCCGGCCATTGCATGACGAAGCTGCCGGAAGGCACGTACGTAAAAATCACGTCCGCAAATGATGCCGTTGGCCAGACTCAACACCATTGCCGCCACATTGCAACGGAAGGGACTGCCGAGGTCTATCCAACGCATGGAGAAACACATCGTGAGCAGAGCGAAAACCCACGATGCCATCACCTGACGGCGAAGGCGTTTCCAGGCATCCCTCTCGACGGCAACCGCATCGACGCCGTTGTCGATGACGAGGTCGTAGCCGATGGCATTGACGGCCTCCTTGATGGCAGGAAGGGAGAGACGCGCCTCGTCCCACTCGATCAAAGCCGTGCGGGAGGCCAGAGAGACGGAAGCCGAGGCAACGCCCTCCAAACGGTTGAGACATCGCTCCACATTGGCCGAACAGGCCGAACAGGCCAGTCCGACCACGGGTATGGACCGTTTCATGCCGGCAATCAGAACTCGAGCCCGAAGCCGGCCTCATCGACCGCATCGGCCAAAGCCTGAGGAGTAACCTTTGCCTCGTCGTAGGAAACCTCGACGGAGGCTGTTTCGAGATGGGCGACAGCGCTTTCCACACCGTCCAACGAGCAGAGAGCTCGTTCGACAGAAGCCTTGCATACGCCGCACTTCATACCGAGTACGGAAAATGTCTTTGTAGTCATGCTTTTTTGTTTTTAACTTGAAACTTAATTATTAACGGTCTAAGGTCGGTTCTCGGTTAACGGTCTAAGGTCGGTTAACGGTCTAAGGTCTAAGGTCTAAGGTCTAAGGTCGGTTCACGGTTGACCTTTGACCTTTGACCTTTGACTTTTGACCCGAACTTACAGTTCGTAGTAGCCTTTGACCTTTGACCTTTGACCTTTGACCTTTGACCTTTGACCGTCCTTCAGGACGTAGAACGCCTTTGACCGTCCTTCAGGACGTAGAGCGCCTTTGACCTTTGACTTTTGACCTGAACTTACAGTTCATAGTACTCCTCCCATGTCGTAGCCTCCGCCGGAGGAGGAGTCGTCGCCCTCCTGTTGCTCGCCGTCGGGACGCTGACGCTGTTTGGGCTTCATGTTTCCGAAGTTCCACGTGAGGGTGAAGTCGAAACGGCGACCGCCCCGCCATCCTTTCTGGTGACGCCAGAAAGTGTCGGACGAGGTTGTGGTCTCCCACTTGCGCGAATCGAAGAGGTCGCGACCGCTGACCGAGAGGACGAACTTGCGGTTCATGAAATTCTTTTTGAAGCCGAAGTCCACGCTGTAGTTACCCTTGCGTTCACCCTGCGAGACGGCCTGCTTGGAACGATAGTTGCCCGTCAGCTGTGCCGACATCTCCCAAGGCAACACAAAGGAAGCCATCATGCGGGCATTCCACGAGAAGCTCTCGCGACCTTCGCCCGTGACGGTATAATCGTTGATGCGGAAGGAGAAGCCGTCGAGTTTGTAGTAATAGGCATTGGCCGAGGTGGTAAGGTCGAGCCAGGAGGCGAGTTTGTTCTTGAGCACCATTTCGAGACCGGAGGACTGCGACTTGGAGACGTTCTCGTTGGTCTGGTACATGAGTCCCGACGCATCCTGGTACTTGATGCGCTGAATCACATCGGACGTGGGACGGTAGTAGGCCGAGAGGGAGAGCGTATGCTGTTCCCAGGTCTTGAGATAGTTGAGAGAGAAGGAGTTGGAGAACTCGGGTGTGAGTTCCGGATTGCCGAACGAGGTCATGGAGGCGTCGGAGGTGTTGCGGAAAGAGTTGAGCTCACCGCCCCAGGGACGGCGCAGACGCCGCGTATAGTTGAGTTGGAGCTGCTGGGTGGGCGTGACCTGCCAGGAGAGGAACAGGGACGGGAAGAGTTCGAAATAGTCCTTCGTGAAAGGGTCATCGCGCAGAGCGGGATTGTACTCCTGGTCGTATGTCCAGCTCTCTGTTTCCACCTTCCAATACTCGCCGCGCAGACCTGCCATGATGCCAAAAGAGCCGAGTTGGAGAGAGCCTGTGGCGTAGAAGGCGTGTATCTGCGAGTCATAGATGAAACGGTTGAAATACGCTTCGTCTATCGTAGGATTTGTTCCTTCCCAATCGGGGGCTGTCTCCGACTCCTGCGGCGTATTCTCGTGGGAGAGGTTGAACTGGTAGCCTGCCTCGAGTTTGAAACGTTCGGTGAGCTGGTTGCTGTAGTCTATTTTGCCCTCCGAGAAACGGTTGCGGATGTGCATGGGGCGAGAGATATAGCCGTAGGTTGGTTGAAGGTCTAAGGCCAAAGGTTGAAGGTTAACGGTTGAATCCTGATAGAAATTGTCGTTGTTGCTGCGCCAAGCGCCTGTGGAGAAGTTGACCTCAAGGGTATGCTTCTCGGAGAAGGAGTGGCGGTAGTTGAACTGTGCGTTCCAGAAGACGCGGTCGCCTCCGCCGGAGGTACGACGCAACATGCGAGAATCGGCAGCCAGCGGACGGTCGGCGGCATCGATCGGGCCGTTGAGATAGACTGACTCGGAGACACGGTCGTCGTCTCCCGGGCCGGCCATCCCCGAGAGGGTTATCTCGTCGTTGTCGGTGAAGTGCCAAGTGGTGCCGAGACGGAAGAAGAGACCGTTGCCGTCGCGGTGATTCCAGGATTCGGAATTCTGGAAAGTACGCGTAGCGTAGTTGACCTGTTCGCTCTCACTGCCTCCCAGATGATTGCGCTCATGGCGGTAGCCTGCGCTACCATACCCTTCCCATCGTCCGGACGACCAGTTGACGTTGACATCGAACTTGTAGCGCCCCTCTGTATTGACGTTGGCGCTGGCGGCTCCGTAGTAACCAGCCGCTCGGTTTTTCTTCAATACAATATTGATGATGCCGGCACTGCCCTCGGCGCTGAATTTGGCCGAGGGATTGTCTATCACCTCGATGTGGTCGATGCTTTCGGCGGGTAGTTGGTCGAGAATGCTGGAACGGTTGTCGGAAGTGAGGCCGGAAGCCTTGCCGTTAATCCATATCTCGACGCTGGTGTTGCCTCTCAGGGAGATATTTCCGTCGTTATCGACTTCGACCGAAGGAATCTGTTCGAGGGCCTCGGTGGCCGAAGCTCCCATGGCAGCTATCTGTTCGGAGATGTCGAACGACTTGCGATCCACTTCGAGCTTGATGCCGGAGCGCTGTGCCGCCACCACGGTCTCGCCCAGGGTCTGGAGATCCTCCTCCAAGCGAATGGTTCCGACATTGACGTCGCGCTGACGGTCGCGTATGGTGAAAGTGCGCTGAAAGGGTTTATAACCCAGAAACGACACACGCAGGGTGTAAGTATCGTTCTTGAGTTTGTCGATACGGAAGTTACCGTTCGCATCGGTGATGTTGCCCAAGACGCGCGTGGTGTCGCTCCGGGGAACTACGGCCACGTTGACGAACTGCATGGGGTCGCCCAAAGATTTATCATAAATGCGACCGCGTACCGACTGCGCGTTCAGCTGGAAAACCGTAGCGCACAAAGCCAGCGACAGAAGGCCCGACAGACTCTTAAACTGCATAAAAATGACTTCTAAAATAACAATTATCCATAAATTGCGTGGCAAAGATACAGAAATTTTTCAAGAAATCAAAGAAATATTTGCACTTTTAGAAAAAAACAACTATCTTTGCAAAGCGAAAGCATGAATTAGACCCTAATTTTTCCTTATGGTTTAAAACCGATTCGTATTTTTACAGAAACAAAAAGCATAGCGACTATGACCATCGAACGTATCACCTCCTCCACACCCCAATGGGCCGCTGTGAGAAAACTCTACGAAACCGTCTATCCCGAGGGATTGCGCCTCGACTACGACATTCTGCTCAACGTCATCCAGAGGGACGATGTGGACTTTCTGACGTTCTACGACCATGCCCGGCTCATCGGATTCTCGTTTGCCATACGCCGCAAGGATGTGGCCTGGCTCTACTATTTTGCCCTGGACCGCGAGGTACGCACCCTGGGCTACGAGGACGTCATGCTGAGCAAGATAGAGCAGCAGTACGCAGGTCACCGTCTGGTGGTGAACCTGGAGCAGGCTCTCCCTCCCGCCGAGAGCGACGAGGAGCGCGTACATCGCCACAACAGTTTCATCAGGGCGGGCTTCCGCGACACGTCAGCCTTGCGTCACGTGGGCACCCGATGGTTCCGCATCATGCTGCTCGGGGCCGGTGACATCACCAACGAAGACTACGAAAAACTCCTGGAAACAGACCGGGAATGGTGGGCTAAAATGCAACGCTGACACCGGTTCTGACTTCGGTTTCGGAAGGTTCCTCCTGTTCAAACTGTTCCAACACGATTTCTCCTGCATCGTCCATGACGGCGTAGGAGAAATGTTGTATCCAGTCGCCGAGAATCAGCATGCGTGTGTGGCGCGACAACATCAGGTCGAGCATGATATGGCGATGGCCGAAGAGGAAATAATCCAGATCGGGATGCTCACGCAGATAGGCTTTGGCGAACTTGACAAGAGGCTCACGGTCTTCGCCCTGAAAATCGGGGAAATCGCCGCCTGTAAGTCTCGAATGGGCCGACCAGCGATAGGCAAAAGCAGTGGTCCAGCGGGGATGAATCATGGCATAGAGACGCTGACAGAAACGGTTGCGGAAAAATCTCCCCATGAACTTGAGTGTCCGACTGTCGCTGCCCAAGCCGTCGCCGTGGGCTATGTAGAGGCGTTTGCCGCGAAGGGTGACTTCCTCACCCGTGCGGTGGATGACGGCTCCCGTCTCCTGCGGGATATAGTCAAAAATCCAGATGTCGTGATTGCCCGTCCACCAGTGGACAGGAATGCCCGCATCGTGGAACTCGCCCAATTTACCCAGGAATCGGGTAAAACCGCGCGGAACCACGTATTTGTACTCGAACCAATAGTCGATGACATCGCCCACGAGGTAGAGTTCCGCACAGTCGTCCTTGATGGAATCGAGAAAGCGGACCACACGGCGTTCCACATCGAGCGGATGCTCGAAGGTACGCGAACCGAGATGCATGTCGGAGAGGAAATAGATATGTTTCATTCTACAGGAAACCCAGTTCAAGTTTGGCTTCTTCGGTCATCATGTCTTTGTTCCACTCGGGCTCAAAGACCAGTTCCACATCGCAGGTGGCCACTTCGCGCAAACCCTCGACTTTGATGCGGAGATCCTCCATGAGGAAATCGGCCTCGGGACAGGAGGGGGCGGTGAGGGTCATCTTGATATGCACATTGGCGAATCCTTCGCCGGTGATGTCCTCCGGCTTGGCTTCGGTGACTTCAATAGCGTAAATGAGGCCGAGGTCATAGATGTTGACGGGAATCTCCGGATCGTAAACGTAGCGGAGCACATCAACGACCTCTTTCTGAATATCCAATACCTGTTTTTCGTCCATAAATCATCAAAATTTGGTGCAAAGATGCATTTTTTTTTTGAGATATGGCGTATTTGTCGAAAAAAATTGTTATCTTTGCAACAAAATTCGGGCATTTCTCCCCTTTTTGGAAGAAACAGGGAGCCAGAAAGTCCACTAAAATACACAAGACGAAATGGAAATTGAACAGAC
>CALBPV010000129.1 GCA_937899265.1 uncultured Bacteroidales bacterium
GATCATTGCAAATGCGGTTGTTTTTCCGATTTGCGGGTGCAAAGATAGCGGTTATTTTCGGACAAACCAAATATTTCGGCAATAATCATACAAAAAACGCCGAATTTTAACAATTCGACGTCATTTTGACACACGCAGATTACATTGCAGGCTCCCGGAATCGTCCCAAATGGCGTTTGTCGTCCGTTTCAGAATTCCGGAAGCCCCCTTTCGTTGAAGGAAACGATACGCGCGCGTACATTATATTAATGGCTGCGTAAATCGAGAGCATTACTCCACGATTTCGAAGCGGAAAACGCATCCGTTGCGTCTGTTGGCAGTGGAACCGGGCCACTGGGCGCTGTAAGATTCCCCGGCTCCGGGTGTCATGCCCACATAGCGGTTGGTTCGAAGCGAGAGCAACATACAATCTCCCCGCAGCATATCCTGCCACAGGAAACGACAGTCGTCGGTGAGTTCGGCGGAGAAATGAATGTCGGACACAAAGCCGTGCCCCACGACACAGAGGTAGCCATAGGCCGACTTGAGAGCTACGATGCCACGACCGCAATCGACCACCTCGAAAAGGGTGCCCTTGTCCGAAGCCTTGTTTGTATGGTAGAGCATGCCGTGGGGAATGGCGGCTGCATAGGAATTGTCCCCGAGGTTGAAAAGACGGATGGTCTTGCCGAGGGGCAAATCGGCAGTGCGGTCGGCCAAAGGCTGTTCGACCGTAAAGTCGTCGAACGAGGCTGTGCCGCCCTTCACTCCCTGTTCGTTGTAACAGAACAGCAGAGTTCGTGCCCCTTGGAAGGTATGTAGCTGATAGGACAGGAGAATGGTGTCTCCCATTTGGACGAAGTTCTGATTGTCGCAGCTGTAGGAAAGGGTGGCTTTGCAACTGTCCAGGTCGGCCCAGAGACGCAAATAGAGAATGCCCTTCGAGACGGCAAGGTTCTCCGTGAGACGTCGGTTTTGGAGGAGGTCGTACTCCTCAACTTTGAGGCTGTCCTTGCTGCGGGTCAGCCCAATCCAGGCACAGGGGATGTTCTGGATTCCGAGACCGGCCACATCACCGGGACGGAGTTTGGAGCCGTCCACTTTCACGGTAGTGACGCTGACGGGGCCAATCATCCGCTGGGACAGCGAGCCTTGGGCGGTCATGAGTTGGGTGGCGGGCAGCGCTTTGAGATTCAGTCGTCCCCCCTTGAGGTTCCATTGTCCGGCCACAGGATTGTGGTTCCACTGCCAGGCGGGCACCGGTTGCCACGTTTCTTCTTCGAAAGTGCCCTTGCGGCGCCAGTTGTAGGCGGTCAGCATGGAGGCGGGGCGATTGAAATCGTCGGAGAAAAAATAAGCCGAGTGGGGCTTCACATCCGCAGGGGCGGAAGCCGGTTTGAACCAGGTGCGGGGCGAACGTGTCAGATTGCCGGGAAGACCCAAGTAGGGCCAGCCGTCCTCCCATGTGACGGGCGAAAGAGCTACGGTGCGGCCCACCCCGCGGAAGTCCATCAGTTGGACGGCCCACCATTCGCCGTCGGGCGTGGAGACCATGCCTCCCTGATGCATGACGGTGCAGTTGCCCCGGTTGTCGTCGGCTGTGGGGAAATCGACCCGTATGCGGGAGCCGTCGGCAGGAAGCGGACGAATCTTGCCCTCGGTCATGGGCAGGGGGAGCGTACCGAGCGTTTCCTCGGCTCCCATCACGCGGGTTTCGTAGGGGCCGTAGATATTGCGGGAACGGGCCACCATCAGGCGTCCGTGGGGCTTGTAGTCGGCACTCATCAGGTAGTACCATCCGTCGATTTTATACGCATGGAACCCCTCTCCCATCGCATTGCCGTCCTTGATGACCAGTTTTTCGGTACCCTCGACGATGCCGCTGAGGTCGGGTTTGATTTCCGTAACCTTCACGTCGCCGTAGTTATGGAAAGCGTAGATCTTGCCGTCATCGTCAAAGAGAATCGAGAGGTCGTAGATACGCGAATT
This sequence comes from uncultured Bacteroidales bacterium, assembly GCA_937899265.1. Lineage (GTDB taxonomy): Bacteria > Bacteroidota > Bacteroidia > Bacteroidales > UBA3663 > Liminaster. The sequence continues at coordinate 1,969 of CALBPV010000129.1, forward strand.
TATGTTGTGATGTTCCCACGGACCGCGCGGGTCTGCCGACGTATAAGCCTGGAGCCCCGAGCCGTTGACGTTGGTGAAGAGGTAGAACAGTCCGTTGTGGTAACGTACAACGGGTGCCCAAACGCCCTGTCCGTAGATATTTTTGCCGTCGGTGAGGCAGAACACATCCATCGGATTGCGATTGGAAACATAGCTCTCGTCATACTGCTCGAAAGCATAGCTGCAGAAGTCCCAGTTGACCAGGTCGCGAGAATGCATCAGCACCAGACCCGGAACGGAATGCATCGTTGTGCCGGCCAGATAGTAGTCGTTGCCCACGCGGAGAATGTCCGGGTCGGCAAACTCGTCATAGAACAGCGGATTGGTGAACGTACCGTTCCCGTTGTCGGAGGTCCAGGAGGACTGGGCTGCGGCTCCCGCGACGAGGAGGAGGGAGAGCAGGAGTGTATAATGTCGTCTCATGATGAAAATTTATGAATGTTCCATTGATTATCTGTTTGCAAAGATAGTGCTTTCGGTTGACAGTTGCAAGTTTTGGGGGCATAAAATGAGGGGGAAAATGGCAAAATGTCGCAAAAACACCCAAAATTAGCATTTTTTTAGGGTCAAAAAGCGGATTCTACGAAAAAAAAGCTTATCTTTGCAACGTTTTTGTGAGAAGAAAAACGAAACAAAATAAAAATACATTCAAAAAAAATGAAAAAAAGCATTATTCTCAGCATTTCAGCTGCAGCCATTCTCGGTATGACAATGGCCTCATGCAACGGCGTACCCAGTGCCAAACTTTCGAATGATCTTGACTCCGTGGCTTACGCTTTCGGTGTACTTCAGGGAACACAGTTTGCTGCCGTGGCCGACAGCAATACGTTGATTCCCGAGAACCAGGTGAAACTTGACGAGTTCCTGGCCGGCTTCTGGACTGCCGTTCATCGCGACAGCAGCAACCTCAAAATCAGCGCAGAGGATGCCGACAAGTATCTCCGCGAATATTTCAATCAGGTTCAGAAGAAGATGCAGGCCAAGAAAGATGCCGAGCTCAAAGTGAACAAAGACAAAGGTGCAGAATTCCTGGCAGCCAATGCTCAGAAAGAAAGTGTTGAAACCCTTGAGAGCGGACTTCAGATTGAGCATCTCCAAAAAGGCACCGGCAAAACACCCGCCAAGGGAGACCAGGTGATAGTAAACTATACGGGCAAGTTGATTGACGGAACAGTGTTCGACGCAAACGACTCCGTGACGTTCAGCACCAACCAGGTTGTGAAAGGCTTCTCCGAGGGTCTGCAGAACATGCAGGAGGGCGGCAAGGCTGTCTTCACCTTCCCCTCTGACCTCGGCTACGGCGACCGCGGTGCAGGCAAGGACATCCCCGGCGGCTCCACGCTTCAGTTCGAAGTGGAGCTTCTCCAGGTGATTCCTGCTGCCAAAAAGTAAGGGTCGGCGGGGTAACGCCCCGTTTGAATCCCATCCTGTCCGGGGGCTCCTTGTTCCGGAACGCATGACCCATCCCCTTCTCCTCCTTATCCACTCATGCGTTCTGTCTCTCCCTATCCCACAAGGAGCCCCCTTTTTACAATCCCTTTCCGGCTTGACACCTTTCTCTTTTTTCATATAACAACACCGATTATGAACACCTTTCGCGCGTTGGCACTTACTGTTGCCATGCTGATGTTCTGTCTTCCTTCGCGAGCGAGCGGACAGAAAGCGTCCGAACGCACCCCGTCGGAAGAAATAGAGTATCAGAAGAAGTCGGGTATAGCCTTCATGACGAAAATATCGCAACGCGAAGACGTACTCACGATGTCATCCGGACTTCAAATCCAAACCATCAAAGTGGGCACAGGACAACGTCCGAGACCGGGTGATTTGGTGTTGGTCAACTATAAGGGATTCCTTCTCGACGGACGATGTTTTTCGGAGGGAAAGGAAGTAAGTTTCCCCGTGGACGAACTGATTGAGGGGTTCCGCGAGGGTCTGCTCCTCATGAGCGAGGGAGGCCATGCCGTCATTGTGATACCCTGCGAACTGGCCTACGGTGACCAGGGGACGGAGGTCATTCCCGGCGGAGCCACTCTGCTCTTCGACGTTGAGCTCATCAAGGTTCAGCACAAAGCGGCAGCCTCGCCGGCGAGAAGATAATCATACACTTTAATGCATTCAATCATGGAAAAAATAGATGCACTTGACCGCAAGATACTCGACATAGTGACCCGCAACGCCCGCATTGCCTCCAAAGACGTGGCTGTGGAATGCGGGGTGTCGCGTGCGGCCATTCACCAACGCATACAGCGCCTCACCGAGATGAAAGTCATCACCGGCTCGGGCTATAACACCAACCCCAAAAGTCTGGGTCTGGGGACATGTACATTTGTCGGCATCCGCCTGGAACGAGGCAACCTCTACCGCGAGGTGGTCCGCAAGCTGGAGTCCATTCCCGAGGTGACGGAATGTTATTTCACGACGGGTCCCTACACGATGCTTTGCAAACTTTACGCCCGCGACAACGAGCATCTCATGGATCTCATCAACAACAAAATACAGGGCATCCACGGTGTCGTATCGACCGAAACCCTCATCGTGCTGGAAGAAAGCATCCACCGCCCCATCTCCATCTGCGAGACCACACAGAGCGACGAGGCGGTGGAGGAACCCCTCACCGACAATATGGCGACCTTTGCCGCCGCTCTCGACGACGACCTCGACTGATGACAGCGCTATCCGCTTCAAGAGAATCCCCGCACCGAGTGACGGATGCGGGGATTCTGTGTAGGCGATTGTCGAGAAAGATTGCTTATTGGTTGATGTGCTTGATGAAAATCTGGCGGAGCAAATCGGTATCGACAGTTTGGCCGGAGGGTTTGAGGACATCCTGGACGGATTGGATGAACGGCTCGGCCTTCAGTTCCATGACGATGTAGTTGGAATGCTGGCCTGTGGCCTCATCCTTTGCCCAGCGGTCGCAGACGATGGTGGCACCGCGGAGGGTCTGGTCGATGGTGGTGCGGGTCTTCTCGACAAGGAGGAGTTTGGAGGCGGACTGTCCGCCTTCGGAGAGGACGGTACCGTATTCCTCGATGGAGGACTGTACGGTCTTCTGTACCTGGGCGGCGAGGTCGGCTGTAGCGGCAGCCTGAGCCTTCTTGCGGGCGGTATTTTCGGAGTCGCTCTTGCCCACGGCCCAAGCGTGGATGGTTCCTTCCTCACCCTGATAGTCGGAGCAGGGCTGGATGAAGGTTTCCACGGGTGTGGTTTCCACCTTGCGGGCGGAAGAACAGGATGAGAAGGCAGCGGCGAAGACGAGGGCTGCAGCGGAAACGGTTATTTGGAGAAATTTCATAATCGGAAATTACATTTAATAAAGTAAAACAAGGGGCTCAGAGCCGGATGGTTTTGAGTTTTTTGGGGAGTTCGTTCTTGACACGTTTCATCACTTCGCGCACACATTGGGCTTCGGTCTGCTCGACGCTCTTGTTTTGAGGCACGAGGACGCGAAGGCGATGGATGCCGTAATCGAGCATAAGCTGCTGGGTGGAGGTGTCGAAGAATTTCAGGGTCAGCGTGGCATGACATTCGTTGAGGTCATACAACTCGCCGGCCACCGTGCCTCCGAGGTCCAGGGACGTGCCCAGTTCGATGAAGATGCGGGCGGCATCGGGATCGTCCGTGACGGTGAAATGTTCGTTGGCGAGAATCTGTTGAACCTGACGCACACAACCGTTGAGGTCGTCGCCCGTCACGTGGATGTAGGCCAACGGAACCTGCTGGGCCAGCTGAATGGTCACCTTGGCCTCGGGCCAGGTGGATGCGGGCAGGAGGGCGGTGTAGGCTGCGGGCAAAGACTTGCGGAACGATTCGTCGATGGAGATGCGAAGTTCCTGAACGGCTTCGCGCGAGGTGATGTTGGTGATGTAGAACTCGGCCGTTCCGTTATCATCGGTAACGATGGCAGGAGTGACATCGCCTGCCCCGCGCGTAAAGGCGGCGCTCAGTTTGATGCCGGGAACCGTGATGCCCGCTCTGGAGAGACAGGCAGCCACCGGGGACGCAATGGGCTTGAAGGCCTCGCCGTCGAGGTTGTAGTCGCTCAGCGTAATGGTGAGACCGTCGAAAGCATCGAGACAGGTGCGGTAGAGCTCCCCGGCCACATCCACAGTCCGTCCGCCGTCCACCACTGACAGATCCAGAAAAGTCCAGGGCGCCACGGCGTCCAAACCGCGGGTGAGGGTCTGGACGGCTGTAGCCAAACTGCCGGAAGCGAGGGCGGCACGTGCCTGCTTGAGGGCAGCCAATCCCTCACCCACGGCCTTGGAGCGATGGCGAGCCATCACTTGGGCGTATGCTTCACGGTTGAGGGTGTATTTGACGTAGTAGGTCGTTCCGTCGCTGTAACTGTCGTCGAGTTTTTGGCCTTCCAGATAACGTGTCATCGACTGGTGAACCTTCTCCTCGAAGAGTTCGCGGGAATGTCCGTCGCTGTCGATGGTGTGGAGAAACGACGTGGCCTCCACACGGGTGGCTATCTGCGCCGCAATGTCGGTGAGCGCACGCTGGGTGGCCAGGTTGACATGGTCGGCATCGGAGAGAGGGGCGTTGCCCACGCCCACATACTCGGAGTCAGACACGGGATGGGTCTGCACCCAAGCCGGGCGTTGGGCCGAGGCCGCAAGACAGGCTGTTGCCAAGACCGCGAGGGTCAGAGCCAAACTTTTATTCTTCATTGTCTTATCGGATTGAAATGTTCAGGAGCGAAGAGGTTACATAATCGTCACGAGAATGTTGTCGCCATCGACACGCGTGGTGCAATCCACTTGCTGTTCCTCCTTCAGGTAGGATTCCAGCATGAAAGTGAACTGGGCTGCATCCATGGGCAGGCCGTCGGCATCGAGAGGCGGAATCTTGACGTTGTCGAATATCATGGCCTCGTCGGTGATTCCCTGCAAGTGGAACTGTGCCTTGAATGCATTTTTGCGAACCCACTGGCGCAGGATGTCGCGCAGGGCATAGTTGTTGGGGCCGAAACGGTCGTTGAAGGTCGTGGAGGAACTGCCGTCGATGGCAAACTGGATGACCACACCGGCGGTCTGCTCGAGGGCATGACAGATATCGTCGAGGAAAGCCGAGAGGTTGTCCTTCACCGCGTATGCACAGAGGGCGTCGGTCGCTGTAGTGTTGAAACGGTTGACCGGCGTGGCGTCCTTAGAAGCCAGCACACGTCCCGTAGAGGTCTCGTATGCCTTCATGATGAGCGACACGCGGGAGCCCAACGTCGGGTTGATGTCCTTGTTGACATCCACCGTCACATAGACATTTGCCCCGGAAGTGAGGAGCAGTTGTTTGTCGTTGGAGTCGGCGGCGCCGCTGTTTTCCTCGTATGCGGAACGACGGCGGACGGCATCGAGTTTGGCCTGCAAATCAATCGTCGTGATGTCGCGCTGGTTGAAGCCGTCCTGAACCTTGCCCACGGCGACCCGGCGGTCGAAGTCGTTCTGGAGAATGGAAGCGTACGACTCACCGTCGCGCTTGTAGGGCACGACCATGATGGTGGGCTTGAGAAGGGGCTGGTCGGCTTCTGCCCTTTTTTGGGCCGAGACATAGACTTTGTTGGTCTCCAATCCTCGCAGCAGACGGTCCAGAAAGACGGTCACACGGTACTGACCGCGATATTGGGAGTCTTCTTTATGGGCTTTTTCGACCTCCTTGATTCCTGCGACATAAAACTTGTAGCGGGAAGTGCTGTTGAAGTAGGAATTGGTGTAAAGTTTGTTTTCGTTGGTGATGAGCGGCTTTCCGTCGGCAATTCCGGGCACGCCCTGATAGAAGAGCGTGTAGAAGACCGACTTGGCGGCATTCGCTTCGACATCGGCTTTCTTGGAAGCCTGACCCATCGAGACAAACACAGCCTGTTCGCCAGTAATTCCTTCGAGGGACACCAGTTGCAGGTATTCTTCGGCGTTGAGACCGAAGTGGAGACCCGTGGCGACAAGCCACGCAAGCAGATATTTTTTCATAGTCGGATAATTTTTATACCATGTATATGGGGGGCGAAGCATCAGAAATTGATGCTGCGCAATTTGGCACCGAGGCCGGTTTTCTTCTTGGTCGAAACCGTCAGCGGGCGGGCGTGTTCCGGATCTTCGCTCTGGAGTTTGAGGTATTCGTCCATTGCGGTCATCATTTCTTTGCCGCCCTTGGTCACCTTGCACTGTGAAAGATCGCCTGCCAGAACCTCGGTCACCTTCAGCGTGCCGATGTTCTTCTGCGTTTCGCGGCCTGCGATGAAACGCACGACAAACACCTCGAGCTGCTGTCCTTTGGAAATGCCTTGATCGGAACCCAGGGTCACGATGCAGGTTTCCATTTCGTCATCGTCAACGGTGAATTCCTCGGACAAAACCACAGCCTTGATTTTGAAGGTCTCGTCCACAAAATCCCGAATCTTCTTGCGGTTGGCCTTGAGCACGGCGGCAACGGCTTCCTCTGGGGTGTTGCCCGTAGAAAGGTCGAGCATACTGTGGCCCAACGAGATGTCGGACGATGTGGCCAGCATGCCGGTCGAAGCGTCGATGACCTTGAGGGTGTAGTCCACCGTGGCGGAATAGAAATCGTGGGCGTCGGAGCCTTCGGTTCGGCTCTTTTTGATGCCGATTTGGGAAACAAAACCCTGAAGGATATGGGTGGCGCCGGCCTGCTGCATGAGGCCGAGACGCGCTGTCTCATTGCCCATGGCGGTTTCCTGACGGCGACGCTCCGACTCGACCTGGAGGGAGGGGACGCTGGCCACATCGATGAGTTCCACACGCTGGGTGTTGTTGATATTGGACATCACGGAGTTGCGCACCTGTTCAGCCATGGCAGCCCCAATCTCGGAGGCGTATGAGAAATATTCGACATAAACCACCGGTTTCTGGGCTTTTGTGCCGACAAGCATGGTGAAGACCAAGAGCGTTGTCAGCAAGAATTTCTTTTTCATCGTTTTTATCGTTTTATAGTTTTTTATTGTTGAGCATTTGGCCATCGCCGTCAAAGTTTGGCTTTGGCTTCAGCACTGCCCTGAGAAGCGGCTTTCTTGAAGAAGGAACGAGCCTTCATGGCATTGGCGGCCACGCTGCCGCATCCGTTCTCATAAATCACGCCGAGCATATAGTTGGCCTCAGCCGTTCCGCTGGCCTGGAACTTGCGCACCGCCTCGAGACCGTCGCCTGCATTGTACGCCTTCATGCCGGCTTCATAGTTGGCGTCGGTCTTGGGGGTTTGGGCGGGAGCCGTGGCTTGGGACTTGGCGGTTGAGGCTGCCGGTCGGGCGGAAGCCGGTTCCGCGGCTGCCGAAGCGGGAGCTGTTGCCGTGGGATTTGCAGCCACTTCTGCCGTAGCTGCCACTTCGGACGCATTGTTTTCGCTCTTCAGGAAATGCGACCAGACATAGTAGCCGCCCGCCAAGACAGCCACCACGACAAGCAGCCATTTGGATTTGCCCGAGAGCTTCAGGGACGATTTCGTGATTGTCTCCTTGATGATGACATCACCCTTTTCGTCCACACCGATGTCCAAACCTTTGGACCCTTGGGTTCCTGCGGCCGCGGGGGCTTTTTTGTTTGTCGCAGCAGACGTCACTCCCTTCCCTTCGGGGGAGGGCTGGGGAGAGGCAGTAACCCCTTGTTCGACAGAGGGTTGAGCCGGTGCCTCCGGGATGGTGATGCCTCCGGGCAGGGTCATTCCCGCCCCGCCGATGATGGTGATGTTGTTTATCACCTGTTGGCTATTGTCGATGGAGCCCACCGTCTGTTGGTTGGTGACGGAGGTTTTTCTTACGTTGTTGACGGTGCGATGATTGGTCGTCTGGCTGTTGTCGATATTGTTGGTCGTGGACTGATCCTGGGCATTGACGATATTGTCGCCCATCACATTGTTGCGGCCTCCACCGGTCTGGACCGTTCGATTGGCCACCTCGGCAGGCGCAGACGCGGCTTTGTCTGTCGGCACCTCCGAAAGATTCTCTCCACATTGGGGGCAGAACTGCTCTTCCGCCTCGACCACTTCTCCACACGAAGGGCAAGTTTTGGTTTCTTTATTCATTGTTGTCGTTGTTGTTTGTTGCATCGTTGTTGACAGTCATTTCTTCCACACAGAGATAGTCCCCGACCTCCCGTTTGCCCTGGACGGTGACAAGTTGGCCGTCGAGTCCGGCAAACATCGGGTCATCGACATCGGTTCTGTCCTTGCGGTAGAGGCGCAAAAGCAGCGGTTCTTCCTCCATGGGAATTTCAAGCCATGCGGCCCTTCCTTCCGACTTGGAGCCCGGGTTGACGAGTTCTGCCTTGAGGATACCGGTGAAAGTCTGCAATTCTTCACTCATAAAAAAATCACTAATTCGCAAATTGTCCATTACTTGAGTTTTTCCCCGCAGTCGTCGCAGTAAACGGCTTCTGCCGACACTTTGGCACCGCAGGAGGGGCAAGTGCGCATCGGCTTCGGCTGAGCCGCTGTCGAATCCGAAGCTGCGCCCGGCCTTGTCGTATAGTTGAGGGCACGGTCGTAAGCTTGGTCGGCACGGGCCTGTTCACGCTGGGTGGCTGTAGAGGAGGCGGCTGCATTGGCCGCTTGGGCATCGACCATGCGGTTCATGAGGTCGTACATACGTTCCTGGTTGCGCTGCCGTTCGGCCTCATAGCGGGCGTTGGCTTCGCGTTCGGCTTCCACGCTGTTGCGGGCGCCGAGGGCACGTGCAAATTCTACCGAAGCCTCACCGCCCTGCATGGCGAGGAGCTGTTCGGGGGTGAGGTCGCGCTGAGTCTCTACGAGTCGCTGACGGGCCTCAAGTTCCATGCGTTCCTTGTCGAGTTCATGCTGGCGGGCGCTCTGGTTCATCTTCTCCTTGAGTTCGACCATGCGAGCCATGTCATCCATCTGCTGGCGGTTGGCTTCCGCTTCAAGTTCCTGTTCGCGCTTGCGCTGCTCGAAGGCGAGGTCGGCCTGACGCTTCTTCTCCTCGAAGTCCTGGTCTCTTTGCATCTGCTCCACGATAATCTGCGTGCGGGCTTTCTCAATCATCTGCTCGTTCTCGCCCTGCATTCTCACTCGCTCGAAGTCTATCTGGTCCTTGAGTTGCATCATGCGCAGGGATGCTCCGGCTTGCAGCTCGTGGCGAGCAGCCTCGGCACGGAGGTCTGTGAGGTCGGCTTCCCTTATGAGGCGCGTCTTCTCAATCTCTGCCAGTGCGGCGTCGCGTTCCTCCTCGGTGCGGGCCTCACGTAGCTCTTTCTCCTTTTGGAGGAGGATGACGAACTTCTCCATCTCGTCATCGGAGAGCAGACGGTCGCGATTGACGGCATAGAGCTGCTCGCGCAGCTCCTGCTCGGTGCGTGCTTCGTGTACGGTCTGTTCGTTCTGGACAGCGGCGAGGCGGTTCTTGAAGTCGTTGGTGCGCTTCAGGTAGTCGAGTTCCTTCTCGCTCAGGTAAAGTTCGCGGCTCAATTCGACAAAGCGGTCGATGTCCTCGCTGGCTGCCGAGAGTTCCACGATGCGGACGACAGTGAGACCGGGGAAGAGGTTCTCCAGTCCTTGTTTCACGAGTTCAAGCTGAGCCTCCGCCACACGATTGTCGCTAAGTTCATAATCGGCCAGAACCTTCTGAATCACTCCCTGCACCGACTCGCTGATTTCATCCACGAGGGCGGTTGTATTGAGGTCCTTGCGTCCCGTAAGGAAATGTTCGATAAATGCTTGGTGATTGTTGATGCGGAAATAGGCATTCAATCCCACCTTGGCCTCGACGTATCGCGTTCGGATGGTCATGGGCTGGAAATTGGCGTAGCTGTCGGGGGATCCTTGCTTGGCTCCGATGAGGAGAGGGAAGGCACGATTCAGGAGAATGACGATGGAGAAGGCGGCACCGGCCTTGGCTTGGGCAAAGATGTTGCGTTGCTGCTCGGCAAGGGCGGCCTGCTGTTCGGCTGCCTCGTCCTTGGGGGCGTTCTCGGCCTCCTTGCGACGGCTGCGGAAAAGGTCTATCAAGGTCTGCCAGCCGCTGCGCAGGACATTCGTTACATTCTGTGCGGCATTCGCCACGGCCGTCGTCGGTTTGGTCTCGAAGTCGTATGTGCCGCCGCTGATGGCAGCTACGGTGGCTCCATTGGCGCGTATATAGGCTGTCGTTCCCTCAGGCACGATGATGCCTTTCACGGAGCCGTAGCTCTCAAACTCACGCTCCGAAATGACCCTTGCCACTTGGCCGGGCAGGATGTTCCAGTAGATGCGCTGCGTGGCTGTTTGAACGTCACCGGGCAGATTCGCCTGACGCAACTTGGAATTCTCGCCCACGGCGGGAGCTGCCTCGGGAACCTTCACCTCCTCGGGGGGAGCAATGGGTACTACTCGCGTTCCGCACTTGGTGCAGAACTTGGCTCCGGGCTTCAGGGGAGCGTTACATTTTGGACAATTGCTCATATATTCATTATTTTAAGGGTTAAAAAAAGTCAAAGGTCAAAGGTCAAAGGTCAAAGGTCAAAGGTCCGCAAATCGGTTTACTTGGCGGCATATACAGCCCGTATTTTGCCTTCTTCGGTGACCACGCTAATGCGGGAGGTCAGACCCAGCTGACGGGCTTTTGCCGTGGCGGTCTCTTCGTCCGCCTCATAGTGGAGGGCGATGGCCTTGGTGCCCCGGGCGTACTGCAGACGGGTGGCTCCGAGGAACTTGCGCGGCTGGATGCCCCAGTACTCGTAGAGCTGCTTCGCGACGGTCTCGTGAATCTGCTGAAGTTGGCTGTCAACGGCATCTCTTACCATATTTAATATGGAACGTTGCGGAACTACATCCATTGTCTTGGCTTCGAGATTGTTGGTGGCCTTCTGTGGATTGTAACGTTTGGGTTTGGCCACTGTGGCGGCCTTGCCGGCTGCGGCTATGGCCACCTGGAGCGTCGGGTCGCCATAGAGGTTGAACTCCGTGAGCGTGGTGGCTTCGTAGGGACCCGTCTCGTAGTTGTCGAGCAAGTGGAAGCGAGCCTTGCAGAGCGCATCGCCTGCAGTATAGCCTTGCAGCAGGGAAGAGACGAACTCTTGCGTCAGCACATCGGCCAGAGAACCTTCTATCTCCGCTTTGTCCTTGAATTTCGAATCGACGGCTCCGTATGCTATTCTTGAAGACCCAAGATACAACAGACCCTGGGCGGCGAATGCCGACTGAAGCATGCTCTCTTGTGTGGTGAAGCCTTTGAAACGGGCTCCGTAGCAGGCCTCCGTCACAATGATGTTGGGGCGCACCAGGAGTTGCATGTCTTCGGGCAGGAGAGCCTTGCGCCAGTCGGAGGCGTCGTTCACGGACTGCCCCATGAAACCCGTTACTCCGGGAGCTGCCGACCCGTGAAGGTTGAAGAAGGCCAACTGAGTCTCGGGGGTCAGATAGCGAGCCACCGTCTGCGATTCAACTTCTGGCGTGAGGTAGATGCCTTGGTAGCAAATGTCGGACGGGACGGCGGGAGCGGCGACTTTCAGCATGCCGTTTTCTGCAAGCTCCTTGACGTTGTGGCACGTCACCAAGCGCCAATGGGGGTCACATTGGGAGTAGGCGTGTCGCACCTTCACGTATGGAAGCGCCACAGCCCTTTCGAGGTAGTTTGTCAGGTAGCTCAGCCGGGCATCCTCGGGTATGGGCAGACGACCCACCACGTATTGCGAGTCATAATTGAATATGGCACCGGTCTCGAGAGCCCGCTCCACATCCTTACCCCCAAAAGGATAGCCGAAGGGCAGGTCTGTGTCTATCGTCCGATCGGTCGTATCGTCGAGATAGTGGGAGAATTCGGGCATGGGCACAATATCGTCTCCACCAACGATGAAGAGATGAGTCGCCCGAGGCGCTTGCCCTGCCAGTCCGGTCTGATAGTACCTGCTCACGAAATCGACCCACTGTACCCACGAGGAATCCCTCGTCAGCACCTCGCCTCCATCGACGAGGGTATAGCCGATGCCCTGAGCCCTGCGACCTGCGATGAAAGCCTCCAAGGCGGCACGTACTGCCGCAACGGTGGTTCCCATTTTGTCGGCCAGTGCCGGCAGATGAGTCAGCAGCAAGGCCTCAACCGACGGCATCGCGGCAGCTTCGGGAGCTGCCTCGGGGGCGTCTTCCAATGCGGCATCGTGAGCAGCGTCGTCGGCCACTCGTGTCCCACATTCGGGACAGAAGACGGCATCGTCGTCAATTCTGGTTCCACACTCCGGACAATACATAGTTGAATTGATATTGAATGACAAATGAAGAAATGCTTATTGCTTCAGATATTTCTCCCTGCGGCGACTCACTCCGGAGACGTAGTTGCGGGCTTCGTCGGTGGAGAGGCGGGTGGTGAGATGTTTATAGAGAGCATCGTAGCCGAGGGCGTTGATGCTGGAGAATGCGTTCGAGAGTTTGGCCGAGCCTATGAAAGCACGGCTCACATTGCCGGCACCGGTGTTGTAGCTGGCTATCACACAGAGGCGGCGGCACTCGGCATTCGCCACCTTGGCAAACTGATTGAACAGAACACGCAAATAGGCCGTGCCGAGACGGATGTTGTTGTCCGGATTGAAGAGGAAGGCGCGTGTGGGCACTCCCTCCTGACCATAGACAAACCGATAGGCGTCGGCACCGCCGGAGCGAGGTACCAACTGCATGAGCCCGTAGGCGGGGATGTGGCTGGTGGCTTCGGGATTGAAGCGTGACTCCTGTTCGATGATGGCGAAAATGAGGGGTTGCTCTATTTCATACACCCGGCTGTACTTCTCCACGATGTCGCGATACATCGCGGCAGCCTTGGAGAGGTTGTCGGTGACCATCTTCATCTCCACTTTGACCACTTTGCGCTGTTTGCCGTCGGTGCCGGTGACGCGGCTGACTGCGGTTTTGCTCTGCTTCACCACCTGCTGAGCCACTTCTCGGAGGCTTTTGGACTTCTCGGCAGCACGGGTTTCGCGGGAATCGGTGTCGGAAGGCGTCTCGGCAGGTTTGCGTTCCAAAGACGCAGCACGTCGTTCGGCAGCTTCCTTCCGAGCGGCCTCCCGCTCCTCGCCGAGCCGTTTGTTGCCCGAGGGGGCTGCGGGTTGTTGCGCCGGCTTTTGGGAGGCGGCGAGGTCTCTTCCCCGGCGCACGGGTGCCGGTGCGGCAGGACGACCCGACTTGGGGTAAGTGAGGGCGCTGAGTCCCGTGGTGTCCACATTCAAATCGTATGAACTCAAATCCAACAAACCTTCCAACACAGGCCGGACTGCAATGGGAGAAGATTTCTCCACTTGCGATGTCCACGGACAGGTGGTACCCCGGCTGCTCATCATTCGTTCGACGGCTACATTCAGTTTTTCTGTCACCGTTTCGAGGCTTTCGTTGTCATCCACCGCCACTTCCACATCCACGGTTCCCCTGTCGAAATCGACCACCGAACGGCTCTGACGGTCATCGCCGTATTCCACCCATCTGACAGGGGTGTCGGTGAGTGCCGAATCAACTCCCCACACGGCAGCAATACTGCTCACATAGTCGTCGAATTCCTTACGAAGCTGCGCCTCGTAAGCCTCATAATCCTGAACCACCGAGTCTCGATATGCATAGAAATCGGAACGCATTGCTTCCGCTTGCGCCTCGAAGTCGGCCTGTCGCTGTGACGGACGGTCTCCGCTGTTGCGTTGTTGGGCCGTTGCCGTCATAACCATGGCTGTCAATGCGGACAACAGACCCGTCAGCAATATGCGTGATGAAGGAAAATATGAGGATTGGTTCATTGTGCTATAACATAAAATCGACCATAATGCGGTGCAAATATAAGCACTTTTTTCTAAATACCCCCCCCCTTAAAAACAAAAAAACGATAAAATAAGCAATTTTATATCACATTTTATCAAATTTTGGCAAAAAACAAGGCAAAATTGCATCAATATGCAACTATTAATGGCTCCGTTGCAATAGTCCATAAACCCCTCCCCCTTCCCTGCTCCCTTCTCTTTAAGGAGGGGCTGGGGGTAGGCTTCCCCCTTCCCTTTAGGGGAGGGCTGGGGAGAGGCTGGAGGGCTGGGGAGAGGCTGCCATATTGCATTGCCCCATGTAGAGGCTCCAAATTGTCCATCGTCCAACGATAGAGGTGTGGAAACCTTTTTGCGGGTCCATCGTCCGACGATAGAGGCGTGGAAATCTTTTTGCGGGTCCATCGTCTGACGATAGAGGCTTGGAAATCTTTTTGCGGGTCCATCGTCCGACGATGGAGGCTTGGAACACTTTTTGCGGGTCTATCGTCCGACGATGGAGGCTTGGAAAACTTTTGGCGGATCCATCGTCCGACGATG
>CALBPV010000130.1 GCA_937899265.1 uncultured Bacteroidales bacterium
AGTTTGTAGGGGAGCCGTTGGAGGACATCAATTCCGGTCATCCCGGGCATCTGAATGTCGGTAATCAGAAGGTCGGGAACATCTTTCGCATCGAGCAATGCCGCAAGGAGAGAGGCTCCGTCGCCGAACTCACGATCGACGGTGACATCTTCTCCCGACATAGAGAGGAACAGTTTGAGTTTTTGCAGTGCCAAAGGCTCGTCATCGGCTATCCAGACATTCATACACTTTCTTCACGATAAGGGCGGGATGAATGCCCGTCATACAATGATAATCGCCGTATCGGCAGGGCTTGTTGCCGTAGATGGAGCAGGGCCGACAGGGGAGCTCCCGGAGCTGAACCACATTCTTTTGACTTTGGCCATATCCCAAGAACCCGGCATAGGGATGCGTGGCTCCCCACACGGAAACAACCGGTGTAGCCATGAGCGAAGCCAGGTGCATATTGAAACTGTCCATCGAGATGAGACAACGCAAATCTTTCATGCGAAGCATATCATCGCCTATGGAACCCGTCCCCGCCAGATTGACAACCCGGTCATCCACCGCCAACTTGTCCAACGCCTCCCGTTCGTCTTTGCTGCCGAACAGGAAAAGACGAATCTTAGGGTCTTTGTCCAACAGCAGTTTTACGGTCGCCAACATCTGATTCTCGGGATAGATTTTCCCCCTGTGTTGGGCATAGGGAGCTATACCTATGTCTATATGAGACGAGTCAAAATCAGGGGGCAAGGGACATCGGTAGTCGAGGGGAAAATCGGAGAACCCGAGTCGGAGGAAAACATCACGATAACGTTCGAATCCGGAGATGAGCTGTGCTTTGGATGAATGGGTTACCAAAGCATGCTTTTGCCTGCGTCCTTTGACGATGTGGGCCACAGGCACACCGTTGAGAAAAAAACGCAACCTCAGAAACTGAGAGCGAAGCACATCGTGCAGGTCTGCCACCTTGTCGTATCCCTCATTCCTCAACTCGCCATACAGTCGGTTCAGTCCGGAGACGCCCTCGTAGTCGCGCTTGACATTCACGGCTTTCACCCGGAAACGCATTCCGAGCGTTTCGGCCATTTCGGCAGCAGCACGCGATGACAAGAGCGTGATGTCCCAGGAAGGATTGGCACGCTGCAGGCTGTCCAAAACGGGCAATGTCATTGCGACATCGCCCAGAGCTGAGAGACGTATGGCAAGGAGTTTCATTTGTTGGAGTAAAGCACGGGATTGAGTGCCGGATCGTTGTACATCTTCATCTGACGATAGACCTTCATGTACTTGCGCCCGGCTGCAATGTCATCCAGCAACTGTTCGATAGCCGTAGTGAGATCTTCGCGTTGGGTGAGGAGCACGTCGAGTTTGGCGCGGCATTTGGCCACCTGTTCGGGCGTGGAGTCGGTTCGTTCCACTTCTACCTGCATGTGATAAATCTTGAGATAGAGAATCGAGAGCCGGTCGATGGCCCAGGCGGGAGACTCGGTATTGATGGTCGCATTGTCTTGCACCTTCACGTCCCGATAGGTTTCCAGAAAATAAGAATCAATCATCTCTACCAGGTCGGTTCTGTCCTGATTGCTCTTGTCGATACGGCGTTTGAGTGTCAGCGCTGCTGCCGGATCAATCTGCGGGTCGCGAATGATATCCTCGAAATGCCACTGAACCGTGTCAATCCAGTTTTTGAGATAGAGACGGTTCTCGATAGTTCCCTCCGGATAGGGATTGCTGATGGGGGTATCGACATTGTCTTTCACATGATAGTCGCGAATGGCTTCGGAGAAGATTTTGTCGCATTTGTTCAAAAATATATTGCTCATAGCGAATAATTTAGTTTGCAAAAATAATGATATTTTTTGACATTCCCAAATAATTTGGGATTTTTTAACGTTAGTTGATTCGTTCGACGTTCTTTACGCCCTTCACGTTGCTGATTTTGCGAATGAGAGACTTCAATGAAGTCAGGTCGCTGACGAGTACGGTGAGGTGTCCCTGGAACAGTCCGTCACTGGTGTCGATGTTGATGGACCGCAGCAAGGTATCTTTCTCCTTATTAATCAAAGAGGTGATGTTGGACACGATGCCGATGTCGTCGTGTCCCACCACGTGGAGCGTGATGCTGTATTGCGACCCGCTCTTGCCGCTCCATTTGGCTTTCACGATGCGGTAGGGATACCGTTCCTGCAGGTGGCAGAGGTTGACGCAGTCGCAACGGTGGATTTTGATGCCGCCGCTGATGGAAACAAATCCCGCCACATCATCGCCGTAGATAGGGTGACAGCATCCGGCCAATTTATAGTCGAGGCCGTGCAACCCTTTGTCGATGATAAGAACGTCCTCGGAAATTTTGCTATGGTTGGCATCACCTTTTGCTATTTCCAGACTGAAATCTTCTGCACTGTGCGAGTGCAATTCCGCCTCCGGAGAAGGGGCCAGAAGAGCGTCGTATGCCTTGAGAACATCATCCACCGTGAATTCTTCGTTCGACAATGCGTGGAAGAATGCCGTCTGGTTCTTAAAGCCCATCTTGACAATAAGGCGAGCCTCATCGGCTTCCGACATCTCAATCTTGCGGTTCTTGAACCTCCGGTGGAGCATTTCGCGTCCCACTTCGGCCTCTCGGTTTTCGATTTCCTTGAGAGTTTGTTTGATGCGGACGCGGGCTTTGGACGTGACAACGATGTTGAGCCAGTCTCGCTTAGGTGTCTGGGTGTTGGATGTAAGGACTTCCACCGTGTCGCCGGAGTGGAGCACGTAGTTCAGTTTTACGTTTTTATTGCCCACACGGGCTCCCACGCAGGAAGAGCCGAGGTGAGAATGTATGGCGAAAGCAAAGTCGAGCACCGTAGCACCTTTCGGCAATTTGTGGACATCTCCAGTAGGAGTGAAAACAAATATTTCTTCCTGATAAAAGCCCATGGACAGGTCTTTCATCAGTTCGTCGGGCGAG
>CALBPV010000131.1 GCA_937899265.1 uncultured Bacteroidales bacterium
ACTTTTCTGCTTAAAAGTTGTAAAACCTAAGCACGATCTTTGATTTCCTGATTAACTGATTCTTGCCGCCCTCAGTCATCGTGCCAAACCTGCGCTGCAGGGACTGATTAATGCTCTGTCCGCACAGTCGGAAGATGAGCTTGGAAAGTGACCGCCCGAGTTGATTTGGGGAGTGGGAAAATTAGTTGGTAAAATTGATGCAAAGTTAAGCTTTATTTGAATTATTTTGCATAATCTGAAGAAAAAATGAAGGGTTTGGTCATTTTTTTGTGACTTTTTATTTGTTTTTCATAAAAAACGTATTATATTTGCAGCGTCATTTGGCTATTGTGTGGTCGGTGACGATTTTATTGGTTATAGAGGCGTTATGCCCATCTTCTTGTGTGAACGAAGCCTAGGAAACTTCAAAGGTAATCAAGAAGTGGTCACAATAGCCCTCATGCTTCTCGCGTGGGGCTGTTATCCACATCTTATTACAAGGGTTATTCCTAGGGCCTGTTCACAAAGATGTGTGGTATATAGTTCCACGCTTTTAATCTTTATTTAATGCCAAAATTGGGACTATGCGGCAATAATATAGAATTACAGGAGTATGAAAGTTTACAAACTGATTCTTTTCTCTATCTCTCTTTTTATTGGAGTAACAGAAGCTAATGCTCAATCCTTGAGATATGCAAAGTCTCTTATAGAGAATGAACAGTATCTCGAGGCAGCCAAGCAGTTGCGCCCTCTTGCTGATGGAGGCAATGCTGAGGCTCAATATCTTGCAGCTACGTTGTTTTTTGAGGGCAAAGGCGTCAACAAAAGTGACCAACAAGGTTACAAATATGCTACCATGGCGGCTGAACAATGCTATGAAGAAGCCATTAATCTTCTTTTGGAAAAAGGGGGCACTACAAAAATGTATGACATTGCAAAACACTATTGTGACAAGTTCCCATCGCTCAAAAAGGGAAGGGTCGGCATAACTCTTTCCATGTGTTATTTGAAAGGGCTCGGTGTGGAACAAGATTTAATGCAGGGCACAGACCTCTTAGAGCAAAATGACAACTATGAGGCTACGCTTGCCGACCCAAAGAGTGCAAAACTATATTGGGATGGCAAAATGCAATTGGCCGACAAAAAGTGCATGGAAGACTATGCCGACTATCTGTATGGCAAGAAAGCCAAGGCGCTATACGAAAAAGTGACAGCCTACATTTTTGATGTCTTGTATGAAGGGAAAAACGAGCCCTTAGAAGGGAATTCAAATAAAGGCATTGGCTGGGCTATGGCAGAAAAGGCGAATAGACTCTATAATAAAGGGAATGCAGATTTGGCTCTGGTTTGGGCAACGAAAGCCAAAGACGCAGGGTCGGCTCTTGGCAAGGATATATATAACAAAATTACATACGTACCCCAAACCTACAGCATTTATCGAACCTCATCATCAACATCGTCATCTACGGATGTGCTCAAATTCGTGCAAGGCTACGACTACACGACCGTATATTTCAGATACCACCAACGCGGATACAATAACTGGGTTGCTACCGGACAAGACACCTATCTTGTCTGCAGAGGGAAAAAATACAAACTCATAGGTACTTCCCTTCCCATGTTGCCTGTTAGAAAGACAGTACGACCTGGTGAGCAGGTTGATTACTACTGGAAGTTCGAGCGCATTCCCGACAATGCGACCGAATTTACAATATATGAGAATGGCGACAGATACGGCTTCAAAATCGGAAATTAAACATCGCTACAAAAGAAAATTTATCATATTTGTATCAACACCCAAATAACATAAGTATGAACAAAAGTATATTGTTTTATTGCTCTATGGTCACGATTGCACTTCTGAGCAGCTGTAACAAGAGTGAGAATACGCGTTTCAATCACGACTATCTCCCCGTGAAACTATCTAAGGGTGACAACTGGAGCATCATTAACAAGAGCGGCAATGTAGTAGTGAAGGAAGAATATCCAGCTGATGCCAGTATCTCTCGCATTTATGACGGCACATATTGGGTCAGACAGAACAACAAGTACCAGCTCTTTAGTCTTGATAGCCCCAAAAAACCTCTCATTGATGAGGATTTTACAGCCGCAACAAAATTTTCTGCGGGTGTTTCTGCAGTTTCAAATCCCAATGAACCTATACGTGTCATTGGTACAGATGGTAAGACGATAGCAACATTGCCCACAAGCATAAAACGGTGCTTTGCTTTTTCGGAGAATGGGTATGCCGTAGTTTGTGACACCAATGACAAATACGGAATGATAGACAAAAAGGGACACATCACCATCCAACCCAATTATGCATATTTAGCAGGAGAGAGCGAAGGCCTAGTTTTGGCAGTAAAAGAGTTAGGCAATTGGAAATACTCGATATTAGATACAAAAAACGGCAATCAACAAGGTGAAATTGAAGACAGCAAGTACGACTTGCAATCTTTAGTATTTAAAGACGGCAAGATTACGTCCGTTTATCAAGAGGACAAAGAATCCCCCATCGTAGTGCTTGACAAGTCGGGTCGGAGGCTCTTCGATATCAAGAGGTCGGCTGCCAACCAGTATCTTAAGGGCGAATCGTATGTGGATGGCTATATTGTATTCGCTAACAGTGAAGGCAAGTTTGGCATAGCAGACTCGAAAGGAGAGATGACCATTCGCCCGAAATATGACTTTATATTCAATTTGGGCAAGGGTATGTTCAGTGTGAATAAAAACGGCAAGTTCGGCATCGTGAATGCCGAAGATGAAACTGTGGTGGATTTTGACTACAAAGACACATACTGTCTCATGGGGGACAATTTCGTAATGATTAACAGCAACTGCTATTCATTGATAGATAAAAACGGCAAGGAAATCACATCGTTTGAGCAGGCTGGGATGGAAAGCTGTTCGACATATGCTGAATACGTTGACATAACCAATCTCGCACGCAAATCTGCCGATGTAATTACAGCATTTGCCATGCCTCTCACAGCAGAACTACTGGCCAATCAGTACCATCTGAATGTGGATAATTATCATTATTCTTCAGATTGTAACCTCTCCAACAACTCAGATAAAGTTAGCCATGAATTTCGTATTTATTTCAATGGCCGAATGACTGAGGAGATGACCCATCAGGAGCAGGTCGATGACGGATGGTTCACAACCACACATACAGTGAGCGACGGCTGGACGTGGACGGATGCCACGATTAGTCATATACGAGGCACATTAACGATTAACGATCCAAATCTATCCGAAGAAAGATTCGAACAATCTCTCAAAAAGGCACTCAAAGACGATGCTTATGAAGAAACTGATAACGAAACTTTGACAAAGGCGATAGAAAACAACGGCAAGACCTACGAAAGCCGCATCTCCCTTTCGAATTCTGGCGACAATCGCATATACATACGTATTGAACACATTGAAAAATAAAGAGCTTCCTGTTATGAAAGTTACTAATCGGTTCTGGGCAAGACTTTCTAAGGTATTTGTCTGCCTCGTCAGCATCTTGATGTTGACAGCTTGCAGCAGCGACGGCTTGCGCGTTTGGATGAATGAACATATTGTCATCAGCGCAATTGTAGGATTAGCCCTCGCAGCATTGGTTATATTTGGCATTATCTATCTGATTGGGTTGATTATAAGCTCTGTGGGGTTGGTTTTCTTTTGGGTAGCCTTCTTCTTTCTGCCCTTTTCCTTCGACGATTGAACTATGAAACATTTGTTGACAATCATTCTTTGCATAGCGGCATGTTGCATATCGCATGCCGCCACTTATCGAGTGACGGCAGAAATGCTCAATATGCGTTCTTTGCCTTCGGCTCAAGGCGATATCGTTTGTAAGCTTGAGAAAGATTCTGAGGTGGTAGGTCCCGACAGCATCGGGACGGCTTGGGTCTCGGTGCACTATCATGACAATGTAGGCTATGTGAACGCCAAATACCTCAGCCTCGTAGAGTTGGAAGCCCCCAAAGTCTCATCAAATGCCACCGTCCGCCCCTGGTACTATCTGCTCGACTGGGAGGGCGAAGGATACAGATGGTTGGCATATGTCATATTGGGGATGGGGCTGCTGATGTGGGCCGAATTGAAGTTCTTGAGACGTATGGATCTCAGTTTTCTCGTTCCCGATGATTTTGGTAACAATCGCGGCAGCATCAATCTTTATCGATGGGTAAATGCCGGGGGCGTTATTATCTTTGCTACTACGACGTTTGTATATATTTGGCTCATGGGCAACAATGCCCTTTGGTTCATCATGGATGTAAGCCCCTGGTATTGGGTCGTGCTGAATTTCATTATTTTCATCTACGTTTTCATTGATCTTTTGGCATTCTTTATCCGTTCGGTGCTGGACATTACGCTATCCGTTTGGGTCAATGTGAAGGGTGTGATATTGTATGGACTCATTGCATGGGTCTTGGGAGTATTTGGTTCTCTCGTTTGCATATTATTCCACCTCTCGCCTCACTACGTCTTAATCGCTGAGGGCCTGTTGCAAGCCGCCGCAGTGGTGATAATCCTCGTCAAAATGTCGCACACGGGTCATTTCCTTCTGGGGCTTTTCGCCGCTTTTATCTATCTTGCAGGTTCTGCTGCAATAGTGGCTCTGCTTACTCCCATCGCGCTGATTTTCTTCCTGATTGTCGCCGCTGCCCTTGCTCTGAGCCTTGCGATATTTTTTGGCAAAATGCCCGGTGGAATACTTTCTATGAAGGATGGCATTCCCAATCCAATAGGAGTGCGCAGTGCAGACAGCACACCAGACAGAGAGGTATTCTACATCATCAATCCAGAGGGCAAGAATACGCGTTTGTTACAAATAAACGACGATTTGTTCGATGGTTCCGACGGATACTCCTATCAGCGGTTGAGTGGAGAGTTCAAAAGAATATAATAGTTTCCTCCGACTGCTCCTCGTCCATTCCAAGGTAAAGTATGCGTTCCAGCTCCGGCATAATCATGTATACCGTGAAGCAGATGCAGAAGTGTCTTTCTATCCTGTCGGCGTAGCCTATGGTAGGTGGGGCGCACGGCCAAGTCGAAGTCGCCGGTGAGCCACATTTACACAGAGGCGAGTCCCTGTGTTAAGAGATATCGCCCGTTCAAGGCTTTATCCCAACGTTTGGGTTAATCATACATCGACAAAAAGTCCCGCATTCAGGATAGGTGCGGGGCTTCTTGTTAACAATGTATGGTTCGTCCTACTCGTACCACCCCTTCAGTTCGATGTAGTGACGGGCGAGGATTTCGGCCTGGCCGGGTTCGGTCTTCTTGATAAACTTGGCGGGCACTCCGGCCCAGATTTCATGGGGACCGATTTGTGTGTTCTGTAAAACGAGGGCACCGGCAGCTACAATGGCTCCCTCGCCTATCTCGGCGTGGTCAAGCACCGTAGAACCCATCCCGATGAGTGCGCCGTCGTGAATCGTGCAGCCGTGGACACAGGCATTGTGGCCAATGGTGACATCGTTGCCGATGACAGCGGGAGCCGTCCAAGTCGAAACGTGAACGGTGGCATTGTCCTGCACGTTGCTTCGGTCGCCCAAAGTAATGGTATTCACATCGCCTCGCAGCACAGCTCCGTACCAAATGGAACAATCGTGACCGAGAGTAACCTGTCCGATAATGGCTGCATTTTCGGCAATGAAGCAGTCGGCGGGAATCACGGGACTCACGCCACAGAGCGGACGTACAATAGGTGCCGTCTGCAAGCCGGAAGGAGGAAGCAACGAAACGTCGGGTTCCGAGGTCAGGGGCAACAGAAAACGTTGGTATTCGCTCTCGAAATTGGGAGTGAAGACACCGGTTCCGATGTTTTCGAGAATCTCCTGTCGGCTCCAGAAACGCCCCCCGTCAAGTTCCGTAGCGGAGGGCTTCACTTCACCGTCCCAAACAGCGCGGTTGACATAGACGAGTTCCTTCTCGCGCGCGCTTTCAAACACATACATTCCCATGGGGAGCGGACGGAAGCCCGTGATGCCAAGCTCCTCGCCCACTTCGCGCCGCAGAGCCTCTGCAGGTGTCTCGCCGTAGTCGATATGTCCGCCGCAGGCTGTGTCCCATTTTCCAGGCTGAATATCTTTCCAGTCGGGACGGCGTTGGAGGTAGAGTTCTCCCTGCGAATTGAAGAGGTGGAGATGAACCACCGGGTGGAGCACTTTGCAGCCGTTGTGAGCCTCTCCGCGTGTAATCTTACCCGTCACATGCCCTCGGGCATCGACCACGGGAAATAATTCAGTCGAATTGTCTTTCATCTTGTTTTATGCTCAAAAAAAATGAAATAATTTGGAGCAAAGATAAGCCATTGAAGCCAATAAACCAAAAACTTTAGCTCAAAAAACACAAAAATCGTGCAAAAATTTGGAAGATTGTGAAATTTTGACTATATTTGCTGCGCCAAAATTTGCTTTGACGGCAAAAAGCATATCTAACCAACGTTAATTCATCTATGGACATCAACGACGAGAATACCGAAGAAATCGTAGCAGGCAACGGCTATCGGCCCCACAACGACGACACCTCGGGAGACGACAAAATACACCACCTCAGCGGAATGTACCAGAGCTGGTTCCTCGACTACGCCAGCTACGTCATTCTGGAGCGCGCCGTACCCCATGCCATCGACGGACTGAAGCCCGTACAGCGACGCATCCTCCACGCCATGAAAATGATTGATGACGGACGCTATAACAAGGTGGCCAACATCGTGGGACAAACCATGCAGTACCATCCCCACGGCGACGCCTCCATCGGTGATGCTCTCGTCCAGATGGGTCAAAAAGACCTCCTCATCGACACGCAGGGTAACTGGGGCAATATCCTCACCGGCGATGATGCAGCCGCTCCGCGATACATTGAGGCCCGCCTTTCGCAGTTTGCTCTCGAAACAACCTTCAATCCCAAGGTCACCCCTTGGCAGCTGAGTTACGACGGACGCAAGAAGGAACCCATCAACCTGCCGGTCAAGTTCCCACTGCTGCTTGCCCACGGAGTAGAGGGTATTGCGGTAGGTCTGTCGTCGAAGATCCTGCCCCACAATTTCAACGAGTTGCTCGATGCCTCGATGGCCTACCTTCGCGGCGAGGATTTCGAAATCTATCCGGACTTCCCCACAGGCGGCTTGATTGACGTGAGCCGCTACAAAGACGGCGAGCGCGGCGGTGTGGTCAAAGTAAGGTCCCGCATCGAAAAAGTGGATGCCAAGACCCTCGTCATACGCGATGTCCCCTTCGGAAAAACCGTGGGGTCCCTCATCGAATCCATCAAGAAAGCCATCGACAAGGGCAAAATCAAAATACGCAAGTTTGAGGACTTTACAGCCGCCAAGGCCGAAATCATGGTTCACCTCATGCCCAACGTTTCGGGCGACAAGACCATCGATGCGCTCTATGCCTTCACCGACTGCGAAATCTCCATTTCGCCCAACTGTTGCGTCATCTATGACAAGAAGCCTCATTTCCTCAATGTCAAAGAAATTCTGCGCCGCTCGGCCGACAACACCAAGGAACTGCTCCGCCAGGAACTCGAAGTGACCAAGGGCGAACTGCAGGAACACCTCATGGTGTGCAGCCTGGAGAAAATCTTCATCGAGGAACATATCTACAAAGACAAAGAATATGAAGAGGCCCGCAACATCGACATTGCCCTCGAACACATCGACGGACGTCTGAAAGCCTACCTCGAAACCCACAAACTCGACCTCGTGCGCGACATCACCCGGGACGACCTGCTCCGCCTCTTGGAAATCAAGATGAAACGCATCCTCAAATTCTCTTCGGAGGAGGCCGACAAGGAAATTGCCGCTACCAAAAAGAAAATCGCCGAGGTCAACAAAAATCTGCGCCACCTGGTGGATTACACCATCGAGTGGTTCCAACACCTCAAGGACAAATACGGCCAGAACCGACAGCGCCAGACCGAGATACGCAACTTCGACAACGTGGATGCCACCAAGGTCATCGAATCGAACCTCAAACTCTACGTCAACTATGAAGAAGGGTTCATCGGCACCGACCTGAAGAAGGACGAATTTGTCTGCAACTGCTCCGAGATAGACGACATCCTGGTCATCTTCAAAAACGGACAGTACAAAATCTTCAAGGTGGATGGCAAGACCTTTGTGGGCACGGAATCCGACATCATCCACATTGCCGTGTGGAGAAAACAGGACAACCGCACCATCTACAACGTTGTCTATCGTGACGGCAAGAAGGGCTCGCCCTACTACATCAAACGTTTCCCCATCGTCTCTCTTCAGCGCGACAAACTCTACGACATCACACAGGGCAAAGAGGGAAGTCGCATCGAGTATATGAGCGTGAATCCCAACGGCGAAGCCGAAGTGATACGCATCTCCATCAAGTCGCGCAACCGCATACCCGCCACGAAGGTCTTTGACCGCGACTTTGCCGAACTTGCCATCCACGGCCGGGGTGTGAGGGGCGTTTTGCTCACCAAGGCCGATCTCCAGCGCATCAGCGTCAAAGCACAGGGCGGCTCCACACTGGGCGGACGTCCCGTATGGTGGGACGGAGACGTGCAACGCCTCAATTACGACAAACAAGGCGAGTATTTGGGCGAGTTCATGGGAGACGACAAGGTACTCGTTATTCTCGACAACTACGACTACTATGTCACTTCTTTCGATGAAAGCAACCACTACGAAGCGAACGTCCTCAAGGTCGAGAAATACGACCCCGAAAAGGTGTGGACCATGATTATGCGCGATTGGGAGACCGAGAACTATCACAACCTCAAACGCTGTTTGCTCGACGCTACACCCAGGAAACAGAACATGTTGGGCGAAGGCAAACGGTTCACGATGGATCTCCTTTCGGAAACGCCCTGTCCGCGATTCCAATTCACCTTCGGCGAAGGCGATGCCGACAAGGAACCCCTCATCGTAGAGGCCGAGGACTTTGTGCCCGTGCGCAAAGCCAACACCCTGGGCAAACGCATCTCGACGGCCTGTATCGTCAAGATAACAGAACTGGAGCCCACACGCATGCCTGACACCGATGCCGAGGAAATCGAAGCCCCTGCTCCTGAAGAAGACAACGGCGACGACGATCCCGGCGATCTCGTCATGGAACCCGATAAAGCATGATGAAACGACTGCTCTTCACCCTCCTCCCCGCATTTCTTCTGCTGCCTGCTGCGGCGCAAGACACGGCCTTGCTGCGTCCCGTCACGCATGTCCTTACCCTCCAGGCCGGCCAAGGCAAAATGCGCGACACTTACCTTACTCCCCTGCGCTACGACGGCACCTCGCTGGGGATTCAGTACGAACGGTCGCGCCAGTTACGGCATGCACGCCTGTCGAACCTCCAACACATCATGCTCGATTTCATGACGGGCGACGACAAAGGCAATCACACGACTTCGTGGGTCGGACGTCTGCACTACGGCTATACGATGCTGTGGGATTTCCATCCTCTGGAACGGCAACCCCGGGCTGGTGACTGGAAAGTGAAAGCCGGCCTGTACGGCGGTCTCGATGCCGGCTTCGACTACAACCTCAAACTGACATCATCCAACAATCCCGTCAACGTACGGCTCTGCCAAAACATCGGACTCTCGGTGCTGGGTCTTTGGTACTACGGTGCAAAACGCAGTCATAACGTGCGGCTCGAATTGCAGGCTCCCCTCATAGGGTGGGCGCTCATGCCCGAATACGGAGCTTCGTACTACGAGACATTTTATCTCAATCAGGGCGGCAATTACACCAACTTCACATCGATCCACAACCAACAGGATCTCGACGTGCGGCTGACCACCGACCTCCAGTTCACCAAATATCCCATACGTTTGGGTATGGCGTGGCACATCGAAACGATGAAAATCCACAACATTACCCAGCGCTATTCTTCTCTCCAGTTGGTGGCAGGCGTGGTCTTCTCCACCCTTCCCTTTACGCGCCGTCAGGCCAACCGGGAATACCTTCTCGACAACTATCAAATGGCTTACTGAAAATGAAACATCTCCCCCATCTTCTCGCCCGTATGGCCACTGCCGTTGCCCTTTTGGCTCTCCCCTCCTGTCTCGATGACGACAGCCTCGAGGAAGATGACACCTTTCTGGGCACCTTTGAGGCCTGCTGGCGTGCGATAGACGAGCATTACTGTTTCTTCGACGAGAAAAACGTCGATTGGGATGAAGTCTATACGAGATACAAACCCTACTTCCGCGATTCGGTCAAAACGATGGTGCAGGAACTTCGACTGCTCGACTCCATGCTCGACCTGCTATGCGACGGACACGTCAACATCTACGCACCCTTCAATACTGCGCGTTACTGGGCGTGGTATGAAGACTACCCGCAGAACTTTGACAACAACCTGCTGGAACGCCACTACCTGGGCACCAACTATTGGACAGCCGCCGGCTTCAAATACGGTCTCATGCCCGACTCGGTGGGTTACATCCGCTACGAGTCGTTCAGCGTATCGCCCGGCGAGACCAATCTCGACTACATGTTGGCCGCCTTGAACATGGCGAAAGGGCTCATCATCGATGTGCGCGACAACGGAGGAGGTGCGCTCACCAACGTTCCTACTATAGCTTCTCGATTCGGAGAGGCCGACCTGACCTACGGCTACCTGAAGCACAAAACAGGAAAAGGACACAACGACTTCTCGACCCCTGAGCCCATCAAACTCGACAGCCGCTCGGACGGTCGCATCTATTGGGACGCAAAAACACAGCCTGTTGTGGTGCTTACCAACCGCTCGGCTTATTCGGCCACCAACATCTTTGTGATGGCCATGAAAGCCTCTGACGGCATCGGCGGACGCAAAATCAAAACCTTCGGCGACAAAACCGGCGGCGGCTCGGGCATGCCTTTCTCGACGGTGTTGCCCAACGGCTGGACGCTGAGGTTCTCAGCCTGTCCGATGTACGACAAAAACAAAAAGTCGGTAGAAGGCGGCATCGACCCCGACTTCAAAGTCGATATGGATTCCGTGTCGATGACAGTGAATCACAAAGACGACATCATCGAGGCAGCGCGCACCTATATCAACGAGAACACCCTCAAAACCTACGATGAGCAGGAGTGAACCACCCCGCTGCGGAACAAAAGAAGCAGGTTTTTGACATTTTTCGGCCCGAAAGTTTGGCGAAGTCAAAAAAATGCTTTATCTTTGCACCCGCATTAAGCGCAAGTGGTGGAATTGGCAGACACGCCAGACTTAGGATCTGGTGCCGAAAGGCTTGCGGGTTCGAGTCCCGCCTCGCGTACATAGAAAACGGACTTGCCCGAGATGAGCAAGTCCGTTTATATTTTGTCCGTTCAGGGTTTGATTTTGAGTTTGTTGAGCGCCCTGTGATAGAGAGCTGCGTTGCGCTGATGTTCCTGGAGCGTGCGGGCAAAATTGTGGGTGCCCGAAAAGTCGGCCTTGGCACACATATATAAATAAGGATGTTCCTTGGATTGAAGCAGGGCATCGAGAGTCGCTTTTTCGGGAATGCGGATGGGTCCGGGCGGCAAACCGGCGTGGAGATATGTATTGTAGGGCGACGGGGTCTGAAGATGCTCGGCGAGAATGCGCCGCAGAGAGAAGTCTCCTACTGCATATTTCACCGTAGGGTCGGCCTGAAGCGGCATTCCGATTCTGAAACGATTGGCATAGAGACGCGCCACGATGCCGATTTCGCCGGCATTATGCGTCTCCTCTTCGGCAATGGAGGCGATAATGCTGCATTGCACGGGAGTAAGTCCCAAAGCCTGCGCCTGAGTCTTGCGCTGCGGAGTCCAGAAGGCTTCGTGTTCGCGGTACATTCGCCGAATCAGATCCTCGGCACTGATATTCCACCATACCTGATAGGTGTCGGGCAGGAAGAGGGTCAGTACGGTGGCTGTATCCACATCCAGACTGCGCAGCAGGGCCGTGTCTCGAAGCGCTGTCATCATGGCGGCACTGTCGATGAGGAGCGGTTCGGTGATGCGGGAAGCAAGCTGGGAAGCAAGACGCACGTTGTTGAACGCAATGCGAACCGCCGTCTGCTGGTGGCGGGCGATGCGCGAAGCTACCCGGAGGGCAGGCAGGTCGATGGAAAGGAGATAGGCACCCGAACGGTCGGACGAGGAAAGAATGTCGTCGAGTTGGTAATAGTCCATACACCGTTCAATCCAAAAGACGCGCCGCGAATCGACCCCTTTGTCACGCAGTTGGGCAAGTATGGAATCACGCGTGTCGCCCGGCCGCACGTAGAGCCAGATGTCACGGGTGAGAGCAGAGGGCACTGTCATCTGCCAAACGGCATATCCGACGGCACCTCCGGCCAAAAGCAGCGTGACGGCGAGGACGGCGAGCACCTTGAGAAAGGTCCGTTTTTTACTGTTCGTTGTAATCTTAGGCTTCATTTTGTCATCTTTTGGCTGCAAAGATACACTTAAAATCGTGAAAAAACGAATTTTTCGCATTTTTTTAGAAAAATATTTGGCAGTTTCGAAAAAAAAGCCTATCTTTGCACCGCTTTTCCAAAAGAAATGCTGGTTTGGCAGCAATGTTAGGAGAGATGGGTGAGTGGCTGAAACCACCGGTTTGCTAAACCGACGAACCTGATTAGGGTTCCACGAGTTCGAATCTCGTTCTCTCCGCGAGCTCTGAAAGCCCCGCTAATCCCAAAAAGATTAACGGGGCTTTTTTGAAACACAAGAACCGAAACCAAACAATATAAAACAATGAAACTGGACGGACGTCGTCAAAGCGACAATGTAGAAGACCGCCGAGGACAAAACTCGGGCGGGTCGATGAGAGGCCTCTCCGGAGGCAGCAGTATGCTCCCCATGTTGCTGAGCCTGCTCAACGGCAAAGGAGGCAAGTGGATAATTATCGCCATTGTGGCACTCGTCATTCTGAGCTACGCGGGCGGTTGCAACCCGTTGGAAATCTTGATGGGTGCGAGCAGCGGCATCGACAACTCGTCACAGACAACCTCTGCCGGCAGCAGCTACGAAGCAACGGACGAAGAGGAAGCATTGGCCGAATTCTCCCGTCAGATTCTGGCCTCGACCGAAGATGTCTGGGAAGAAGTGTTCCGCAAAATGGGCAAACAATACCAAAATCCCACGCTGGTGCTTTACACGGGCTCTGTTTCGACCGCATGCGGCGCAGGCAATGCTGCCGTAGGCCCCTTCTACTGCTCGGGAGACCAAAAGCTCTACATCGACCTCTCGTTCTTCACGACGATGAAGTCTCAAATCGGAGCCGACGGCGATTTTGCATACGCCTATGTCATTGCCCACGAGGTAGGACACCACGTTGAATATCTGTTGGGGACCTTGGGTCAAGCCCATCGCCAGATGCAAAGTCTCGACAAAGCTGCTGCCAACGAAATCAGTGTGCGGCTGGAACTCCTCGCCGACTATTATGCCGGCGTGTGGGGTCACTATGAGAACAAACGCTACCAGTCGCTCGAAGAAGGCGACATCGACGAAGCCATCAACGCTTCGCTCAAAATCGGCGATGACTACCTCCAGAAGAAAGCCCAAGGTTATGCCGTGCCGGAATCGTTCACTCACGGCACCTCCCAGCAGCGCAAGAAATGGCTTAAACTCGGACTCGAAACAGGCGACATGAGCACGACCACTTTCACGGGCAGCTACGATTCTCTCTGACGGATAATTTAATCGCAAACAATATATCCCCCCCAAAAGGAATGCCTAATATCTCACAACGCGGGCAGGACATGCCCCAATCCCCGATTCGTAAACTTGTGCCGCTTGCCAATGCAGCCAAAGCACGAGGCGTGAAGGTATATCATCTCAACATCGGTCAGCCCGACCTCCCGACCATGCAGGCCGGTCTGGACGAACTGAAACATATCGACCGCAAGGTGCTGGAATACAGTCCCTCGGAAGGTCTTCTGTCTTTGCGCCGGAAACTGGCCAATTACTACCACCGATTCAAAATCAACGCCGACATAGAAGACATCATCGTGACCACCGGCGGCTCCGAAGCTGTGTTGTTCGCCTTCATGTCGTGTCTGAATCCCGGCGATGAAATCATCGTGCCAGAACCGGCATACGCCAACTACATGGCATTTGCCATCGTGGCCGGTGCGGTTATCAAGTCGATTCCCACATCCATCGATGAAGGCTTCGCCCTGCCCCCAATGGAGAAGTTTGAGGAACTTATCACACCCAAGACCAAAGGCATCTTGATTTGCAACCCCAACAATCCGACCGGTTATCTCTACACCCAAAAAGAGATGCGCCAATTGAGGGATATCGTCAAGAAATATGACCTTTTTCTCTTCTCGGACGAAGTGTATCGTGAGTTCTGCTACACGGGGGCTCCCTACATCTCGGCCTGCCATCTGGAAGGCATCGAACAGAACGTGATTCTCATCGACTCGGTGTCGAAACGCTACTCCATGACGGGTATCCGCGTGGGCTCCATCGTGACGAAAAATGCAGCCGTGAGAGCCAACGTGATGAAGTTCTGTCAAGCCCGTCTCTCCCCTCCGCTCATCGGACAGCTCATTGCCGAAGCAGCCATCGATGCCGATCCGGAGTATATGCTCGACACATACAACGAATATGTGGAACGCCGCAAGTTCCTGATTGACGGCATCAACCGCATCCCCGGCTGTTATTCCCCCATCCCGATGGGCGCCTTCTACACGGTGGCCAAATTGCCGGTGGATGATGCCGAGAAGTTTTGTGCCTGGTGTCTGAGCGATTTTCAGTTTGAGGGCTGCACCGTGATGATGGCTCCCGCCTCGGGCTTCTATGTGACCCCGGGTCTCGGCAAGAACGAAGTGCGACTGGCATACGTGCTCAACAAACAAGACTTGAAACACGCCCTTATCGTGCTCCAAAAGGCACTGGAGACCTACAACGCACTGGAGAAACTTGAAACCCCGCCCCCTTCCCTTCAGGGGAGGGCTGGGGAGAGGCTGAAACCTGAAACTTAAAAACGCATCGGAATGTTTCCGCTTTTCATTGCCAGACGAATCTACAACCGACCCACCGACGGTGACGCACAGCAGGGTGCGACACCGCCGGCGATTCGTATTGCAGTAGCCGCTATTGCCATCGGTCTGGCCGTGATGATTGTCTCGGTGGCCATTGTCACGGGATTCAAGCACGAAATCGAAGCCATGGTGAGCGGAATGGCCGGACACATCCACGTGGAAGCCATGGCCGACAATGCAAGCTACGAGACAGCTCCCCTCTGCGTAAGCGACAGTTTGCTCGGAGCACTCAGAAACAGACCGGGCTACCGGGAGGTGACCCCGTATGCCACCAAACTCTGCGTGCTCAAAACCGACAGCGCCTTCCAAGCCATCGGCCTGACGGGAGAAGCCCCCGACCGAGACTGGAACTTCTTCGACAGCCACAACACAGAAGGCACACATCCGACCGAACCCAACGAAATATACCTGCCGCAAACCATCGCCTCGGCACTTAAACTCAAAACGGGCGACGAGGTGAAAGCCTATTTCGTAAAACGTGAGGGAACACACAACGTGAACGCGTGGGCCGCAGGAGGAGCTTCCCTCAAAGTCAGAACACTGACCGTGAGCGGCATCTATGCAACCCACTTTTCGGAAGCCGATGCCCGACAGGCCGTCTGTCTCCTCCCCTTCGTGCAGGAGGTGGCAGGATGGGACGATGACATGGTGAGCGGTATAAAAATCAGAATGGACGACTTCGACCGCGTGACGGATGAACAAGACAATCTGCAAAAGCTCCTTCGCCTACAGACCGACCGCATCGGAACACCCTATCGCATCCGACCCGTTCAATATGTCTATCCGCAAATCTTCAGCTGGCTTTCCCTGCTGGACACCAACGTGTGGGTCATTCTCTTCCTGATGGGCATCGTAGCCTCTATTACCATGATTAGCGGCCTGCTCATTATCATTCTCGAACGCACCTCGACCATCGGCATCCTCAAGGCTTTGGGCTGTGGAGACGGAACTCTACGCAAAATCTTCCTGTGGGTGTCGGCCCTGCTGACCCTCAAGGGCCTCTTTTGGGGCAACCTCTTCGGCTTGGGATTCTGTGCCGTTCAGTACTTGTGGCATCCGCTCTCCCTCAATCCGGAAAACTATTATCTTGACCGTGTGCCCGTGGACCTGTCTCTGTGGCATGTAGCTGCCTT
This sequence comes from uncultured Bacteroidales bacterium, assembly GCA_937899265.1. Classification (GTDB taxonomy): domain Bacteria; phylum Bacteroidota; class Bacteroidia; order Bacteroidales; family UBA3663; genus Liminaster. Next base: position 16,104 of record CALBPV010000131.1, read on the forward strand.
GAACGCGGGGACGGCTCTGCTGATTCTGCTCACTATGCTGATTCCGTCTGGATTAGTGTCAAAAATCTCGCCCAAACAAGCCATTCAAACCGATTGACCGGCGGGTTTGTGTAGCTGGGCCGGACAGATTCCCTTTAAAGAAACATTAACACCGACACACTCAAAATATCTGTTTCAGGTGGAAAAAACGGCCAGAAACGGGCAAAATTTAACCAAAATAAGGACAAGATGCGTTAAAATTATCAATTTGTTTGGAAAAATGGAAAAAAAATCCTATTTTTGCCTCATAAAAAGTGTGCCCGGAGCAGGCTTATTGTAATTCGGACAAAAATAAAAATCGTAAACAATTATAAAACAAAAAAATAACAACATGCTGAGAACAATCAAGTCCATAGGAATGGCACTCGGTCTGATGACGGTTCCCGCAGCAGCTCTTTTCTTCTCGTCTTGCCAAGACAAGATGAAGGACTACTATGAGGAGCCAGATTGGATCAAAGGCTCAATCTATGAGATTCTGGAGGAACGCGGCGACTATTCGCTTTTCCTCTCTGCCGTTGACCGCTGCGAATACACGAGCCTGTTGAAGGGTCGTGCCATCTTGACGGTTATGGCACCCAACGATGCCTCGATGAACTCGTATTTGCAAGCCAATTACGGCACTACGAAAGTGGAGGACATCCCGGTTGGCGAACTGAAAAAGCTGGTGGGGTTCCATCTGCTCTACTATTCGTTTGACAAGGACAAACTTGTCAATTTCCGACCCAACGAAGGCGACGGTGCCACCGACGACCAAAAGGAGATTAATGCGGGTCTGTACTACAAGTTCCGTACCCGTTCGCAAGACCCGGTCAGCGTGACAGAGCCTTCACGAATGATGCTGAGCGACGGTTCGCTGGTCGATACGTCGGGAGTTTCGGTGGAAGTTTACCATCTGGAGCGTTTCATCCCCGTGTTCAGCTATGCTATGTTCAACACCCTGATTATTGATGCCAAGTACAACTACGAATATTTCTTCCCCGAGTCCTCTTGGACCGGAGACAACGGCTTCAACGTGAGCGACGCATCTGTGACAGAATATGCCGTACCTGCCAAGAACGGCTATCTTTACATGGTGGACCGCGTGATTCGTCCGTTGGAAACCATCCACACCGAGTTGGAGCAGAACTCAGAATACTCCCTCTTCCTGCGCCTGTATGATCAGGCTGCTTACTTTGCGGCCGATGAAGACTTGACTTCGACCTACGGAGGCGGCACACACACCTACTATCAGCGGCTCTATCAGAACACATCGTTCCGTGTGCCCAACATCGACAGCGAATGGCCCGTGAACGACTATATGCAGATGTCGGCCTTGTCGAGCACCGCTTATTCGGTCTTCGCTCCCACAAATGCCGCCTTTAACGAATTCTATACTTCCTATTGGGGCGATTCCGAAGATCCCACGGGCTATCCCTTGGAGGTGAATTATGACAGCATCTCGTCGGATGCCATCAACTACCTGCTCTCCAACAGTATAGATCCCAACAGCATGGTTTTCCCCGAGGAAATCAAGAACGGCGACGTAGAGAACCTTTTCACCAAAACAACCATCCTTTTCGATGTGGATGCTGTGCCTCAGCAGAACCGCAAGATGTGTGTCAACGGTGTGCTCTACGGCCAGTCGATTCTGACGCCTCCTGCCGTATTCGGTTCTGTGACGGGGCCCGCCTACAAGTATAAACGCTACAACATGTTCCTGCGTATGTTGGGTGCCAGCGATATGCAATCGACACTCACCGACATGGACGTGAATTTCATCATGCTTTATCCCAACGACGCACAGTTCGAGGCCAACAACGTATGGTATGATGAAGAAAGCGACAAGTTGAAGAACGGTCCCGTAGGCTCAACCACCGCCGGCAACCTCGGCTCGGGCGAACAGGCCAACTACGTCAACTCCCACATCATCAGCCTCACGGGCGGAGCAGAACAACTGCCCACGTCGGGACTGAAGGTCTATCGTACGCTCAACACCAACTACCGCCTTTACCTTTATGTGAAAGACGGCAAGGTGTCCAACTCGTTCAAGTACAACAATCTGATTCACTATGCGGGCAACGACTTGACGACCCTCGATTCAGTATATGCCTCCTTCGATGAGCTGACATTCCGCGGAACGTCTTGGACCAACGGTCACTGTTATAGCTACGACACCCGGGAAAACCGGTTCCTGATGCGCGGTTCGAACTCAGAGGCTATCTACGCCAACTTCATCCCCATGATTTACTCTCACCGCAACGATGAGGGTACCCTCTTCCAGGGATTCATCAAGGTGCTCATTCTTGCCAACATGATTGACGAGCAGGCTCAGACCATGAACTACATGACCGAGGACTGCATGATGCTGGTTCCCACCACCGATGCCATCAAGCAGGCCATCCTCCAAGGCAAGATTCCTTACATCACAACCACGGCGACCTCTGCCGATGATGCCGACTTCTGGGACAAATGCTCTGCTCCCGCCGACGGTTCGGAAGAGCAGACCCACCTGCAGCACTACATGCTCCAGTACTTCTTGCCGGAATCGACAGCTCCCGCTACCGAATACCCCTATCCCGGATGGGGTCAGGATACTGCCATCCCCACGATTGCCGACATCTCGTATTCTCCCGCGCGCAGCGCGTACATATATATATATGACAACGGCGGCAAGTTGTATGCCCGCGCTGAAGCAAACGCTGATTTCAGAAATTCTCAGGGACAAGACATCGTACAGGGTCACACCGTTCCCTTCCTTACGGATTACGACTGTCTCCCCTTCGTCTTCGATGACGGCTGTGTGCAGTTTATTACAGATGTATTCGAAAATAACTGGCCTGAGCAGCAGAAATAATATCAACGACATATTAAGTTAGGATATGAAAAGCATATTAAAGCATATTTCCCTCATGCTCGTCCTGATGCTTTCGGCATCGACAGCATCCGCGCAGGCCATCCTCACAGGTACTGTCTTCGAAGATTTCGGCGGTGCTAACGAGCCCATGATGGGTGTCAACATCGCTGTCGTCAACGAGCAGAACCGTACCCTCACCGGTACTATTACCGACATGGACGGTAACTACTCCATCAAAATGCCGGCAGGTTCGAAGCTTACCATCGTCTATTCTTTCATCGGTATGTCGGCTCAACGTGTGCCCTATACCGGACAGAAAGTGCAGAATGTCACCATGAAGGAGGACTCGCAGCAGCTCAAGGAGGTCGTTGTGGCCACCGAACGTGTGCAGCGCAGTGAACTTGGCGTTTCAGCCAAGACTTTCACGGGTTCCACCCAAAGCATCAAGATGGACGATGTCATGGAGTCTCTCCCCGTATCGTCAGTCGAAGAGGCTCTGCAGGGCCAAATGGCCGGTGTGGATATTCTCGCCGGCGGTGACCCCGGTGCCAAGGGCTCCATCCGTATTCGCGGTACGGCCACCCTCAACGGCTCGGCCGACCCCCTCATCGTAATCAACGGCGTTCCTTATAATACCGATATCTCGGAAGACTTCGACTTCTCGACAGCCAACACCGAGGACTTCGCCGACATGCTTTCGTTGAACCCCAACGATATCGAAGACATCCAGGTGCTGAAGGATGCCGCCTCAACGGCATTGTATGGTACAAAGGGTGCAAATGGTGTACTCTTGATTACCACCAAGAAGGGTCTGCGCGGCAAACCGAAATTTACCTTCTCGAACAAAACCACCTTTAAGTTCGAGCCCGATCCCATCCCGATGCTGAGCGGTAACGAATACACGGCTTACATGCAGGATGCCATTTGGAACACAGCCAACGCTCAGGGTCTGAACCGCAACACCATTCTCGAACAGCTGTTCGACCAGAAAGCATACGCCATCGGCTGGCAGCCTGACTGGAGTTATTTCGACGAATATAACACCGACACCGACTGGCTCGGAGCCGTTCGCAAGAATGCAGTGACCACCGACAACAACTTCTCGATGTCGGGCGGCGGTGAGAAAGCTACCTACCGTTTCTCTCTCGGTTATACCAACGAAGGCGGTACAACCAAAGCAACCGACTTGTCGCGTCTCACCTCTACGCTCAACGTAGGTTACAACTTCAGTAACCGGCTGAACGTGGTGGCCGAGTTCACCTACTCCGACACCAAGAACGAACAACCTTATTTCAAACCCGAGGTGGTTCGTACCGAGGCTATGCGCAAGATGCCCAACAAGTCGCCCTATTACATCGACGATGCAACAGGCGAACCCACTGACATCTATTTCACCTATCAGGATGCCAACGAATTTCAGGGCGCCTTCAACAGCAACAGTAGCAAAAACTTCCATCCCATTGCTGCCGTCAACGAATCGTACAGCAACACCAATACCAAGGAAGAGAAAATCACCATCCGTCCGCGCTACCGTATTCTGGTCGATGAGAACGATGCTCCCATCCTCTCTCTCGAAGGCTATGTCTCGATGAAGTTCAAAACCATCAAGACACGCAGCTATCTGCCTCAGGAAGTGACGGGCGTGGATGTCGATAGCGAATGGAACAACCGCAGCTATGACGGCTACACCAACAACTTCTCGCTCCAGTCGGAAACCAAGTTGCTCTACAACCAAAGTTGGATGGACGGCAAACACAACATCGTCGCTGCCGCCATCTGGCGCACACAACAGACTACCGGCTCCACCTATGCCACTCAGGTTTACGGTGTGGCAACAGGCGGCATGGGAGACCCCGTCAACGGCGGCACCATTTGGAGCGAGTCGCTCAACAGCGGCAAGTCCGATGTCCGCACGCTCTCTGCCATCGGCAACCTCAACTATACCTATGACCGTTGGCTCTCCATCAACGGCACCTGGAACTACGAAGGTACTTCTGCCATCTCCGCAGACAACCGCTGGGGTCTCTTCCAGTCATACGGCGCTGCCGTCAACCTTCAGGATCTCGAATGGATTCACGAGAAGACCGAAAAGTGGCTCTCGCAAGCCAAGATACGTTTCAGCTGGGGTCAGTCGGGCGCTGCTCCTACGGGCACCTCGCCATACGTGGGCACCTATCAGGCTGTTTCCGGCAAATACGGAACCATCACTCCTGTAACTCCCAACTCCATGCAGCTCAATAAGCTGAAATGGCAGACCGCAGAAGAATGGGACTTGGGTACCGACCTCGCTTTCTGGAACAACCGCGTGAAGATGACATTCGACTACTACGTAAAGACCACCAAGGATCTTCTCCAGAAGAGTGTGGCCACAGCCGCCACATCTGCGTTCGATAAATTGGCCTTCATCAACTCCGGTCGCATGCGTAACTCCGGTTGGGAATACCGCATCGACTACGAAATCTTCAAGAACAAGAACTGGCGTGTGGCTGTCGATTTCAACATCAACCGCAACAAAAACGAGATACTCGAACTCCCCAGCAACATGACGGAGGATACCTATTCGTTCAAGAACGGCGAGTATGCCAAGAAACTCGTTGCCGGCACACCTGTAGGCTCCTTCTTCGGCTACCATTCTTTGGGTGTATATCAGAATCTCGAAGACACCTACGCTCTCGATGCCGAAGGCAACGTGATGCGTGACCTCGAAGGCCAGCCTATCATTATGAAGAACGGTTCTTATCGCTGCTACCCCGGCGATGCCAAGTACGAAGATATCAACCACGACGGTAAGATTGACGAGAACGATATCATCTACCTCGGCAACTACAACCCGATGGTTACCGGTGGTGCAGGCGTTAACGTGAGGTACAAAGATTGGACGCTTAACATGCGGTTCCACTACCGTCTCGGCCAAAAGATTATCAACCAGGCCCGTATGAACAACGAGGCCATGTACAATACCGACAACCAGTCAAAGGCCGTACTGCGCCGCTGGACACACGAAGGCGATGTGACCGACGTGCCCCGCGCCTTGTACGCCTACGGCATGAACTACCTCGGCAGCGACCGTTTCGTGGAGGATTGCTCCTATATCCGTCTGCAGACCCTCACACTGAACTACAAACTGCCCAAGAAAATCTGCGAGAAGATTCATTCTACCGGCATCACGGCCTTCGTGACCGGCTATGACCTCTTCACATGGACCGACTACAAAGGACAGGATCCAGAGGTTACCATTCCGTCGAACGTAACAAAGATTGCCGTCGATGATGCGAAGACTCCTCGTAGCCGTCGTGTGGCTGTAGGTCTCACTCTTAATTTCTAATGAGGAAAGGAAAAGATATGAAATCATTCAAGCATATAATGACAAAGTTGGCTGCTGTAACGGGTGCTTGCATCTTTGGAATCGGGGCTTTCTCCTGCACAGACTATCTGGAGGTAAAGCCCGAAAACTCGCAGGTGGCCGACGACTATTGGCAGACCGAACAGGATGTTGAGAACATCGTCGTGGGCGGTTATTACTACCTGCGTTCCATGGTCGATAATACGTCCGACAACAGTGCCATGCTTCTTTCGTGGGGTGAGACACGTGCGGGCCTCATCTACAACGCTCAGTCGAACACCCGGCTGCAGACTTGGCAGATGCAGGCTTCGAACACCAATTTCTGCAACTGGTCCACGTTCTACAAAATCATCAATATCGCCAACACCGTCTTGGAACGTGCCGAGGAGGCCTTCCAGAATGATGACACCTACAGCGAAGGAGCGCGCAACGCACATTACACAGAAGCTTATTTCCTGCGTGCACTCTGCTATTTCTACCTCGTGAGAAACTGGCGCGACGTGCCGCTCGTAACTAAAGCCTACGATGACGACAACGTGGAAATCAATGTTCCCAAAAGTTCGGAAGCCGAAATTGTGGCTCAGATTAAATCCGACCTTCTGGAAGCCATCGCTCTGGGTGCTGCCCGTGAAGAATATTCCACGACATGGGAAACAAAAGGCCGTGCCACCAAATGGGCCATCTATGCTCTTCTGGCCGACGTGAGCCTTTGGAGTGAAGATTACCAGCAAGCCATCGATGCCTGCAACGCCATCCTCAACAGCGGCAGTGCCAAAGCTCCCGCCTTCATGGCTACGCCTACCCGCAACAGCTACTTCTCCATCTTCAACCCTGGCAACAGCAACGAAAGCATCTTTGAGCTGCAGTGGAACTATCAGGAGGACCAGACCAACGACCTTCCCATCATGTTCGACGACCAGCTGGCCAACCGTCGTTTCCAAGTGTCGCGTGCAGCATGTGAAGACATGGCCAGAGAATACTTTGAAGTATCGGGCGACGAGGATGGTGCTATCATCGCAGAGTCTCCCCGAACCTATCATGCCGCCATTTTCCCCGGTGGATCGGCTGGCATGTCGCTCAGCATGACCACAGGCTACTGCTGGAAATATGTAGGTTCCACAACGGAGGACAAGAAGCGAACTTCCTCCTATTATGACCCCAATTTCATCATCTACCGCGTGGCAGATGTCATCCTCATGAAGGCTGAAGCCCTTCTGCTCATCGACGGAGAGAACCCCACTGCGCAGCATAAATTGGAAGCCGTAAGGTGCATCAACCGCATTCGTGAACGTGCCGGTCTCACCGAGAACATCGCTGCAGGCCTCTCTGAATCCGATGCACTTGACGAGGTCGAGACTTACGGTCAGGAAGAACTGCTCGAAGCTGTTCTCGACGAACGCAAGATGGAGTTCCTCGGCGAAGGCAAAATCTGGTACGACTTCCTGCGTATGGGTCGCAGCAACGATAATCGCTACAAGCAGAGCCTCCTAATCAGTCAGGTAACTAAATATAACCAAACAGCCAGCCTATCGTGGCTCCGCTCCGTACTCACCAGCGACAACGCCCTCTTCCTGCCCATCATGAGCACGGAAATAGAGCGCAATGCCAATCTCATTCAGAATCCGTATTATAATTAAATGAAAGATTAAATCACGAATTAAACAAGTATGACGATGATACACAATACAATCAGAAAGATGTCATCTGCTATCCGCAGTCCATTTTTCACTTTTAATTTTTCATTTATTCTTTTAGCCGGACTGGCCGGTTGTGACGATCCCTTCGAAGGCGAAACTTTTGTAACGCCCACCGATGTGGAAGAGGAGATGACGTGTACGTCCATTCTCGAGAAATATAATGAAGATTTCTCGATGTGGCTTGAGCTTTTAAAGTACGCTGACTACTATAATGGATTGAAGAGCGCCGAGGCTTCTGCCACCGTATTTGCTCCCACAAACAAGGCAATGAAAGAGTTCCTCAAGTGGCGAGGAGTAGAAAACGTTACGGATTTGGATCTCACCTACGCTCGTTATGTTGTTCAAAACCACATCATCAATGGTACAAAACTTAATAGTGAAACCTTCATTAACTATGCCGTTGATGGGGAGGCCATAGCATCCCAATCGCTCTTCCAAGCTTATCTGCGTCCGTCCTTCGGACATATCAACACCGAAGTTGATGATGCCGACCGTACGGATGAAATTCTTGAGCCTTCCACTATCTTCCTCAATAACCAGGCTGCCGTACAGCCCCGAGACAGCGGAGGTATCAATTTCATTCAGGCCTCGAATGCGATGATTTATTACATGGATGACGTGATTCACCCGCTCGCCGAAACAATGGTTGAACGCCTTGAACAATTGGGCGAATATTCCATCTTTGCCGCAGCTGCACGCGATTGTGGCTATGATGAGATTGTGGGCAGAATACGTGACACCATACGCATCCCCGGAGGTGGCTATTCCATCAAAAATTATAACTTCACTTGTTTCGCTCCCACCGATGAGGCCATGCATGCCGCCGGAATTAACAGTCTGGCCGACCTCAAGACGCGTGTAGGCTCCGAACCTGATGCTCTTTGGAACTATGTGGCCTACCACTTCTTCGACCAAAGCATTTCCCGCGAGAAATTTTTCTCTTTCGATACCCCCGACCAAATTCTCATCTACGACACGAATTTGAGCGGTCAGGTGCTGACTTGTGAAAATGTGTTGGAAGAGGACGGCGAAACTGTCACCGAAACAAAAATTAACAAGACGGCTCACATTCTCCGTTCCAATATCGAAACCCGCAACGGCTACATCCACAAGATTGACTATTGGATGCCCGTTTGGACACCCGAGCCTGTAACCGTTCGGTGGGATTTCTGCAACACGTCCGAAATTATCAACTTCGTCAATGGCTACGGAGCTTCCAACCGTTTGGGCGAACTGTTCAGCAACGCTATGTCCAATCGTGAATATCAGATTGACCTTGCATACGATGAAGGTACCTCCAGCTATCGCGACGGGCAATACGGAGAAATTTCCGATGCCACATTTACCTACAAAGCAAATACGGCTAAGGCATCCGTTACGAGCTATAGAAAGGTGGGCTTCAAGAAATGCAAGTACACCTCATCTCGTGAAACAACCACAAATGCATACGGAGCATATATGAATAATTTGCTCATACTCAATCTTGGCTATGCCGGATGGATTCAGTTAACATCTCCTACGATTATTGCCGGCAAATACCGTATTGTCCTTCATTATGCATCCGAATCCACATTACGTAACTTTCATGCCGCAGGTTCTCTTACCAAGTTCCAAATTGATCCCGAACTTGATATAGACTCATGGACGACCAATAAGTATGTATTCCGCGGACTGCCTGCTGATCGCTATACATATGGCAATGGTGAGTTGGAACTTTTCTCAGAGATTGAGTTTTCTGCATCAGGAACTCATCAATTCCGAGGGACGTTCCTTGATATCAACGCAAAAACAGGTAGCACCTATCACCAAATGTGGGACTACCTTGAGTTTATCCCCATTACCGAGTGATTGGAACTTTAGAGAGTTATTAACTAATGAAATTTGATTTTATGCATATTTCAATGAAATACTTCAATATTATCAAGCGAACGAGCCTGACGGCAAGTTTCTGCTTACTGATGCTCGGCGCAGCTGGTTGCTCTGACGAGTGGGATGACCATTTCGACGGCAGTACCCTTTCTTCGACAAGTTCGGTTGAAGTCTTCCAAGGCACTGTAGCCGAATACCTCAATTCCCAATCCGATTTGACAAAAATCTCCGGAGCCTATCATCAGATTCAACGTTCGATGAGCGAAGGCAGCGGTGTGACGGTGATTGCTGTCAGAGATGCTTCCATTTCGGGAAGCCTGACCGATGACGAGGCCCGCAACCTGGTGAGCGATGTTCCTTTTGCACCCTCTTCGTTCGTGGAGGGCAACGGTATTTACATGATGTCCGGTAAGAATCTTTGGATTTCGAAGAATGACAACGGCCAGATGTGCCTCAACGAGGAACCTGTCACCAAGACGGTCAAGACTTCCGACGGATATGTATATTACGTGCAAAATCTCATCACTGTCGAGCCTTCCATCTATGAGTATATCCAGTCGTTGGGCGAGGATTATTCGCTCTTCAAAGGTCTTGTCTCCGAGTTCGAGGAACGTTATTTCGATGCTGCGTCTTCCACTCCTTCCGGCGTGGATGCCATGGGCAATACCATTTACAGCGACTCCGTCATTGCCGTACGCAACACCCTGATGGACCGCTACACTGAAAATGGCCTCGTTGCTTGGAATATGCGCAGCGAAGCTTTCCAGTCCACGGTATTCATTCCCAACAACGAACTCGTCGAGAAAGCTTATTGTTCGGCTCTTGACAGCATTCCCGTTTGGCTCAACCGTGCTGTAACCCCCGAGGACAGTCTCAAGTTCCGCAAATGGATGTTGGCAGCTTGCTTCTCCGACCGTCGTCTGTCATCCTCGGAAGTGGCTCCTTTCTACTCGGGACAGTATCCCAACGTAGGCGGCTATATCCGTGAGGCCGATGACGTGACCGATACCGAGAAGTTCACGGAATATGATGCAGCTCAGTGGAAACCTTCCGTCCAGATTGCCGACTACCTCAACGGTGTGACGCTTTCCAATGGTACGGCTTATTTCCTTGAGGATTTCCGTATTCCCAACCATATCGTCATTTATCGAGTCAAGTCGCGTTTCTATCAAGTATGGTCTGCGCTTACTGCAGCTCAACAGAACGCGTATTTTAAATGGAACAATTGGCAGGATCCCCTCATTATCAACGATGCGCAAGGGCCGTTCGAACTTTCTTCAACCCTCCCAACCATTTACTACCACGTTCTTACCGCAGTTCCTACGGAGGAAGCACTACTTGATCGTCTGACTTGTTCTGTAGATTATCTTGGTCTTATGTACAATGCAGATGACCGTAGATATGGTCTTCATGAGGTACGTCTGCCCGCAGGAGAATACTACTTGCGAATGGGCTTCAAGCATTCGCTTCGCTATTCGCTCAGCATCTACTTCGGAGACGAGGATGAAGACCTGACCGAAGACAACATCTGCGTCAAAGACATGTCGATGATTGCCACCGGTTCCAACTTCCACTTCGACCGTGGCGGTGCTATGGAAGGTCTCGATTTCTATGGTTCAGAGAGCATCGGCTACGGCGAGTATTTTGACTGGCGCTGGTGGTATGACCAGGATCCCGACCTCTATCAGAAAGCTTCAGCTTATGATACCGACGGTTATCAGGTGGCAACCGTCACCCTGAAGAAAGACGGTAATTTCAAGATTCGTGTTGAGTCGAGCGATATGGCTGAACTATATTATGCCACATATGAGACTTCAATCTCAAGTGATGTGCGCACCAAGAACAATGTCAACCAGCTGATGATGTATCATTGGTGTCTCCGTCCAACCACAAACAACTATTAATCCGCCCCTATGAATAGCAAGATATCAATTGCAATTGCATCCCTGCTGTTGGCTGCTCCCGTCATGGCGCAGGAACAGGTACTGACCGGCCGTGTCGTCTCTGCCGACGGCCAGCCCCTCGAAGGTGTCATTCTCTCGATACCCGGTGCCAGCGGGTCTGCCGTCACCGACTCTCTCGGTGTCTATGAACTCAAGACCAAGGCTACCCGGGGAACCGTCAAAGTGGCTATGCAGGACTACTACGGACACGAATACCCGCTCAGCCAAAACGGTGTTTTCGGTATTCCTCAGGTTATCGTTATGGTTCCTGTCAACGAGGCAAACTATAGCGGCGAAGTTGTACTGCCTTCCGGCGTTGTTCCCCGTGACCACGCAGCCTCCACGCTTTCTACCTTATTTAAAAAGGATATGCGGGACGCTACCTCTGCCGATCTTTCGTGGCAGAGCGGCGATGCAGCCCTTATGGTGAACCGCAAGAGCGGCATGCCCGGTGAAGGTGCCTATTTCAACATTCGCGGTCTCCACTCGCTCCATGCCGAGAACACGCCTCTTTTGGTCATCAACGGAGTGCCCCATCTGGCCAACGTCAGCGTCAGCGATGTGCTCAATGCCTATTCCCGTGACGCTCTCTTCGGCTACAACGCCAAGGACATCCGCTCCATCACGGTACTCAAGGGCGCAGAAGCCGCCATGTACGGCTCCCTCGGCTCCAACGGTGTCATCCTCATCGAGACCGAACAGGCAACCAGTGACAACCTCGAAACCCGTATCTCCTATCAAGGCTCGTTCGGCATTGCCCGCCAGCCCAAACAGATTCCCGTGCTCGGTGTGGAACAGTTCAAGGAATATATGCAGGGCATCGGACAGACACGCTACGCTTCCCTGTCATCCCTTCAGCAGGACTATCCCTTCCTTTCGTCCAATCCCGGCTACTATGCCTACCTTTTCGAGAACAATACCGACTGGGTCGATCAAATCAGCCGCAACGCTTTTGTGACCGACAATGTCGTACGCGTCGAAGGAGGTGACGATGTAGCCAAGTACAACATCTCGTTCGGCTATACCCGCCAAAACGGTACGCTCGACGAGACAAAGACCGACCGTTACTCGACTGCCATCAATACCAACATCACAGTGACCCGCAACTTCGAGATTTTCACATCGGTCAATCTGGCATATATCAACAGCGACCTCAACAACACGGGTATGGCTCCTGAAACCAATCCCATCCTCGCCGCCTATCACGCCATGCCGATGTTGTCTCCCTACGACCAGTTGTCCGACGGTTCGCTCATCAACCGCTACGCCAAGTACAACGGATGGAATGTCAACTCCAATCCCGCTTACGCATACGACAATGTCTCCAATCCCGTTGCCATTGTGCGGACAGTGGAAGGCACGGACAAGATTTACGATGCCAACATCCGTTTGGGGCTCAACTACAAACCCACGACACATTGGACATTCACCGGCCTCATCAACCTCTACTATGACTATACTGAAGAATATGTCTTCACGCCCGGTGTGAGCGACAAGGCAATTATTCCCCAGCTCTACGGTACAGGTGAGAACTACGTCTCGATGGGTGTCATCCGCCAGAATGCCTATTACTTCAATCTCAACGCCGCCTACAACAACATCTTCAACGATGTCCATCGTCTGAATGCATACGCAGGTGCCCGCTTCATGACCAAGAGCTATGAGTATGACGCTTCGAAGGGTTACAACTCCGCCAACGACTACTACAAGACTCTCGGCGTGATGACCGATGAGTGGAGCATTCTGGGTTCCAACGACGACTGGAAGATTCTGTCGTTCTACGCCCACGGCGACTACACTTGGCGCGACCTCTTGAAATGGTCGGCCGGCATCACTGCCGACGGAACGTCTGCTTCCGGTGCCGATGCGCCTCGCTTCGGATGGTTCCCATCTACCAGCCTCACCTACATGATGGCCAACCAATCGTGGATGCCCGAAGCCTACGACCACCTCAACCTCACGGCTGAGTTCTCGCTCTCAGGCAACTCCCGTTTCTCGTCCAACTACGGCAAGAACTACTATGTATCGAACAACCTCTTCAACCTCGGCACAATCGTCCGTCACGGCGTGCCCAACTCGAAACTCGAGTGGGAGAAGAAACTTCAGGTGGATTACGGTTTCGATATGTCGTTGCTCAAGAACATCTTGAACATTCGCGTCAACGGATTCTGGGCCAAGAACTACGACCTCCTGCTCAACCGCGAAATCTCGGCTGTCTATGGCAATACCGATGCCTACTATGACAACACGGCCCAGATTAACACCGCCGGTTTCGAGGCCGAGCTCCGTTGGACTCCCATCCACAACAAAGACTGGAACTGGAACATCCACCTCGGCTTGGCCCATTGGCAGAGCACTGTCAAGGATCTCGGTCCCCAGGATAAATTCATCCAAACCTACACGTCCTACAACAACGACGATGCCCAGACCATACTCAAGGTCGGAGAGACCCCCTATCAGTTCTACGGCTATCAGACCCGCGGCATCTACGCTTCCACAGCCGAAG
>CALBPV010000132.1 GCA_937899265.1 uncultured Bacteroidales bacterium
GCACCATAGACAGCGTGGCGGATTCTGCCGCCCCAGATGTCGAGATTGGCACCGTAATTCTCGTTGTTGTTGCCTGCTATCTTACCGCTCACATCGTTGCCTCCATAGACCGACATGAGGTAGATGCGGCTGTTGGAAGCTGCATCAGAGAGGGAACCGACAGTGATATGCGTCTCGCCCGTGATGTCACCCATGAAGGCTCCGCCGAAGATATTGAACGCCATGCCCGACAGGAAGTCCACATAGGAACCGGTGGTATAGGAACGGGTGTTGTCGGAGATGAGCTTGTCGCTCTCGTTGAGCAACGAGTCACGCACACCCACCTTGCCATAGACACCACCGCCGTAGAGGTTGCGGAGCAGGGAATTGCCCTTGACGGTAACGTGGGTAGAACCATAGACAGCCCCCGAGAAACCTCCGCCGAAGACATCCAGAAACGAAATGTGTGGAAGCATGCGATTCACATCACTGTCGAACTCTCTGTTGTGGCCTCCGTTGGTGAAATAGAGAGGAAGTTGCTCCTCAAGGTTCACATTCTCTTTGCAATCGAGCGTCACATAGGTGTCGCCCATCACAAGCGCGTTGTTGCCGTAGCCGCCGCCGATGACGGAGAAGTTTTTTGCCATGAGGCGGTTGTACTCCCAGTGGTTGATTCGTGCCGAGTCGATGAAAGCCTTTGAGAAGAGCGACTTGTTGGCAATGACATAGGTATTGCCGTGGACGACAGAATAACGGCGCCCGCCTCCCACTATGTTGTAATTGCGACCGGCTGTCTCGAAGAAGTTGGATTCTTCATCCCAAACGAATTCGCCGCCCCGTATGAAGAGATAGGTGTCGCCTTCGATGTCGGCTGAAGACGTGTATTGGGTGTTCTGCCCTGAGGAGAAAAGACCATTGCCGCCGCCGTAGATGGAATTGCGGAAACGTCCGCCTTCGATGTCGATATGTGCGCACCCGTCGTCGTAGTCGGACAGAGCTCCCGACTTGAAGACATTGCCTGCCATGCCGCCTCCGTAGAGAGATTCATCGACAAGCGCATTGCCGCTCACGTGGATGTTCGACGAACCGTAAACGGCAGCCATGCGGTGGACATCGTTGATGCCGGCACTGTCCTTGTTGGCACGATAGGGCACACCGCGTCCGGCACCATAGACACTCTCTATGACATGTCCGCCGGAGAGATCTATCCATACTTTGCCATAGACGCAACCCAGACAACTTACGTTCTGCTCGCTGAGCTGTATGCCCGACGTGGTACGGCTGTATCCGGCATCGTCGAGATTGTCATAGTAAATCAGTGTGCCGCGCCCGCCGCCGAAGACATTGTGTTCGACGACCGCCTGGTCTTTCACCTGAACGAACACATTGCCGAAGACGGAGCCTGACTGGCTCGAAGCGTAACTCGTAGGCAGAAGTCCGCTGTAGCCGTATCCGCCGCCATAGACTGAACCCCTGACGCGTGATGTGCCCATCAAATCAATGTGTATTTCGGTTTCGTTCAAATCAAGTGTTTCCGTTTCTCCGATTGAGACTTTGGGGAGACGGCCCTTGGCCTGGTCATAAGAGCCGTAAAGCACCTCCCCTCCCTTCATGTAGGGAATATGGGGGTCGAAAGTGTGATATTTGTCCGTGCCGAGACCGACTACGCCGCCGGCACCGCCGCCGTAAACTTCTCCGTTGACTTTACCGTTGTACAGTTCGATAAAGATACGACCGTAGAAATAGGTCTGGCAGGAATCGACGAGTTCGTCTTCGGGGTGAATGGAGTGTCCGTTGCGGCCCAGGGAACTGCCGTAGAGTTCCGACACAGTACCTCCGCGAAGGTTGAAGATTACCTGTCCGAAGTAGGAGTCGGCGGGGCGAAGGGAATTCTTGTTGCCCTCGCGAACGAAAGCCTCACGACCGTAGCCGATGTTGCCGCTGATGACACGGCCCACACGGGA
The DNA here is from genome assembly GCA_937899265.1 of uncultured Bacteroidales bacterium. Lineage (GTDB taxonomy): Bacteria > Bacteroidota > Bacteroidia > Bacteroidales > UBA3663 > Liminaster. Next base: position 1,944 of record CALBPV010000132.1, read on the forward strand.
GGGTGCATTCACATCAATCGTGTCGGTGGCAAAACAGGAGCCGTCGGCCTGTCCTCCCACCAGGAGCGAGACATCGTTGGTGTAGTGTCCGGGGTTGGAGTTATTGGCCGTTTCGATGCGGATATAGGACCGAATCGGGTTGTCGGGCGCACCGGAAACGTTGCCGGTATGGTCCAGATTCCGGCCGGAGCGGTCGCCGGCTACAATACGTCCGTAGTATCCCGAGTAGAAAATCATGCGATGGGGACGGCGTTTCAGCGAAGGAACGTCGTTGTTGTAATAACCGCCGAAAATCGAGATATTGGGCGAATGGATGCCGGGCTGGTTGCCTCGGGTGGCAGGCATGGGGTCGTAGCCTTCCATGCGGAGTCCGTCGCCCATGGTGAGATTGTGGTCTTGGGCATAGAGCACGAAGAGACGTCCGTCGAATTCGTCGCTGCCGTGAATCTGGAGCGATTCGAAGCGTGTCTCGGCATCAATCACATTACACTCGCTTATCATCTTGAGGCGTCCGTTGCAGATGTTGCCGTAAAGACCCGTGAGGGTTGCGGGTTTGTCTTTCTTGAAGTAATTGGCGTTGCGATGTTCCTGATACTGGTCATGATGGGTATTGAAGACGGCCTCGTCGTAGTCGCCCATTATGACAATCATGTTGTTCCAGTAATTGCCTCCGTCGGCCTCGGATTTGAGCAGTTCGTAGGCTCGGCGGAGAGTTTTGACAGCCGTCTCGGGCGTTTTGCCGTCATTGGCATCGTTGCCCTCGGCATATTCCTGTCCATTGAGGGTGTACTGCTGTGCCTCTCTGCCGGTGATGGCGTGAGGTGCCACATAGACGGGATTGTAGAACGAATGATAGGTGGCGATGATGCAGTTGGGGTTGCGACGATGGCGGGCTACAATGTGGTAGCAATGGGTGCTGTCGGCTCCCGTGAGAGTCTGGCTGGTGCCGAATACCTTGTGCTCCCGGTCCATGTCGTGCCACGAGAAACTGAAATCGTGCGAGATGTCCTCTTTGTTTTTGGAAAGAACGGAGGCTGTGAGGTTGTAGTTTTTGCCCGAACGCCTGATATTGGTGATGACCACCTGCAGCGGTTCGGCCTCGATATTGATGGTCGCATTGGCAACCACCTCTTTGCCGTCGAGTTGCTCGACGGAGAGCGTGCTTTCCGAGATGTTGTGGGGAATGGTCACTTTATAGCTGTGTTCGGCCAGTTCCTCTCCGTTGAATTTCCAATTGTATTTGTGTTTCTTTTCGCTGTTGTCTGACAGGCTGACATGATATTCGGTATGGCTGTCTTTGACGATATTGAGTGCGATGTCGCTCTTTTTCAAAGCCCGTCCGATGGCGGCTTCGTCGCTGATGCGACCCTGATGTTTCTCGACGTGGAAGGTCAGACTCTGTTCCCAAATGCCGGCTTCCAACTTGCTCATATCGCCGGAGCAGTTTATCATCTGGCCTTCAAGAGGGGAATAATTTTCGACAAAGACCTGAGGACTGGGCTCAAAGGCTCCGACGATGGCACCGATGGAAACAAACTCTATTTTTTTGTTGTTTTTTTCTTTGGTGCAATTGTTGATGACCTTCATGTTCCTGACCGTACAGTTGCGAATCGTGGCGTTGGGATACACTGTGCCCACAAGGCCGCCGATGATGAGGTCGGCTCCCATCTCGGTGTCGCTTTGTTCGTGCACGAAGGTAATGTTCTCAATGTGAAGATTGTTGATTTCGGCCTTGCTGGAGGCATCGCCGCCTAAGGAAGGAAAGAGAGCCAAACGCTGGGGCAGACGCGAATGAAGCACCTGGATGTTGATGTTTTTGACAACGTGTCCGTCTCCATCGAAGTGACCCACGAAGGAAGTTGAGCCTTTGAAATTGGGGAAACTCCAGTCGATGTTGTTGAGATCGACATCACAGGCAAGTTTGTAGTACGCTGTACCTACAGATGTCGTATTGTCGTATTTGGCGAGTACATAAGCGAACTCTTCGGCCGACTTGATGATAATGGGGTCGTCTTTCGTGCCGAGTTTCCAATCCTGAGGCTTTTCGAGCGTTCCGTCCCAGGTGTCAACCTCGGGGCTTGCATACATCACGGCAGCCAACCCGCCCAATGCAATCAGGGCAGCAAGAGCCAATGTCTTGAATTTCGTACCAATCTTTTTATGAAACAGGGTCATCATATTTTGTGACGGATTAATATCTGTTTATTTCAATTTCGCGTATTCGCGCGCTTATATATGCGCATAAATCGGGACAAAAATACTGATAATTTTTGAAATGACCAAAAAAACGGTCAATAAAAACTCATTTGACGGCAAAAATAATAAAAAATTATCCAAAAGTTTGTTTTTTTGAGATTTTTTTTGTAACTTTGCGACCAACTTTTGATGTATTATGGAAGAAGAAAATCTGAATAACAAATACAGCGACGCCCGCTCCTTCGATTTGGCCACCAAGCCTGTGGGGAAGCTGTTGCTCGAATATGCCACACCGTCTATCATTGCGATGTCGGCATCGTCTATCTACAATCTCTGTGATTCGATTTTCATCGGTCACGGAGCAGGCCCGTTGGCCATTGCCGGACTGGCACTCACATTTCCGCTCATGAACATCTCGTCGGCCTTTGGTGCCATGATGGGTGTGGGCTCGGGAGCACTGGCTTCCATTCGCATGGGCGAGAACAACCAGAAGGCGGCACTCATTGTCTTCGGCAATATGCTGAGGATGAATGTCACGGTGGGACTGATTATCACCGTGCTGGGTCTCCTCTTTCTCGACCCGATGCTTCGGCTTTTCGGGGCCTCGGAGAATACGCTGCCTTATGCACGTGAGTACATGCAGATTATCCTCTTGGGCAATGTGATTACACACACGTTCCTCGGGATGAACGACCAATTGCGTTCCACCGGACACCCCAAGAAGGCGATGACCGCCCAATTGATTGCTGTCGTGGCCAATATCCTGCTCGATGCCCTCTTCATCTTCGGCTTCGGCTGGGGAATGCGCGGGGCGGCGCTGGCTACGGTGCTCGGACAATTGTTGGCTTTTGCGTATGAGATACTTCATTTTCGCAACCATACGAACTTTGTTCATTTTTCGAAGTTCGGACTGATTTTCAACGGCAAGGTAATCCGCGAGATTATCTCTATCGGTATGAGTCCTTTCTTCATCAATGTGTGCGGCTGTATCATAGTGATTTTTATCAACCGTGCCCTTATGGAGCAAGGCGGTGCCGACGGCGATCGCTGCGTGGGTGTCTATGGCATCGTGAACCGCATTTCACAGCTTGCATTTCTCATGGCGCTCGGCTTTTCGCAGGGGCTGCGTCCCATTGTCGGATTCAATTTGGGTGCCCGCCTCTACAACCGCGTCTCCTCGGCCTTGTGGCAAGCCTATGGCTGGGCCACGGGCATCATGGCTGTCGGTTACTTGTTCATTGCTCTCTTTCCCCGTCAGCTGGCCATGATGTTCACCACAGATGTCGCCATGCTGGATGCCAGTGTCCCGGCTCTTCGCATCATGTTGATGGCATTCCCCGTTGTGGGCGGACAAATCATCATCACATCTTTCTTCCAGTCGGTGCGTGAGGCCAAAACAGCTGTCTTCCTTTCTACTACCCGACAACTGCTTTTCCTCCTTCCGCTGCTCCTCATTCTTCCGCCTCACTATGGCGTCAACGGTGTGTGGTGGACTCATCCCATTGCCGATGTGTTGTCGGCTCTGATATCCAATTGGCTGCTCGTCCGTTACATCAACAAAATGAAAAAAACAGTATAAATGGAACCGTTTGCCCATCTTCATGTCCATACCCAATATTCCATTTTGGACGGACAATGCAATATCGCCAAAATCTTCAACAAAGCCGCTGCCGACGGTATGCCCGGAATGGCTGTTACCGACCACGGTAACATGTTCGGTATCAAGGAGTTTTTCGATGTTGCCAAATCCAAAAACAAAAGTCTCGAGAAGGAAGGCAAGCCCCGCTGCAAACCCATTTTCGGCTGCGAAGTTTATTGTGCACGTCGCAGCCACACCCGGCGTGAGGCAAAAATCGACATGAGCGGCTGGCATCTCATCCTCTTGGCCAAGAACCAAACCGGGTACCACAATCTTGTAAAGCTCGTTTCCAAAGGCTGG
>CALBPV010000133.1 GCA_937899265.1 uncultured Bacteroidales bacterium
AAGATCCGCAGCCGATTTCACGGCAAAAATCATCGAAGAAGCGTTCGAGGGCATGACGCTCCAATTCAACACCCACCTCGCCGAGTTCCGGGGCGAGATGCTGGGCAAGGACATTACGACCCATTTTGTGGGACGGTTCAATGCCTCCAACCTTTTGGCTGTCTTCGGTGCTGCCGTCGAACTCGGCATGCCTGTCGATGAGGTGCTCACCAAAATCAGCCTGCTCGTTCCCGTCAACGGACGGTTTGAGTCGATACGTTCGCCCAAGGGTTTCTCGGCCATCATTGACTATGCCCACACGCCCGATGCCCTCGTCAATGTGCTCGGTGCCATCCGCGAGATTTTGGGCAACAAAGGACAAGTCATCACCGTAGTGGGATGCGGCGGCAACCGCGACAAAGGGAAACGCCCCATCATGGCCAAGGAAGCCGGCCTGCGCAGCGACCGACTGATTCTCACGTCCGACAACCCGCGCTTCGAAGTTCCCGAGGAAATCATCAACGACATGAAGACGGGCATCGACACCGATGACCTGCGTGCCAAAACCCTGGCCATTACCGACCGTCGCGAGGCCATCCGTACGGCTGTGGCTTTGGCCCGTCCGGGCGATGTTATCCTCGTTGCCGGCAAAGGTCACGAAAACTATCAGGAGATTCAGGGTGTCAAACATCACTTCGACGACCATGAAGTGGTGCGCGAGGCCATCGGTTCTTAAATTGTTCCGTTCACAGAATACAGGGTCATTCCTATTTTGCTTATGCTATATTATCTTTTTCGCTTTCTCGAACAGTTTGACATCCCGGGGGCACGTCTTTGGGGCTACATTTCCTTCCGAGCCGTCCTTGCCTTTGTCTTCGCGCTTGTCATTTCCATCTACTTCGGTGAACGGTTCATCAAATACATGCGCCGCCACAACCATTACGAGGAACAGCGCGACTATGCGACCGATCCGTTCAATGTCAATAAAGTAGGCGTACCCACCATGGGCGGCATTATCATCATTATGGCTACCATTCTTCCGAGCCTTTTCTTCGGACGTCTGCGCAATATTTATATGATTATGATGATAGTCACCACCCTGTGGCTGGGATTCCTCGGATTCATGGACGACTACCTCAAGATGACACGGTCGAAAGACGGCATGAAGCCCATCGTCAAACTCCTGGGGCAGGCAATCCTCGGTCTTGGCATCGGTCTGACGCTTTATATTTCGCCCGATGCGGTCATTCGCGAAAACATCACCGTTATGCGTCAGCCCGTAGCCCAAAGCTACGAAGAGCATATTCCGTCTTTCTCTCAACAGCAGCCGGTTCAAACAACGATTCTCAAGTCGAAACCCATCAAATCGACCAAGACAACGCTGCCCTTCTTCAAGAACCACAATGTCGATTACAAAGGCTGGTTCGGATTCATGGGTCCTTATCAGCAGGCGGCCGGATGGGTATTCTTCGTGTTCATGACAATCTTTATCATCATGGCCGTTTCCAACGGTTCCAACCTCAACGACGGCATGGACGGCATGTGTGCCGGCAACTCGGCCATCATCTGTGTGGCCTTGGGAGTGTTGGCCTACTTCTCGTCGAACCTGGCCTACGCCTCCTATTTCGACATCATGTACATCCCCGATGCCCAAGAACTGGTCATCTTCATTTCCGCCTTCGTGGGTGCTTTGACGGGTTTCCTGTGGTACAACAGCTATCCGGCTCAGATTTTCATGGGCGACACGGGGTCTCTGGCCATCGGCGGCATCATCGCCGTATTGGCCATCATCATCCACAAGGAGCTGCTCATCCCTGTGCTCTGCATCATTTTCCTCCTCGAGAGCGTGAGTGTCATTTTGCAAACCAACTATGCAAAATACGGCAACAAGAAGGGACTCAAACTCCGCGTCTTCAAGCGGGCTCCCTTCCACGACACGTTCCGGATGCGACTCGATCAGCTTCCTGCCGACTTCAAGGTGCTCATTCGCTGGCCGCGAGGTGCTTGGCATGAATCCAAAATCACCAACCGCTTCTGGATTGTGACGATGATTGCCGCTGCGCTCGCTATCATCACCCTCAAGGTCAGATAAATAAATATAATGACTGTTTTCCGATAGATAATTTATCAAACAAACATCTTTACAAAATATGAAACGTATCGTAGTTTTAGGAGGCGGCGAAAGCGGATCCGGAGCCGCTGTTCTCGCCAAGTTGAAAGGGTTTGATGTCTTTCTCAGCGACATGTCGCCCATCAAGGACAAATACAAAGTTCTCCTCGCCCAATATGACATTCCCTTCGAGGAAGGGCACGAACACACCGAGAGCCTCATCCTCAATGCCGACGAGGTCATCAAGAGTCCGGGCATTCCGCTCACGGCACCCCTCATTGTCAAACTCTGTCAACAAGGCACGCCTGTCATCTCCGAGATTGAATTTGCCGGACGTTACACCGATGCCAAAATGATTTGCATCACCGGTTCCAACGGCAAAACAACGACAACCATGATGACCTACCACCTCCTCAAGGAGGCCGGACTGAACGTCGGACTGGCAGGCAACGTGGGCAAAAGCCTCGCTCTGCAGGTTGCTGTAGAGAAACACGACTACTACGTCATCGAACTCTCGTCGTTCCAGCTCGACAACATGTATGATTTCCGGGCCAATGTGTCAGTCATCATGAACATCACGCCCGACCACCTCGACCGCTATGACCACGAGATGCAGAACTATATCGATGCCAAGATGCGCATCCTCCAGAACCAAACGCACGATGACCATTTCATCTTCTGGAACGAAGATCCCGTCGTGACCAAAGAGATTGCCAAACGCAGTCCTCTCGAGGTTCAGTTGGTGCCGTTCACAGGACGCACCGTCCACGACATGGGCCATCCGCTTACTCCCGGAGCGTATATCAAGGGAGACAAGATGATTGTCGATCTTCCCGACCAGCTCATCGACATCGACCTTCAGGATTTGCCGCTGCCCGGCCCCCACAATCTCTACAATACGATGGCTGCGGCCATTTCGGCCGGTCTGTCCGGCATCCGCAAGGAAGCCATCCGCAAAGCACTCAAGTCCTTCCACGGCGTGGAACACCGTCTGGAGAAAATCGGACAGGTGGCCGGCGTGACCTACATCAACGACTCCAAAGCCACCAACGTCAATTCGTGCTGGTATGCCCTCATGAGCATGAACACCCCCACCGTCCTTATCCTCGGCGGCAAGGACAAAGGCAACGACTACACCGAGATAGAAGAACTCGTACGCACCCGTTGTACCGCCCTCGTCTATATGGGTCTCCACAACGAGAAACTCCACGGGTTCTTTGACCACATGGGCAAACCCGTAGCCGATGCGCGGTCCATGGAAGAAGCCCTTCAGAAGTGCCGTGCTTTCGCCCGTCCCGGTGACACCGTGCTGCTCTCTCCCTGCTGTGCTTCGTTCGACCTTTTCCAAAGTTACGAAGATCGCGGTGACCAAATGAAGGCAGTAGTGCGCCGTTGGATGGCTGAAGAAAAGAATGCTTAACCCTCAATATTTCAATCTCTCAAATTTATGAAAACCGAAATCGAACAAATGTCTCCGTCTGAACCCGTTCAGGATGTGAAGGCCGCGGAGACGAACATTGAGGTGAAGCAAGAGCCGCCACAACACCCCTCCCTCGCATCGTCGCTGATGCGGGGCGACCGAGTGCTGTGGGGCATTTATTTCTTGCTCATCGTCATTTCGATTGTGGAAATGTTCAGTGCCTCCTCGACGCTCACATACAAAGCGGCATCGACATCTGACCCCACATTCCGTCACATCCGCCACATTCTCTTCGGTCTTGTGGTCATGATTGTCTCCCAAAACATGGGACGCAAGGCCTTCCCCGGCTGGGGGTTCCTGATTTACATCCTCGGTATGATTCTTGTCATACTGCTGCCTGTTTTGGGCACAGATATGAAAGGTGCCCATCGCGACATCCTCGGCATCCAACCAGTCGAGCTCATCAAGATAGGCACCGTCCTGCTGGTGGCTATGCTCATCACCCAACCCGACATTTGGTATCAGCGACTGGGAGCTTTTTTCCGGCATAACACACCGCTCAAACGCTACCTTCTGCTGTTGTTCACCATCGCTTTGCCGTGCATTTTCATGGCTCCGCAGAACCTCTCAAGCGCCATCATCATAGGTTTGGCATCGTTTTTCCTAATGTTCCTCGGGGAGGTTCCGTGGCGCTATCTTTGGCGTACGCTCACCATTGTCGCCATCGTCGGTGCTCTCGGCATCGCTGCCCTTTACGGCCTGCATGCCTACACCGAAAGCTGCCACGAACAGGGTGTCAAACCCATAAATCTTGGTCTTGTCAACAGAGCCTACACTTGGGAGAACCGTCTCTTCGGCAACGAGAACAAACCCCTTTGGGAGCAGGATGTCGATGGCGACAACTCTCAAGTTATCCATGCCCACATGGCGCTGGCAAACAGTTACCCCTTCGGTCGTTTCATTGGCAACAGCAAACTGCGTGACTACCTGCCGGAGGCTTATTCCGATTATATCTATGCCATCATCTTCGAAGAATTGGGGTGGGAAGGAGCTACATTCGTCCTCTTCCTCTATGCCTTCCTTCTATGGCGTTGCTATATCATCGCGCGGAAGTCCCGCAATTTCTACCATCGTCTTATCATGGTAGGACTGCCGCTCATCATCCTCATCCAGGCTCTCATCCACATCGGCGTCTGCACCGGAGCGATGTTTGTCACAGGCCAACCTCTCCCCCTCATCTCGCGAGGCGGTTCGTCCATTATTTTCACGTCGCTGTCTTTCGGACTGATGTTCGCCATGAGCCGTATTATCGAGAATGAAGGAGCCGGCGAAGAGGAGACTCCCGCAGCCGACAACACCATTTTAAATAATAGCCAAACCAACGAGATAACGTCATAACGAAAAGAATAATATGAAAGTGATTATTTCAGGCGGCGGCACCGGCGGCCACATCTTCCCCGCTATTGCCATTGCAAATGCCATAAAGAAACTTGCCCCCGAGACCGAAATTCTCTTTATAGGTGCTTCCGGACGCATGGAGATGGAGAAAGTTCCCGCTGCAGGCTACAAAATCATAGGACTCCCCGTGCGAGGTCTGATTCGTCCCCTATGGAGTCCCCGCAACATCGGTGTCCTCATCGACTTCCTCAAGAGCAAGTCGCAAGTCAAAAAGATTATCCGCGAGTTCCGTCCCGACGTGGCAGTGGGTGTGGGCGGCTATGCCTCGGCCCCGACCCTCAATGCAGCTGCAGCCGAAGGAGTGCCCTGTCTCATCCAGGAACAGAACTCTTATGCCGGTGTCACCAACAAAAGTCTGGCCAACAAAGCCAAGGTCATCTGTGTGGCCTACGACGGCATGGAACGTTTTTTCCCTGCCGACCGTATCATCAAGACGGGAAATCCCGTGCGACAGGCTTTGCTCCAAAACACATCCACACCCGCTGAAGCACGTGTCTGCTGCGGCATGGATCCCGGACGCAAAACCGTTCTCGTGATTGGCGGCAGCCTCGGAGCCCGCACCATCAACGACAGCATTGCCGCCGGCATCAAAGCTTTCGAACAGGCCGGCGTACAGGTGCTGTGGCAGACCGGAAAACTCTATGCCGAAGAATGTCAGGCTCGCGCCAAGGAAGCCGATACCCAATTGGTTCACCCCACGCCGTTCATCGCAGACATGGCAATGGCCTACAAGGCTGCCGATATCGTCATCTCCCGTGCCGGAGCCAGTTCGATTTCCGAGCTCTGTCTGCTGGGAAAAGCCTCTGTTCTGGTTCCCTCGCCCAACGTGGCTGAAGACCATCAGACCAAGAATGCGCGCGCCCTCAGCGACCGCGGTGCCGCTGTTTTCGTAGCCGATGCGGAAGCCCGCCAGTCGCTCGTCTCTACAGCCGTCGCCTTGGTCAACGACCCCGTCCGCATCGCGTCTCTCGAGACCGAGGTGCTCAAGCTCGCGCTCCCCGATTCGGCTCGCATCATCGCCGAGAAAGTCCTCGCTCTGGGCGGGAAATGACGCTGATTCTTTTTCTTACAGTTTTTCTGAACAATACTAAAACGTTCCTTAATAAGATATGAAATCTCTATATTTCGTCGGTGCCGGCGGCATCGGAATGAGCGCCTTGGTTCGCTATTTTCTGGCTTCCCATTATCATGTGGGCGGCTACGACCGCACACCCTCAGCGCTCACGGAGGCACTCATCCGCGAGGGAGCCGACATCCACTACGAAGACAACATCGGAGCTGTCTCCCCTATCTACAAGGACCCCAAGGAGACGCTCGTGGTCTATACTCCTGCCATTCCGGCCAACCACGGAGAACTCTCCTACTTCCGCGAGAACGGGTTCGAAATCATGAAACGTTCGCAGTTGCTCGGTCTCATCACCCGACAGAAACGGGGTCTCTGTGTGGCCGGCACTCACGGCAAGACAACCACCTCATCGATGATAGCCCACATCCTCAAACAGAGTTCTGTAGATTGCAATGCTTTCCTCGGCGGCATACTCAAGCCGTACGACTCGAACCTCATGCTCTCCGACCGTTCAGACTTCACCGTGATAGAGGCCGACGAGTTCGACCGTTCTTTCCATACGCTGTCGCCCTACATTTCCGTCATCACCTCTTGTGATGCCGACCATCTTGACATCTACGGCACCGAAGAAGCCTATCGCGAAAGTTTTGCCCACTACACATCGCTCATCCGTCCTGACGGAGCACTCGTGATTCACAAAGGTCTCAAGGTCGAGACACGTTTGCAGCCCGGCACCCGCTGCTTCTCCTATGCAGTTAACGAGACGTCCGACTTCTCGGCCCGCAACGTGCGAATAGGCGGCGGTACCATCCTGTTCGATTTTGTTGTGGCTCCCGCCGTGCTTCCCCAATACCCCGAGGGATACACCTTCCCCGACATGGAACCAGGTGTTCCTGTGCCTGTCAATGTCGATAATGCCACCGCCGCCTTGGCCGTCTGTCTGATGTGCGGCTGCAGCGAGGATGAACTACGCAACGGACTGAAGTCTTTCGGCGGTGCACGTCGCCGTTTCGACTTCTATGTGAAGACTGACTCGTTTGTCCTCATGGACGATTATGCCCATCATCCCGACGAAATCAAAGCTTCGTTACGTTCGGTCAAGGAGTTGTTTGCGGGACGTCACGTCACGGTGGTCTTCCAGCCTCACCTTTTCTCTCGCACCCGCGACCTCGCTCCGGGCTTCGCCGAGGCATTGGCCATTCCCGACCGCACGATTCTCTTGCCCATCTATCCGGCTCGCGAGCAACCCATTCCGGGAGTGACATCCGATTGGCTTCTGTCGCTCATCCAGAGTCCCGACAAGAGCCTCGTCTCCAAGGAAGAGCTCCTCTCCCGGCTCCGGGCTCTCAAGGATGCCGGTCAGTTGGATGTGCTTGTCATGATGGGTGCCGGCGATATCGAACGCCTCGTGATTCCGGCCAAGGACGCTTTGGCGTAACCGTCTTCCGCCCCTTCCATTGTTTCATTCGCTTCACAGCCTTTTTGCTGTAAGCCCAATATATTTTTCAATGCGCCGCATTTTTCTTCTCTTCGGATTGGCTGTCGTCATCGCTTATCTCACGGTGTGCGGATTCATCTACGCACCCGGGGAACCCATGCGCTATGCCCGGACGCACATCGTTGTGACCGATAGCAACGAGTTCGATTTCGTCCACGCTGCCGACATCCAACAGCAGGTGCGCAAGGCCGGGTTCCGCTTCCGGGGTAAAACCATCGACAGCGTTGATACCTATCGCCTCTCCCGGCTCATCGAACAGAACCGTCTCGTGCGTCAGGCCTGTTGCTACCACACACCTGACAGCACGCTGCGCATCGAGGTTTCCCAGCGTCACCCCCTCATGCGCGTCAAGAGCAACACCGAGGGCGATTTCTTCATTGACACCGACGGCGAAACTATGCCGGCACTCACCGCCACAGCCATACGCATCCCACTGGTCACCGGACATGCCTCCCACGAACTTGTCCACCACGGACTCTACGACTTCGCCCTGTTCCTCCAGAAGGACCGTTTCTGGCGTTCGGAGATTACCCAAATTTGGATTGATGCCAAGGGAGAGGTTTATCTCGTGCCGCGGGTGGGAAGCCACACCATCTTGCTTGGCAACTTCGACAACTACGAGGCCAAACTCGACCGCCTGCTTGAATTCTACAAGAAAGTCATGCCCCGAAAAGGATGGAACGCCTACAAGGTGCTCAACCTCAAATTCGACGGCCAAGTCATCGGGGAAAGGTCCGACAACAAATAAAATAAAAATATAACCCTCCATGTATATCACTTGTATTCTCTCGCTCGGCTCCAGCCGAATCAGCACAGCCGTTGCCCAGGTCGATAACCTCGGCAACTACAAAGTGCTGGCTCTTGAGAGCGAAAATCCTGAGGACAGCCTCCGCCACGGAATTGTGGTCAATACAGAAGCCGCTGCATCCCACATCAAAGCGCTCTTCCAAAAACTCAACAACCGGCTCAAGTCGGCCGATATTCCCGTCATGGACTCTGTCTATGTAGGTCTCGCAGGCATGTCGGTTCGGTCGCTCCTCCACCAGCCTTCCATCCAACTCACCGAAGGCTCGGCCATCTCGACCGATATCCTCGACCGTCTTTCCCAGCAGAGCCTCTCCACTCCGCTCGACGGATGGGATGTGCTCCAGGTTGTGCCGGCCGGCTATTCCATAGACGGAGCTCTGGTGCCTAATCCTGCCGGTATGACCGGTCATGAACTCACGGCCCACCACCAGCTCATCGTAGCACAGACGCGCCTCCGTTCCAACGTCGAAGCCGCCATACGTCGTGCAGGTCTTCAAATCAAGGGATACGTTACGCAGGCCCTCTCGACAGCGGACATCCTTTCCACCGACGAACGCCAACGCGGAGCCGTCGTGATTGATTTCGGTGCTTCGACCACCACCGTCGGCATCTTCCGCAGCGGTATTCTGCTCAACCTCGTCACCATCCCCATCGGCTCGGAAGCCGTGACAGCCGACATCATGACCAAGGGTGTCAGCTACAGGCAGGCCGACGAACTCAAGAAACAGTGGGGTTCCACCGCCGGCGAGAACGAAGGGATTGACCGTCCCAATGCCACCACCAAAGCCACAGAGATGTACGGCATCTCTTTGGGCGAACTCGATTCGGTGATGATGTGCCGCTATGAGGAGATTCTGGCCAATGTGGCCCACCAGATTGAAATCACAGGACTCTCCCCCGAACAGTTCGAAGCCGGTTGTGTGCTCACGGGCGGTGCTGCCATGCAGAAAGGTCTCACGACGCTCGTTTCCCGCCGTCTCGGCATCAAACGCATCTCCACGCGCGGATTTTCCGAATTCAGCTACGACAATTCGCAGGGCAAGCCCCATCAGACCAACCTCCTCGCGATGCTCAAACAGTGCCGCCTCGACTGCCGCATCAAGCCTTCAGTCCAAAAGCAAGTCGCCGCGCCCCAGCAGCCCCAGCCGGCACAGCAGCCTTCCCATGTCACTCCCGTCACTCCTTCGGCAGTGGAAGAGGAAAACCGCTCTGCAGCCAATCGGTCCCCACGACGCCGCACCATCCGCGACTTTATCGGAGATCTTTTCTCAGGCATCGACGATGATGAGACACCCAAACATTAAACTTCTCACCGTTTTTCAAGTCTTAACATCAAACAGAGTATCTTTGTATAACGTTGTGCGGCAGCCGCACTTCACACATTCTCTATAATATGGACAACAACATCAACGAATATATCAACAACGAGATGGACTCCTACAGCAAAACGCAACAGGAGAACAATTCCGATGACACCCTCAATTTCGACTACCAGCCTACAGCCGAGAATGATTCCATCATCAAAGTCATCGGTGTCGGCGGCGGTGGCATGAATGCCGTCGCCCACATGTTCAACGAGGGCATCAAGGACGTTTCCTTCCTTGCCATCAATACCGACCGCCAGGCCCTCAACCACTCCCCCATCGCCAACCGGCTTCAGATAGGACCCGGTCTCGGTGCCGGAGCCAAACCCGAAATCGCTCGCCAATATGCCGAAGAAAGCAAAGACGCCATTGCCGCTGCTCTCAAGGACGGAACTCAAATGGTCTTCATCACTGCCGGCATGGGCGGTGGCACAGGCACGGGTGCAGGTCCTGTGGTGGCTGCCGTAGCTCAGAGCATGGGACTCCTCACTGTCGGCATTATCACCATCCCCTTCAAATTCGAGGGCAAGGACAAGATTCGCATGGCTCTCGACGGAGTGGAAGAAATGCGCAAACACGTAGATGCACTCCTCGTGGTCAACAACGACCGCCTGCCCCAGATTTATCCCGACCTCGACTTCAGCAACGCTTTTGCCAAAGCCGATGACACACTTGCCATTGCTGCCAAGTCTATTTCCGACATTATCAACCGCCCCGGATATGTCAACCTCGACTTCGCAGATGTAACGACCACCCTCAAGGATTCCGGCGTAGCCCTCATCTCGACGGGTGAAGCTTCCGGCGAAGGACGTGTCACCAAATCCATCAAGCAGGCTGTGGCCTCACCCCTCCTTCTCGACAACGATATCTCGAAGGCCAAACATCTCCTGTTCGAGATTTGTTTCTCCCACCAGCATCCCGTCACGATGAAGGAAATTGCCGAACTCGACGACTTCATTTCGCAAATCAATCCCAACATCAAGGTCATCTGGGGTGCTATGTTCGACGACTCTCTCAACGAGAACGTCCGCATGATTATCCTCTCCTCCGGCTTCGATGTCGAGTGCGTTGTGCCTGAACACATGGCCACCCACACTCCCCCCGTTTCACCAGAAGCTCCGACAACTCAGACCACGCCGACCACACAGACTACTCCGACCGCTCAAACTACTCCGACCGCTCCGACAATAAGTGAAGCTCCAGCGGCACCCGTCGCAGAGACTCCCGTCAAAGTCATAGAATCGGTAAAGCCGGAGCCAGAGCCATCCCTTCCGGTCGAGGAAGCTCCTATCGCTTCAACTCCTTCCGAACCCGAGGTGAAGCCCGAGCCAGAACCTAATTCTACGCCGGAGCCCAAGCCGGAAGCCGAAACTAAGCAGGTGGCAGAAACGAAGCCTGAAATTGCGCCGGCCACCTCTACCGCCGATGCCATAGAGCGCATCCGTCGCTATTATGGGGACAAGACCGCAGACGACATCCGCATGGAGAGCGTCCGCCAGAACTATCTGGTACTTGACAACGATGACCTCACCAACGATGAGCTCATCGCCCTCCTCGAACGTTTGCCTGCCTACAACCGCACGACGGAAGACTACTCCCGCTTACAGAACACCCGGCAGAACCACAATGCCCCCCATACGCCCGAAAACAACGACAATAAACCCAACGACACTATTAACTTTTAATAATTACTATAAGATTATGAAAACAAACATTCTTCTCCTTTCTCTGTCTCTCGGTGTCACTTCGCTGAGCGCACAGACACTCGCCGACTACGCCAACGCAGGCGATGCCGCCATGAAGGACGGCAAGATTCAAGAGGCCATCTACAACTATGTCAAAGCCCAGGAACTTGACACCGACAACAACGACTACGTCACTGCCTTCCAGCTCGGTACCGCTTATGAGGCCATCGGAGAATCACAGAAAGCCGGCGACGCCTACAAAGCTTCCATCATCAAGGGCAACTACGACGGAGGTGTCATCACCAATATGAAGAATGCCTACGAAGCTGCAGGCTGCAACGACTGTGTCAAGAACGCCTACATCGAAATCAAAACCGCCAACCCTGCCCAAACCATCCCCATGGATCGCAAACTCTACTTCATCTATGTGAAGGAGAAAAACTATGAGGAGGCGCTCAAGTGCGAGATGTCAGAGCTCAACGATGCCACCCTCGACGAGGAAGGCCGCATCAAGATTTACAAGCGCGTGGCCCAGCTTTATATCAACGTCGATCAGCCCGACTCCGCCGAGGTCTATTATGACAAGGTGCTCGCCATCACACCCAATGATGCCGATGTTCACAAGGCTCTCGGCTACGGCCTCTACAACGCCATCCAGAAGGCCACCAAGAACGCTCAGGCAGCCTACAAGGCCAAAGCCAAACCCACGCAGCACGACTTCTCCGTGATGCAGACAGCCCAAAAGCGCGCCACGCTCGCCTACGGCCCCACGGCCATCAAGCATCTCGAGATTGCCAACAAGACACTCAACGACAAGCAAATCTCGGACATCATCGCCAAGCTCCGACAAAACGTCGCCGCCTACTCCAAATAAAAACCAAAGCAGCCGTCCAATCCCAGACGGCTGCTTTGTTTTTCGGTTCAACAATGCACCTGTGCAACTTGTGTAGGATTCAAACCGATTTCCGAACTTCGCGTAAGCATTTGCAAACGTGCAAACCGATTCCCGAACTTCGCGTAAGCATTTGCAAACGTGCAAACCGATTCCCGAACTTCGCGTAAGCATTTGCAAACGTGCAAACCGATTCCCGAACTTCGCGTA
>CALBPV010000134.1 GCA_937899265.1 uncultured Bacteroidales bacterium
CAATGATTTTTGGTGCAAAGATAAGCTTTTTTTTCCAATTCTCCAAATCTTTGCCAAAAAATCTTATATCTATGGGGTCCCACTACTCCCCAACGGGTGCAGAACATAACGTCCCGATGGCATGAAGAGGACTGACAGCAGTAACTTTTCTGCTCTCTTCTCGCCGAAACCGCCCATACGGTAGCAGATGTTGCGAAGGGAATAAAGACCCAACGGAGATTCAAGGGTATTTATATAGGGCGCTGCTTTAAAAAACAGCGCCCTAACCATATTATATTCGGACAAACTTAACGGTTCCTCACGATTCTGTCGGCAGCGCGTGTGGAAAGAGCCTCCAGAGTAGCGGCCTTGACGGTCATCGGGCCTTGTCCCTTGGCGGAAGAACCCAGCAGATAAGCCATAGAGATATACTCGATGGCGGCATACGTCTCCTGATCCAAAATAGCTACCAATGTTGTCTCGTCGGCCGACAGATAATAGCCCGACGCCGAATCGTAATTATACCTGGAGGCAAGGTCGGCCGTAATCTGACTTAATGACATTTTATCGTATTCAACGAAAGTTAAAACTTCATAGAGATTGGTAGTTGCATTTGTGAAATAATAGTTTATCTGCTCAATCAGTGCATCATTGTTATAATAACCTACACGATAGTCATCGACAACGCCGTCGTTGTCATAATCCATTTCCTCGCCTTTCCCTTTCTCTCCTGAAAACATCTCATAGAAACTGTAGTTGGTATTCATCCAATTCTGAACAGTAGTTACTGATGCATTCCAGACAAGATATGGATCATAGAACTGATTTTGCTGCGGGATAGGCTGATCTCCGGCAAGACATGCACTATACCATTCATTAATTTCAGAAAGGTTATCAGCAAACTTTGAATCAATAGTACCTTTGCTGCTGCTGTAGTAACAAGCCAAATAGTGTCGGTAAGCTTTGGATAAATTTATACTCATGTTATCCATCTCATACCAGCTAGTGCTATTTGCCAAGTCTGAGTCCTGACAACGCATTTCAATATTCAGGTTATCTGCCAAAGTATATAATGTGAAAGCTACTTGATTGTCCTCCACTTTCTTTGATCCAAGTAAATAAAAATAACCAGACTTTGACAAATCTTTGCTAACACGTTCGCTGGCTGACAAAGACGGATCAAGGCGATAGGCCGCAATACATTCTGTGGTGCCGACGCACACGTTAATCACATCATTTGCTTTGTCAAAGTTGAGAAACCAAGTTTGTATGACGTTTCCAATTGCTTGAGGAGTAATTGTCTCAGTTTTCGTACCGGAGACTGTAATGCTTTTGCTTATGACACCCAAGGCTGCATACCAATAGACATCAGAATCGATCTGATCAATCTGGAGAGTTGACAGTTTATCTTTCCCTGAAATCTGCCAGTCATAGGGCTTGCGGTTGTTTGCTGTGGCAACCATTGTTTCTACAGAAATCAAGGTATAAGTCCCTTGCTTTACCGACGGGAATTGGACGGTTATGGGATTGGTATTTTCTGCATACGAAACATTCTCATCTGACAAAATTCCGTCCTTGTCATAAAGGAAGGTCTGTACACAAATATTATACTTGCCGTCACGCAAGAGATCTTTGATGCTTTCTTTCATCTGGAGATCATCATACATACTCTCTGTGGAGATATTGAGCGTCAACTTGTCAAAAGTATCGATATCAATATCATCATTGGAACAACTTGCAAACATGCCGCAAAAGAGGGCAGCCGCTGCAAAAATATATTTTTTCATAAACTTGGATATTTATTAATTAAACAAGGAGAAAGTGTCACAGTTTGGCGATATCGAACATCCATGCCAAGGAGAACTCCACAGAATTCAACTTTGCATTGAAATTTCCGGCCATTTCGCTCGTGCCGAAGAAATAGCGGGCATTGATGTCGAGACCGATTGGCAAGGTGTAGCCGATACCCACCACGGGACGGACATCGTTGGCCTTGAGATCTCCGGTTTTAATCACTGTGGCGGAAGTGGCCGTGCCGAACCTTAGTTCGTCGGGATCTGCCGTCATACAGATAGCGGGAGCCACGCCGGCTTCGATGTAGAGGGGATTGACGGCCGACTTCTTGTAGAATGGATACCACTGCACCAATACGGGAATCTCGAAATAGCCGAACTTGAGGTCATCGCCGGCGTTCGTCTTGGCTACGTTCTGTTTGTACTTCAATTCGAGGGCAACACCCCAGGCACCCGTGCCGGGATAGGAGCTTTCGAACTGCTTGCCGAAACGGGCACGAAGGGCCACACCGCCCGTGAAACCGAAACCGGCACCATCCTCGATGGAATAGTTGTCAGGATTGGACATCATCGTCATCGTGCCGCCCACACGGGGGCCGATGCTCAGTTTGTGCTGACGCTGTTTCAACTTGCTTTGGGTGTTAACCACCTGTGCCGAATTGTCATCACTGCCTCCGAAGAGGTCGTCTTGTGCCACCGCCGAGGCTGTGAACATAAGAACTGTGAACAAAAACAAAATGCGTTTCATACTTTAGTTTTTTAATGTTTATAATATAACTGTTTGTAATAGGGTTCGGATTGCAATGAATGTCAATAGAACGGGAAAAGTTCTTTGACCGAGATATGGGCATTGCCTCCGAGGGAGGTGGTCACATCGACGCTTTGGTTGGAGACCTTCTCGGTGACTTTGAAATAGGAAACCACCTCGGCCGAGCTTCCGGGCGGCAAGGTGATGGTGGTGGTATTGCCTACGAAAGCTTCACTACCCGTCATGGTAACCATCATGGTGAGTTCCGATGCCGTGGGGTTGGTCACGAGAGCCGTAACGGGAATCCGGTCGGCCGCATTGGCTTTGGTACCGGCCACCGTAATACGGATGACGGGAACGGTAGGCTTGGGCGCAACAACCGTATTGGCGGGCAGAACCTCCTCGACCTCTTTTTGAAAACTGTAGTCGATGTTGCCGTTCCAAAGTTGGAGACCTTCGCTCGCTACCGAAACACTGAATGAGCGCTTCGTGCCAGTGGGTTTGTAGTCGAACGTATAAGCCGAACCGCTCACCTTGCTTTCCATCAAAGCGCCTGTTTCCGTGTCGGTGACTTTGACTTCCAACGGACGGTTTTGCCAAGCTGTGGGAGTATCGAGACGGAAGGTGAGAGGCAGGAATTTTCCCTCCTTGTATTTCAGGATACCTTCTTCGCGATAGGTGGTGAAGGGGGCTCCCTGTTCTTCCCATCGCAGCAGACCCCATAAGCCGTCCAACTGCACAATGGCGATATCCTTGATGAACGGCTGCGCCTGACTGAACTGGGCGGGAAGCAGGATTTTGTCGCCGTCTCTGTATCCCCACAGGGATTCGGACTGCGTGGGCTCCAAGCCTACGGGACCCGTTTCCACGGTCAGTTTGACGTATGGCGGATTGCCGGCACGCCGGGTGACTGACTGGAGACAATGCAAGTAATCCAGCTTGAGCTCACGCGGAGCCTGTGTCTTGCTTGTGGTTTTGCTGTTGATGTCGAAGGTATAGAACTTGTCGCCATAAGCATTCCAGACGATGGCCTTCCCCTGATATACATTGGTGCCGCCTCCGAGTTCGTCCAATCCCAAGATAACAGGAATTTCGCGTCCCGCCGTGTTGATGAGTTTGTAGCCTGTGCGATCTGTTACAGCAGCATAGCCTTCGGAAAACGGTGCTATCTCTGTCCATTTTCCATCGAAGCCCAATACGGGAGCTCCGAGGTCATTGATATATCCGAGACATCCGTTGCCGTCCACGACAGTCATCAAACCCTCCGAAAAGAATATCTGCCGCTTGATGATATAATAGGTAGCCGAGAAGGACTGCCAGGTGCCGTCATCATGCAGCACGCCCAAAATCTGATACCTTCCTCCTGCTTCACGCAGCGCCACTGCCAAATGGTCGTAGAAGGGCGAAATCTGGTCGGCCGTGGGCGGCAAAAGTTCTGTGCCGTCCGACCGAATGAGGCCTGTTTTTCCTTCTGCCGACTTCACGACAAAGAGTCCGGCTCCGAATCTTTCCATCGAAGCGTAGGGTCGAGGTTTCATCTCCCATCGGATGGCTTGGCTCCAGCCAGGAATCCAACAGAGGGAGAACAGCAGTAAGAGAAAATTTTTTGTAGTGCTCATAATTTGAACTCTTTTTCACGACAGCTTCGGGCTTAGTCGTTGCCACCTTTGTTTTTCTTCTTTTTGGTTAATTTCTTGGTAAAATTCAGGAATTGCTTTGCAATACCGGGACTCTTCTGATTCACAGCCAAAGAAGCAGTTGTATCTCCACATTTGATGACAATCATTCCGCTGCGGTCTTCTTCTCCTTCGGAATAATCTTCAACCTCAATAGAAATCTTATTCTCTGTTTTATACACTGTGACCCAATCCGGATGTTCTGCAATAATCCAATCATCATAATTGCAAGTCACCTTGACGCTCTGTGTATAACCGTCTTTTGGACTGGCCTTGAATTCCACAAAAGCTTTGGACAATTGCAGAGAAACATCCTTGTGGGTGTCCACTTGGACGGTGTCTTGAGCAACAGGCTGTGGTTGGGAGGCCTGTTCTTTTGCCTTCCGTTCTGCGCGTATAGTCTGGATATTTTTATTACATATTGCAATTTGGTTGTCGCACATATCTTTGCGGGCCTGCGCCACATAGATCACTTTGGCAGCCTGGAATTTCTTGATTGCAGAATTTTGGGCCGTAATAGTCATCTTCTGTTGCAAGTTCTGACCTTCAATGAAAAGTTGGTCAGCGTCGGCCTGTGCAAAGGCAGGTGTTGCTGAAATCACAAATATGGCCACTGAAAGCCACGATACAATCTTCTGAATGAATTTCATTGTTAATCTATTGTTTTATTTGTAAATGTTTTGATTTTTTCTGCTTTTGCTCTGATTGCTGATGCCCGGTCTTCTTCACCCAAAGACTCCAGTTCAGAAGCCTGCTGTCCGAAGAGGTTTATCATGCTGTCGAGTCGTGATTTGATGTCCGACAGACAATCCCTTATTTCTCCGGCGTTAAACGAAGTCAGCGTATCAGCCGTGACTCTGGAGAGCAACTCTTCATAAGATGAATAAGCATCCATCAAACACTCATCGCGATTTTCGGACATTTCATCTTGCGCCTTTTTCAAAAAAGACTCAGCCCTTTCTTCCAAAGAACGGGCTTCTTCCGTCAACCGTTGGATATGCTGCCGGCGAGCCAACTCAATCTGTTCGCGTTCCTGCCGGGCGGCTTCTTCCTGTTGTTTTTTTCTGTCAATCACAAAGAAAATAGCGATTCCGACAATTACCGCAGCTACAGCTGCGCTCAGCCCTATCTTAAGCCCCTTACCCATACCTTCGGAGCCGCCTACCCTCTTAATTCCGTTGAGCACTTCTATTGCCGCACGCATCTGCGCTGCCGTCTGATAGCGCATCTCTTGCCGTTTTTCGCAGGCTGTTGCTATTACCTTTTGCAGTCCTTTGTCCTTCACAGCTGCGAGAGGCACTTTCTTTTTGATTTGTGCTTCGAGGATTTCATGGCGCGGACCTTCAAATGGAGTGTGTCCGACAATACATTGATAGAGAAGAATACCTATTGCGTAGATGTCCGTCGTCTGGTTCTGGTGCTGCAAGTCTCCCAAGGCCAATTCCGGAGCAGCATATTCGGGCTTGCCCATAAACGAACCCGCCACCGTGAGAGAACGGTCGCCTGTTGTAAGGTTGTTCATCTGCTTGGCGATACCGAAGTCGATTAGTTTGACGTGTCCATCAGTTGTAATCATGATGTTGGAAGGGTCTATGTCTCGATGGATATAGCCCGCATCATGCAGTGCCATCACGCCCGAAAGAACATTCGTGATAATATATTTGGCAAAATGAGGCGAATCGTTCCTGTAGTCCTGAAACAACTTTACGGCAAATGGAAAATCCTCGCCGTTACGGTCTTTGGTCACTCCTTGCAGAAGGTCTGCCAAGGAAACTCCTGTCAGCAATTCTGAAACCACATGATAATGCTTCCTTACCTCACCTGTTTGAGTCATCTCCTGTGTTTCGATGAATCCGAACATTTCTATCAGGTTATCGTTGCGCAGTTGAATAGATGCCTCGCGGCGGGACCGCTCGTAAGCAGATGCAGGAAGGTCGTCAAACAGACATTTGATAGCCACAGGTCTTGTTTCTCCCGTCGTGTCATTCACGGCGAAACCCTTGTAAACCTGACCCATGCCGCCCACTCCGATGGGTTCTTCCGACGAGCTGAGTTCGTAATGAATCCTTTTGCGGCGTTCTGATTCTCCTTGTAGAATTATCTTTGTCATTACTTTATTTTCCTTTCTTTATAATCCGACTCAATTTTTTGAATGCACTTCTTCAGATGATCAATTTTGTCTTTGGAGGCGATATTTGAATATCTATGATTTTTAGCATCGAATGCAGGTTTAATATTTCCTAATGTCATATTGAACTCACTAAGGTACTTTTGATATTGACCTTCTGTCACCGTATTGAGCGAATCAATATTGGTTTTCACCCTTTCGACCCAGTATAAGTGCCTTTCTTCTGCTTTTTTGAGGTTGGATCGCCACATCCCTGCCATACTGTCCAAATCCGACTTTATCTCATTCAGGATTTTGAGCACCAGATCTCCGGGGATGTCTTTATTGTTTAAGCTGTCTTTTTTCGGCTGGTTTTCGTCCTCGGGAGATGACTCTTTGTCATTGGGGTCAATGTCTTTGTCGTTTGTGTCAATAATGACGCGTTCGAGCAAGTCATTTCGAGGAGATGCTTCTTCGCCCTGCTCCAGTTTCTCAATCCGTTGCTCTAACTTTTCTTTCTTCCGGTTTAGCTCCTCGTTCTCTTTTGTCAGTTGAGCGTTTTCTCGTTGCAAATCCTTCAATTGGGCGTTATCGTTCCCGGAGGATTTCCCTCCCCCGAAGATATTGAAGGCAAGACTCACGAGGAGACAAACAGCCAAGACGGCAATAATGATTTTTGAGATTCGATCCATTTTGTCTTTGAGTTTAGAATCACTTTCCACCTGAACTATGGCAAGCGTGTGGTTGTCGTGTCCTCCGCCGTGGGCTGCGCCCAGTTCATCGACTTCCGTCTGGAGACGGGTGACGAGCGAAGCTGTATCCTGCGAAGACGCAAAACGATGCAAGAGATTGGGTTGAGGCATCATTCCCCACACACCATCGGTACACAAAAAGAAACGGTCGCCGCGTTTGTATGGAACCTCGTCTATCGTCGGCGTATTGTTTGACAATGAGCCCAAGCCCTGCGTGATAATGTTGGACTGGGGAGACTTGCGTGCCTGTTCCTCGGTGATGGTGCCGTGTTGCACCAATTCGCCCACCAGAGAATGGTCGGCAGTACGGAATCGCATCTTGCCGTCCGACATGCGATAGCATCGGCTGTCGCCGGCATGAACCACCCATGCGGCTTGAGGCGTGAAGAGAACGGCAACCAATGTGGACCCCATCCCCCGAAGGGCGGAGTTACGGTGCATCTCCACTGCCAATGCCTCTTGGGTAAGAGCTACTGCCCGTTTGAGGGTCTCCTCGGCAGAAGACATCGCATTGGCCTCCCGCACAGCCTGCATGAACCTTGAGACAGCCACGTATGAGGCGGTCTTGCCACCGGGACCGCCTCCCATGCCGTCACAAACCACCACAAGAAAGCCCAACGGGGTTTCGACATACCCGAAGTTGTCCTGGTTTTCGGAACGACCCCCGATAAGGCTGTCAACGCTGCCGTGGAACAGGGCCGATGCAGATGCAAACTGATTCATGAGTGGACGTTTCAGGTTAAGCCCATAAAGCAAGGGACCAAATAAGAGAGGAGAGGACGCTGAGACCGAAGGAAATAGCTCCCGCAATGTCCCAATTGTGCTGAGTCCGAATGAAATCCTGAGCCGAGGACCAGGAGCCTCTCTCCCATGCCAAACGACGTCCTTTCACGCCTAAATAAATGCATACGAAGGGAGCTAACGGCCAAGCAACGATATTTATCAGAATAATCCACCAACATCCGTTGAAGAGACCCCACAGACCGGACAATCCGAATGCGCCCCAACTCCAATTGTCAAGCTGGAGATTGGCATCGGACGAAACTCCGGCATTGTGGGCCGCTTGCCGGGCCGGAGACATGGGTTCTGAGGGCTGAGACTGAGGCTGTGACACCTCTTGCCGGGGAGGAAAGAAAGTGTCAATCTGATTCCAACTGAGGGGGTATTTGCCTGCAAGGATAATCTGATCCCCCCGATGGATGGGAACCGCACGTTTGTGAACCATGACATTGTTAATCATGGTTCCATTGGAGCTGGTGTCGCGAAACATCAGCTCCGACCCGTCGTAATAGATAGCCCCGTGACGGGAACTGGCATAACGGCAACGCTCGTCCAAGTAGATGTCGCTATTCTTGTCCCGCCCGACGGTGACTTCTCGGAGATTATTCATAACAAATTATATTATCTCACAATGAACATGTATGTATCCTTGGTCCGTGAATTGTAAAGAGCGTATGCCCCTTTCTCATCGATGGTGTACTCAGCTTTGACGGTTCCGTTGCTGCTGGTTTCCAGCGATGCAGGGCGCACCACTTTGTTGACCAAAGAACGATAGTCAAAATAGTAAACATCGCCGCGTTTTTTGACGGTCTCTTTCTGAATGCGTACCACCTGATACTGTTCCACATTGGTTCCTGCTGCAGGTGCGAGATATTCCACACTGACCGTAACCGATTGTTTGCCATTGAGCGGCAACGTTATCTTTTGGCTGAGGCTGTCGATGATGAATTTGTCACCTTCCTCCCGGACAGACAGCGCCTCGGCCAACTGGCGGTTTATGCTCAGTTCGTTGGGTTTCAGTTTGACATCAAACAAGATTTTCTCCTTGTCGTTGGCAACCTTGCGGACGGTACGGATATCCGAGATGCGCACGCTTTGGATGGTTCCATATTCATCGCGCATGAGGAAAGCATCGTTCGATGCGTCATCCGATGAATAATCCTGTTCAATCACCAGACCGCGGATTTCGCCGTTCTTGGTATCGATGACATCCAAAAGGGGAGTCTGCTCCAGAATGTCCTGTTTGAGATTGATGGCTCGGTAATTGCATTTCAGAATGTCATCGAACAGAAACGTCTCGACAACACCGTCGGCACTGAGAACGCTGATGGTATGCTGAGTCTCGCCGGCGTACTCCCCCTCATAGCGGCGACCGTCCTTCAACTGATAGATACGATTGATGCCGGAAAGAGCCATTTTGGCACGTCTTTGTCCCTCTACGGTCGAGACATCTTCCCAACTCAACTCATAACGGTTGGGGGTCAGTTCCAGAAATTTCACAATCGTTCCCCGTTCCAAAAGACGCACCTTCTTGAATTCCTTGACGGAACGGAAAGGCAAGGAAACAAGATTGGTAGCCTGGAATGCCTGCGGATTGAGGTTGATGTCTGTGAGCAGAAGCGATTCTCCTTGGAATCCCTCGTTGCTTTCACCCCACTGGACCCACACAGAGTCCAACTGCTGGCGGGAAACAGCAAACGACTGTTGATTGGACACCCATTTATTGTCGAGAACAACCATAGCTTGGTCTGTTTCAACTACAAAATTACCGTTGCCAGACTGGCTGCTGATATAACCCTGATATACAGAGCCGTTCTTCATCGTGATGCGTTGTATGGTCTTGGCTTCCGCAAAAGCACAAGCAAGCACGATAATGCCAAATATCAATCCTAAACGTTTCATTTTCTGACTAAAAATATATTCATTAATCTTCTTCAACTGCATAAGGTGCCTCTACAATCTCCTGAACGTATTTGGCCAAAATACCGAAATTGAATCCTTGTGTGCCGGCGATACCGGCATTCAGAACACCCACCAGCTTGCCGTACTTGTTGAAAATGGGCGAGCCGCTGGCACCGCCAATAGTGGCAGCACTGTGTTGGAAACTATATCGCATAGGTTTTTGGGTAACTTTGCCGTCATGATCCACTGCCTGCATGCCGTTGACAGACTTGAAGTCTTGCGTTGCCGACGGAGCTGGGAATCCGAGCGTGTAAACATAGGTGCCGTTCTTCAGATTGTCAGGATTCACGTCCATGGAATCTTTAATATTGACATATGAAGCTCCTGCGGGTAATTCACTCCTTAAACTCTGAAGCAATGCAACATCTTTCTCGGGATTGGAGCCGGCAGAAAGGGTACGACAGGAAACCATATTTTCGCTGGAATAATATTTCCCCTGTTGTACAAATACGATGCCATCACTCACACCTTTCACTTTGACACGATCCACGAAAGCCTGATCGGTTGTGCCATACGTGGCGCGCAGAAATTCCTCGCGACAATATTTCTCGAGGGCATCTTTCATGTCTTTAGCCTCTTCAAAGAGCCAAGGCTTCACCACATGAAGATTGGTAATAATCATACCGTCTTTGGAAACAAAGAATCCCGTACCGAAATAGGAACCATATTTCACCTTTGCCTCATCGGTAATCATATCGTAAGGCAAAATATGGGGACCCTTCTTATCGGTATAGAACAACAATTTTTTGGGCAATGGGAAACTCTTGAGTGTAGAAAGGTCAACACCGTCACAGGAAATTTCGAAATGGTACAATCCCTGAAGTAAAACGACAGACGTGCTGTACCGCGCATATAATTTCGACTCATCCATCTCTGTTACACCAGGTGTAAAAATGCCCGATTTCCAAAGTCCAATGCCTGCGGCTGCCAAAACGATGATGGAGGCTGCGATACCGACAATTTTCTTCCATGCATCGTTGGGCCACGGAATGGAACGGCTCAAGTCTGCAGGCACTCCGCCGCAGACCACCGCGCTGTTCTTCTTGATACGAACGGCCGTGTTGGGTGTAATCTTCTGGCCGTCAACGGTCGTTCCGTTTTTGGAATGGTCGAAAATATAGAACTTGCCGTCCTTGCCCTGCTTCACCGTCGCGTGATAGCGGCTTACGGTAGCTCCGGAGAGCTGGATTGTATTTTTGAAATCCGAACCGATGCTGTAAATAGCCTTGTAAGCCGAATTGTCTTCGGGTTGGGGCATTTGGGCCCACGACAATTCGACATCGGCAAAACGCACGGCATCACCCCGTCGGATGTTGATTTGCTTACCGGGTTTAATCGGCTGATTCATAACAAAGGTACCGTTGCGGCTACCCTTGTCTTCCAAAAGCAAGTCTCCGCTATCCATCATCGTTATCTCTGCGTGCAGAGAACTCACTTTTTCGCTCCTCAGAACGATGTCGTTACCGGGATCACGGCCAATCTTGATAATTCGCATAATGTTATGTATTTTATGGGTTTATACTCTTACTGATAAGTTAATTGTTTACAAGCGGTATTTCGAAGCATTGGAAGGAGTCTCTTCTGTCTTGGTGTCCTTCTCCTTTTCGTCCGATTTCCGGGTGTTGTCTTTCTCTGTCCCGGTCTTGCCGTGCTTGGTGTTAGCCTCCTGCTCTGTCTTTTGCTTTTCTGCCTCTTTCTCGGCGTTTTGTTTCTCTGCCTCTTGCTTCTCGGCATCGGGAGTCTCCTTCTCTGTCTCCTTATCCTTGTTCAGCGTATTTTCGGGATTGGGAGCAGGAGCAGGGGCAGGGGCTTCGGCAGGAGTCGGTGCCGGAGAATCCGAAAAGGCCATATAGGCCCAGACACCTCCGCCGATGACAATCACAGCGGCAATAGCGGCTATCACATATTTTTGATAGCCCGTAGGATTGGGGATGGCATTCCAATCCATCTGTGCCACATGGGCAAAGGAGACATTGTCCTTGCGGGTGACCGGCACGGGTACATTTCTCGATATCCGGATACCGTTGATATAGGTTCCGTTCTGACTCTGGTCCATGATGGTCATTTTGCTACCCGGACCTACGGTGAGCACTGCGTGACGTCGGCTGATGACATCCGTGCTGTCGTTAATCACGATGTCGCAACCTTTTTCTCGTCCGATTGAATACGATCTCATATTGATGTGTAATTGATTATTTGGTTTCTGAATTATCGGATTTTGTATTATCGGCATTATCGGCTTTCGCTCCCTGATCAGCATTTTTGAGAGACGCTTCCTTTTCGGTGTCCTTGTCGTTCGGGGAGTTCACTTGTTCTGTCGCCGGAGTTGCGGACTCCGTCTTTTTGTCTCCGCTGAGGAGCACTATATTGAGAATCAGACTGGCAATGCAGACAACGCCCAATACCGCAATGATGATTTTTGTTTTCTTGTTCATAGGAGGTTCTTTTAGGGAATTTTTCTTCGTTTCTATCAGCAACAATGTCAAGTTGTCGTGCCCGCCGCCGCCATTGCGGCCTGCGTTGTCAACACCGGTTGCAATGTCATCGGTCAAAGCTCCGAGAGCTGTTTTGCGATTGGACAGTTTCTCGATGAGCGCCGATTCGGGCATCGTGCCGTGAATGCCGTCGCTGCAAAGCAGGAATCTGTCACCCTTCTGATAGAACACTTCTTCGATGCTCACTTCAACATCGGGTTTGATGCCCAACGCACGGGTAATAATATTCGACTGGGCCGAAAGACGGGCTTGTTCTTCGGTGATAACGCCCTGTTTCACCAAATCGAAGACCATGCTGTGGTCGAAGGTGCGGAAGACTTTCTTTTTGCCCCGGATTTGATAGCACCGGCTGTCGCCCACATGAGCCACCAGAGCACTCTCCTCGGTGAAGAGAGCCACAACAGCTGTGGAACCCATTCCTTTCAACTGGGGTTCGGCTGAGGCACGGGCGATAATCGCCATGTTGGCATTGCGGATGGCTTTAATCACAATGTTGGCCAACTCCTCATCCTCTTGCGCCTCTTGAACACTTTGGATAATCGTTTCGACGGCAATGGACGAAGCCGTTTTACCTCCGGGACCACCGCCCATACCATCGCACATCACAGCCAGAAAACCGTGACCGGTCTCGGCGGAGCCGTAAGAATCCTGGTTTTCGGCACGACCTCCGATTCGCGACTCTGCAAATCCTACCAGAAAATCCGTGTTGTCGGTGCGAAGCTGTTTTAGTTCCATATTTGTTTATTAAATGATTAGCAATAATAACACGATAATCAGAGCAACAAAGCCTGTGACCCAAAGAATGGTCGAAAGAGTATGTTCCTGGACATAGTTGCTTATCTTGTCGCTTACGGAAGGGTCGGGCAGGAGCGACTCGCGGATGGCCTGCTTGAATTCCAAAGCCGTCTGGTAACGTTTGTCCTGATCCTTGTTGGTAGCCTTCCATATCACCCTCATCAGTTTGAAGGGAATCTTGGGATTGGAGGGCAGAGGCTCTTTGATTTGCTTGGTGAGCGTGTCCACCTCCGTGCTGCACGACATGGGATTCTTGCCCGTCAGCAATTCGTAGAAGGTAATGCCCAATTCGTAGATGTCCGTCGTGGCATTGATGCGAGCCTGCGCATTCTCTTCCCGGAGAATTTGTTCAGGAGCGGAATACTCCGGCGTTCCGATGAAACCATAGGAAGAAAACTTGTTGCCCCCGTTCATGCGGGCAATTCCCAAATCCATCAGACGAACATTGGAGTTGTTCTCCACCATGATATTGGAGGGTTTGATGTCCCTGTGAACCACTCCGCGGGAATGCGCATAATCAAGAGCATCCAGAACGGAATAGACAGCGTGACAAATCTTCTCCACACGACGGGGATCGTTTTCCAATTGACGGACATAATTGTCGATGTTCTCGCCTTGCACAAAATGGCTCAGGATGAACACCGGGCCATAGTCCGGCGCATACTCACAATAACCCACCATTTCCACCAAGTTGGGATGACGGAAGGCGAGAGATGCTTCCTGCCGTGCCCGCTCGCGAATCATTTTGCTGCTCGAGTAGGCACTCTTCACCTTCTTGATGGCAATGGGCTCGCCGGTTTTGCAACGGAACCCCTTATAGACATCACCCATGGCACCTCCGCCGATGTGCGACTTCTCGGGGTCATAGCAATACCACTCTCCCATCACCTTGAGATAGATGAAGGGGTCTCCCGGACGCTGTACTACAGAGTTGGAAGGTTGAGGCTGTTGCGATTGTGGATAGGGCATAGCGGTTTATTGATTTATACTTGCGGCGTCAAGTTCTTTCGCTGCTTCAAGTTGGGCTTTGGCTTCTTCGGCGGTTTTCAGAGCCGATTTGCTCTTTTCCAAATAAGCATCGTCATGCTGACGCGAAGATTCTGTCACTGCCTTGGAAAAATACTCTATGGCTTTGTCAATGTCGCGCACATAACCTTCTGAGCGTCCACGACCTCCGAAATAGTCCTTGCCCAATTCGTAGAGCGCTTTGTAACTGCTTTGATCCTGACTGATGCAGAGTTCCAACAACTCGTGGGCTTTGATGTTGTCAATTTCTATATTGGCCAACTTACGCATTTCGACGACGGATTTGACAATCACATCTTTGTCGGTCTTGCCCTCAAAGTAAAGACGGCTCAACAACAGCGTAGCCTCGGCATACCCCTTTTGGGACAATTCCTCAAGGTATTTAAGTCCCTTGGGAGCACTGTTGCTGTGCAAAAGCTCAAGCGCGGCATTGAAAGTGGTGGTGTCGGCAGAAGTGAGATGATTTTCGACAACGGGAACGGAGGATTTTTGAGACGGGCGATTTGCCTGCTCTTCGGCAACATAAACCGCGTTCGGCTCCCCGCCGGACTTGGGCCAAAGTGCCACTGCGGCTCCGATGAGTGCCACGCCTGCCACTCCGGCGGCAATGATACTCTTCTGCTTGTTCCATTGGAAAGCTGATTCTTTGAGATTCTCCGGCAGACGCTCCAAGGCCACTCTGAATTCTGCCGCACTCTGATATCGGTCGGCACGATTTTTCTGGGTGGCCTTCTCCACAATCTTGCGAAGTTCTTTGTTCTTCACCAAATGGAGCGGCAGTTTGTTGTGTATCTGCTTGTGGAGCACCTCGTGACGGTCTCCCTCGAAAGGCGTGTGACCCACTATGCACTGGAAAAGCAGAATGCCGATAGCATAAATATCCGTCGTAACACCCTGACTTTTGATGTCGCCCAACACCAATTCCGGAGCGGCATATTCGGGTTTGCCCATGAATACACCGGCCACCGTGAGCGACTTGTCGTTGGTGGTGAGAGAACGCAACTGCTTGGCGATGCCGAAATCTATCAGTTTGACATGGCCGTCGCGCGTGACCATGATGTTCGTCGGGTCTATGTCACGGTGGATATAGCCCGCATCGTGGAGTGACATCAAGCCGGTCAATACTCTTCGGATTACCTGAATGGCGAAACGATAGACATCCTTCCGATAGTCGTCGTACAGCTTTTGTGCGTATGCAACCACCTCTCCTTTCCTATCCAGAAACTTGCCTTGCAGCATGTCGTCGAGTGACACGCCCTCCAACAGTTCGCTCACCACATGGTAATGTTTGACTCTCTCGCCCAGCACATCTTTTGTCTCTGTTTCGATGAAGCCCAGCATTTCTACGAGATTGTCGTTGCGTATCTGGATGGAAGCCTCTCTTCGAGCACGTTCAATGGCACTCTCAGGCAGGTCATCGTACATGAATTTGATGGCCACCTTGCGTGTCATTCCGCTTCGTTCATCCACACAGCGCCCCTCATAGACCTTGCCCATGCCTCCTACACCCAGCGGTTCCGACTCGGTGTCGAATTCATAGTAAAGTCCCAGTTTTGCTTCTGTTTTACCCTGAAGTTTCTGAATTGACATGTTCCGTGTTGCTTTATTCTCTTGTTATTCTGCGAAATTACATTCCGACCGTTCCGCCGTGATTGCCGGTTGAACTGCCGTCCAAACCTACCGTACCTGCACTGCCGCCGCCCCAGTAGGGAGGTTCGCCAAATCCTTCAGAACGGGTAGCACCCTCGCTGCCTCCGAACATCGGAGGTTCGTCGCCGGGAAAACCTGCTGCCTGTGATGCTGTTGCCACTGCTATGAAATTGGGATTCACTTTCAGACCCAACGATGCGGCATCGATAAGCACCAGCAAAAGTTCATAGTTGTCGCCAAAGGTGATGATGTCTCCGTTCTTGCACTCCTCTGCCGAGAACCCTAAGCTCACGCCGTTAATCATCGTTCCGTTAGTGGAACGGGCATCGCTAATGGAGGCAATCACTTTCTCGGGATTTTTCATTTTCCGAATTACCAGTACGGCATGCTCTCCGGAAACAGTGCCTTCGGGCAATTGGATGTCACAATTGCCGTTCTGGCCTATCACGTTTTGTCCGATATGCAAAGGCCAGTATTCGCCACCCGCATATCTCGATACGGAATAAAGAAAACCTACCACCGGCTTCCCCTGTGGAGCAGCCTTGCCGTAAGAAGGTTGAGGCCGGGGTGCAGACGCGCTACCCTGAGCTACAGGAGCTTCGTCATCCATCCCGGGGACAATGGTTCCTCTCTGGGCACCGGTGTTTGTCCCACGAGAATAAAAATCTCCACCTCCGCGATTGTAATTCATTTCCTGACGGGAAGAATCATCGGGTTCTAATCCTGAAATAATGGTTTTGTTCTGTGACATAAAATATGTATTAAGTGGTTAACGTAAAATTGAATCTTGAGACTTGAAACTTGAATCTTGAAACCTGGATCTTGAAACCTGAATCTTGAAACCTGAATCTTGAAACCTGAATCTTGAAACCTGAATCTTGAAACCTG
>CALBPV010000135.1 GCA_937899265.1 uncultured Bacteroidales bacterium
TTGACCTTTGACTTTTGACCGTCCTTCAGGACTTAGAGCGCCTTTGACCTTTGACCTTTGACTTTTGACCGTCCTTCAGGACTTAGAGCGCCTTTGACCTTTGACCTTTGACTTTTGACCGTCCTTCAGGACTTAGAGCGCCTTTGACCTTTGACCTTTGACTTTTGACCGTCCTTCAGGACTTAGAGCGCCTTTGACCTTTGACCTTTGACTTTTGACCGTCCTTCAGGACTTAGAGCGCCTTTGACCTTTGACCTTTGACTTTTGACCGTCCTTCAGGACTTAGAGCGCCTTTGACCTTTGACTTTTGACCTTAATTTGAAGTACAATGTCCATCACTTCCTTGCCGGCAGCCTGAGCAGCTTCCATGGTAGCGGCTTCGGAATAGACACGGATGATGGGCTCGGTGTTGGACTTGCGGAGATGTACCCAACGGTCGGGGAAGTCTATCTTGACACCGTCGATGTCGGTAATTTCCGTGTCGGGCATCTTGGCAAATTTCTCCTTCACGGCTACGAGCAGCTGATCGACATCGATGTCGGGTGTCAGGTCGATGCGCTGCTTGGCTATCTCGTAGGGGGGATAGGTGGCACGCAATTGGGATACCGTGAGGCCGGGTGTCTTCTCGCGGAGACGGGCCAGCTGGGTGAGGAAGAGGGCAATGCCCACCAGAGCATCGCGTCCGTAGTGAGCCTCGGGATAGATGACACCTCCGTTGCCTTCACCGCCGATGACGGCATGGGTGGCTTTCATTTGGGTGACGACATTGACTTCGCCGACGGCCGCAGCGTTGTACTCTCCTCCGCGTTTGCGGGTCACGTCGCGCAGTGCCCTCGAAGAGGAAAGGTTCGAGCAGGTGTTGCCGGGAGTGTGCTGCAGTACCCAGTCGGCACAGCTGACGAGGGTGTATTCCTCACCGAACATTTTTCCGTCCTCACAGATGATGGCCAGACGATCCACATCGGGATCGACCACAAAACCTGCGTCGGCTTTGGCTTGGGGCATGAAGGAGGCTATCTGCGTCAGGTTGGCGGGAATGGGCTCGGGTGTGTGGGCAAAATCGCCGGTGGGCTCGCAGTTGAGTTCATACACCGTCTTGACGCCTAAGCTCTTGAGGAGTTTGGGTATCACGATGCCACCCACGGAATTGATACAGTCGCATACTACGCTGAAATTGGCTTTGGCAATGGCATCGGCATCCACGAGCCTGAGGTTCTTGACCATCTCGATATGATAATCGGTGTAGTCTTTGCAGGTGATATGCCCCAGTTCGCGCACTTCGGCAAAGTCGAAATTTTCGCTTTCGGCAATGCTGATGACATCGCCGCCCGTCTTGGCATCGAAGAATTCTCCGCGCTCGTCGAGGAGCTTCAGCGCATTCCACTGAACCGGATTGTGGCTGGCTGTGAGAATGATGCCGCCGTCGGCACCCTCGGCAGTAACGGCGATTTCGGTGGTGGGGGTGGTGGCCAAACCGATGTCAATCACATCGTAGCCCATTCCGATGAGCGTACCGCTCACACACTGATAGACCATGGTGCCTGAGAGACGGGCATCGCGGCCTACAACAATCTTATTGGAACCCCGCCCCATGCGGCGACGTGTCACCGTAGCGTATGCGGCAGTGAATTTGACGATATCGAGAGGGTTGAGGCCTTCGCCGGCGTGGCCTCCGATGGTTCCACGAATGCCGGAAATAGATTTGATTAATGACATATTCTTCTTGTTATAATTGTTATAATTAAATCTAAAATAACTAAATCTAAAATTATTGGCAGGTCTAAGGTCTTAGGTCTTAGGTCTAAGGTCGGTTCTCGGTTCTCGGTTAACGGTCTAAGGTCTAAGGTCGGTTCACGGTTGACCTTTGACCTTTGACTTTCGACTTTTATTCGGTCTAAGGTCTAAGGTCGGTTCAGGGTTGACCTTTGACCTTTGACTTTTGACTTTTGACCTTTGACCGTCCACCAGGACGTAGAGCGCCTTTGACTTTTGACTTTTGACTTTTGAAAATGACGGCGCAAATGTAAGAAAAAAAACGGAATAAACAAATAAAACGGGCAGAAAAATGCTATTTTATGTCAAAAAGTGGCGATTTTTTTGCAATATCCAGCATTTTTTGCCCGAAAAAATGTATCTTTGCACCTGAAGGACGGTCTAAGGTCTAAGGTCGGTTAACGGTCTAAGGTCAAAGGTCTAAGGGTCAGCCTCTCCCCAGCCCTCCCCTAAAGGGAAGGGAGGTGGGGTTCCAAGTTACAGGATTCAAGTTACAATATAAATTATAAATATAATATGGAAGAAAACAGAACGACAAGTTTCACGTCTCGGATGACGGTCACTCCCGACGTCACCGCAGAACGCATCGGTTCGGGGGACATGCCGGTGCTCGCCACACCTGCGATGTTGGCTCTTATGGAGAATGCAGCCATGGAGGCGGCACGTCCTCTGCTTGAGGAGGGACAGACCACAGTGGGGGGTCAGATAGCATCAACGCACCTCAAACCTTCGCCTGTGGGAGCCGAAGTGACGGCTACGGCCACCCTCACTGCCCGGGAGGGAAAGAAACTCAGTTTCCGGGTTGAGGCTCGCATGGGCGATGTGCTCATTGGCGAAGGCACGCATCTGCGTTTCGTGGTCGAGAGGGAAAAGTTTCTGGCAAAGGAAAGCCTCTCCCCAGCCCTCCCCTAAAGGGAAGGGGGAAGGGTTTCAAGTTTCAAGGGTTTAGGGATGTATGGCGACAGATATTTATAAAGAAACAACGCTATGAAACACATCACAGGCTCTCTTTTTCTTCTGCTCCTGCTGCCTTTTGGGGGGAGCGGGGCAGTGTTCACGGGTCAGATGCTGAGTGTCGATTCGGTGGCAATACCCTACGCTACGGTCTATATCCCACAGTTGAAGCAGGGCACGATGACAGATGCAGCGGGACGCTGGAACCTCGGGAACTTGCCAGCTGGAACCTATCGAGTGGAATTCTCCTGCATGGGTTATGAGATGCAGACGGAGGAGATTGCAGTGCGCACGATGGTGCCCGTTCACCGAGACATCCTCCTTCGGGAGAATGCCATCCGATTGCCGGAAATCATCGTCAGCAACGGCACCGAAAATCCTGCCGTCGGTATTCTTCGCAAGGTAAGAGCCAGTCAGGCAGAGACGAAGAAGCGGGTGGGCTCGTACAAGGTTCGACAGACATTGGACTGCGACTACGACGTGAGAGGTGTGCCGGCCAAGTTTTGGAAGTTCCTCAAGTTTTTCCTGATTGTGAAGCCGTCCTACCGCCGATTCGTCATCTTCCTCGAGAAGCACAAACTGCTCAAACTCGACATGTATTACGAGATTGGAGCTGAAGGCAAAAAAGAAAAAGCCGGCACCCCCGTCATCACCCATTCCTCAGAACCCGTCACCACCCAAGAGGCCAAGACCATAGTCGATGTTGCCAAGACGGAGTCAGTCTTCTCCCAATTGGATGAAATCGGAGAACAGTTTGACACCGACAAGAAAGCGGGCAAATACACCCTGACGGGGACCTATCAGTCGGGCGACAAGGTGATAGACATCCTCATAAGTACAGAAGAACCGAACTACAAAAAAGCCGAGAACCGAAGGGACTCGTTACGGGCCCGGCGCACAGCATCCCACCTCACGAGAGAACTGCATGTTGTGGAAGGCGACTGGGCCGTCTTCCGTTACAAATCGTTCGGGAGCAATTACACGGCGGCAGAACTGTTGCCCGGCATCTGGCTCCCCGTCTCGACACTCATTTCGTTCGACCTTGGCGAACTGTCGGAGGAGTTCGATTTGTCCGGCGAATTGAACGAAAAACTCGACTCGCTCAACCGGCTCAAGGAAAATCCCGACCTCAAGAAGAAAGAGCGGAAGAAAATAGACGACATCATAGAAAAGAGCAATATGTTCAAGGAAATGATGACCCTTCGCGTCAAGTTTGCCGTCTCGTTCAAGTACGATGAAATGAACAGCCTCTCCCCAGCCCTCCCCTGAAGGGAAGGGAGGTGGTGGAGGGGAGGTTTCAAGTTTCAGGTTTCAGGATTCAGGTTATTAACGGGGACGAAAACGGGGACAGGTTTCAAGTTTCAGGTTTCAGGTTTCAGGATTCATGCTTCAGGAAGGTTTTGCGCATGGTCATTCCCACTTCGCGCCAAGTGGCCGGCATGAGCTTTGAGCGGCGGCGTATGGGGGAATCGTAGAGCAGGAAGGCCATGAGGAGCAGCAGCGCGGCGAAGACGGTCCATCCGTAGAGTGTCTTGACGGAATTGGCCATCACCATGGGTACAAAATCACTGTCCAGGAAAGCCCCCAGGTCGAATGGTTGAGACGAGAATCTCACAGCATCAATCCAGGAGCCGTAGCGAGCCATTCCCTCGGCCACGTACCACTTTAGGCCGTAGGTAAAGACGGCACTTCCCAAACAGCCGCCCACAATGAGGTGAAGCACCTGGAAGATGCCCAGTCCCTGGAAGAAAGTGTGGAACGACATAGAGTCCTGGAGGGAGGTGAGAAACATGATGCTGAGCACCGCCGAGGCAAAGCCGCGACAGAACACGGGCCATGCTATCGTATGCATGGGAACTGTAGGAGACAGGATGCTGTACATGCCGATGAGATAGCCCAGCGCGGCCACCAGACCCACGATGGCCAGACGGATGTAGCTGAAGCGCATGCGATGCATCCACCACAGGGAGAAGATACAGCCGGTCATCACACCGCCCCACACGGCCCAGTCCAGGCGGGCAGAGGTTCCTTCGCTGTAGCCCATCACGGAGGAGAGAAAGACTTCTTCGAGCACATGCTCGGAGGCGAAAATCATCTCGACAGCCACAATAAGCACAAAGATGGGCACCACGTACCGGACGCGGAAGATGGCGGGATTGATATATGGGTGACGCACCGTGAACATACGCCAGAGAGCCATAGCCAGTGTTGCAACGGCAAGACCTGCAATCACCCACGTCTGTTCGCCCTTCCACCAGTTGAGGAAGTCGCCATAGCAGAGCAGGGCAGCCATCTCGAGCGTCAAGGCATTCCAGAGGAGCCAGCCCGTCCAGTCGATGCCGACAAGGGGGAATTTGGGCATGAAGCGGAAGTGACGGGTGCAGATGTGCATGAAGAGAACGATGAAGGTCATCGCTCCGATGGCAGCCCAGTGCATGAGCCGCCAGTCGCCCCACTCGGCTATCCAGGCCCCCATCCAGGCCCCGACACTCACCAGTCCCAGCACGAAGATGTGGAGGACGGGGAAGAAGATGGTGAAATCCCTTTTGGGTGTCATCCAGAGCTGAATGGTCGAGAAACATTCGAAGGTGCCCTCAATCTTGAAGATGCCCTCCACGAAACACAGAGCGCACAGCAGGGGCAGGCAAGTGGTGTACATCGTCAGGAGGTTGCAGACAGCCAGTCCGGCTGCCGACACGGTGAGCAGCGTTTTGTTGGTGAAGCGGAACTTCATTCGGAAGAGCATGGGGAACCAGAGACCCATGCCGCACATATTGCAGTAGAGGCATACGAGGTAGTCCTCCCGCATGAGCGACTCGCCGCCCATCATCGCATCCAGCGCACCGAGATAGCGTCCCGACGTGAGCTGAAAGAAGGAGATGAAGAGCAGGTAGCACCAGGGTTGCAGCCTTCGCGGGAACCAAGAGTGAAATGCCGGGACGGAGAATCCGGCCTGTTGAGTATCAGGAGCCATCATCTGTCTTTCTCCTCCTTAGTATTTCACCTCACATTCCACGTTGAAGCCCGCACGGAGCTTGGCCAGCTTGACGGTGTCGTTGCCGGCGAGGGAGATGCGTACGGGGATGCGCTGTTCCACCTTCACAAAGTTGCCGGTGGCGTTGTCCTGGGGTATGAGCGAAAAGGCAGCTCCTGTGGCATCGGAGATGCTCTCCACACGTCCGATGAAGGTCTCTCCGGGCACGGCATCGGCGGTGATTTCCACCTCGGCACCTTCGTGGATGTTGGGCATCTGTGTCTCGCGGTAGTTGGCCACCACCCAAAGTTCCGTACCGTCCACGATGTTGACCATCGTCTGTCCGGGCTGTACAAGCTGTCCCTCGTGGATGTCTTTGCGGCCGGTTACACCGTCGCAGGTAGCCACGATGACGGTGTAGCCGAGGTTGATGCGTGCGAGTTCCACAGCGGCTTCACAGACGCGTATGGCAGCCTCGCTCTGAGAGAGCTGGTGGGTCTGTACATCCTTGGAGAGGGAGGTTGTCTGACGTGCCCGGGAGACGCCTTCGTATCGTGCCAACGCAGTCTCGTAGGCGGTCTTCACGTTGTCGTACTGCTGTTGGGTGACGGCATCCTGGGCCAACAGGCGGTCGTAGCGCTCCAATTCGCGGCGTGCGTTCTCCATCTGCACACGTGCTTCCTCGATGGACGCATCGTTGACACGCAGCGTGTTGTCGGTGGTGGCTATTCCGGCCGAGGATGCTTTCACTCCGGCGCGAGCCCGGGCCAAATCGGCTTCGGCCTGAGCCAGACGGAGACGGAATTCACTGTCCTCGATGATGACCAGCGTGTCGCCTTTGTGCACGGGTTGGTATTCGTTGAAACAGATTTCTTTTATGAAACCCTGCACGCGGGTGTTGACAGGGGTGATGTGCTGATAGACATTGGCATTGTCGGTCCACTCCACCTGTCCGAAATGGACAAAGCGAGAGATGACATAACACAGAATGCCACAGAGGAAAAGGATGATGACGACGTTATAGAGTATTCGTTTGGTAGAGCGTTTCATAAAGAAGAAGCAGTATATTTGAGTTTATAATAATTGTAGATGAGATTGATTCTCGCGTTGACGAGATTGAGCGATGCCGAGAGTTTCATGTTCGAGGCGTCGAGCATGTCGGTGAGCAGGGCCAGGTCGTTTTCGTAGCGGTTGGCTGTCACCTCATAGTTCTGGTCGGCCAGTTCCACGCTTTTCTGCTGGGTGCGCACTTCTGTGAAGGAGGTCAAGAAGTTGGTGTAGGCTGCAGTGATGCCGTTGTCCACGCCTTCGCGGGCGGCATCTATCTCCTCGCCGGTGCGTCTTACGTTGAGCTTGGCACGTCGCAGGTTGCTGTTGTTTTTCCAGAGCGACGAGAGCCGGTATTTCACACCCAGTCCCACGAACCAGTAGTTGTAATTCATATCGATGGTCGGCACTTCGATGGTGATGGGACCGTCGAGGTGGTCTTCGGCGACGATGGCCAGCGAGGGCAGCGATGCCGCACGTGTGGCCTTGAGTTCCTGTTGCGAGATGCGGTGAGCCAGCGTAGCCTGCTGCAATCCGGTGTTGTTATTGTTGGCCAGCGTGAGCCATTCGTTCTCGTTGAGTTGTTCCAAAGGCAAGTCCAGCAGGGTTGTGTCGGGGGCAATGCGTGTGTCGGCGGGCAGGTGGAGAGTGGTCACCAGCTGTTGGTTCAGTATGTGGAGGCCGTCCACCAGTTTCACTTTCTGCAGTTCCAGCGTTTGGAGTTGCAGTTCGTAACGTGTGATGTCGTTCCGAAGCACGGTGCCCTGTTCGCGGCGTGCCTCCATGTTGCGGAGCATCTGCCGGGTGAGAGCTATGTTCTGGTCCAGTACCTGCATCTGGTTGCAAAGTTTGTAAAGTTCCAGATAATAGCCTGTGAGCAGGAACCTCACTTCCTGTCGGTTTTTCTTCAGGTCGAGGGCTGCCATCTGTTCGCCCAGCTCGGCGATGCGTATGCCGGCTGTGATGGCTCCGCCGGCGTAGAGTACCTGCGAAGCTTCGAGCGAGAAGTTGTTTCCCCAGTGGGGCATGTCGATGGACTGCCCGTCGCCGAAGTGGCGGTCGGTCAGGTAGCCGTCTCCCAGGTACGAACCCGACAGGGAGAGGTTTACTTCGGGAAGCATGGCGCTCTTGGCTGCGTGCACAGCTTCAGCCGAGGCCTCGTGGGCTGTTCTGGAGGCGCGTATCACTTGAGAGGTGGAGTCTGCCAGCGCATATATCTCCCCGATGGTCATTACCCTCAGGTTCTGCGCTGTTGTCAGTGCGGAGACCAGACCTGCCGTCAGAATGGATAACATTAATTTTTTCATTGTTCTTTTATATGTAATTTTTTTTCAACTCAGAGGCGGAGCTTCAGCGATACCTTATTACACATAACACATCACTGACTTCAGTGCTCCGTCAGCCTTTTCGTTTGTGGCGCTACATCAGCCGATTTTGCATTTCCATTCCGGCGCAGGCGTTCTGTTTTCGGGTGCAAAGATAGCGTATTTTTTCCAAACGGCCAAATTCCCGGGGGCAGGAAAATGCAATTATTTGTCCGTTATCCGACAACGTTGCGGTGTCGGGATGGCAAAAAAAGGTCCGAATAACGGGTGGAAATCTGAATTTCGGCAACAAATCCGTCATTTTTGTCATTTTAATAAGCAGAAAGTTCCTCCGTTTCCAAAAAAATGTGTATATTTGCATCGCCAAATCAGTTCCCGGCTTTGAGTCCGGGGGCTGTGGTCTTGTTAATTTAGGTCAGAAGAATATGGAAGAATCAACAACTCTGATAGTCAGAATTCTGATAGGCGGCCTGCTGGGCGGTCTCATCGGTTTCGAACGCGAATTACGGTCCAAGGAGGCCGGCTTCCGCACCCATTTCCTCGTGAGTCTCGGGTCGGCTTTGTTCACGGTGATATCGGCCTACGGCTATGATACCTTTTTCCGCGATTCGATGGAGCTGTTCCGTGACATGCATCTG
Organism: uncultured Bacteroidales bacterium; assembly: GCA_937899265.1. Lineage (GTDB taxonomy): Bacteria > Bacteroidota > Bacteroidia > Bacteroidales > UBA3663 > Liminaster. The sequence continues at coordinate 8,712 of CALBPV010000135.1, forward strand.
ACGGAAGCTCTCAGCTTCGATCCCTCGCGTATTGCGGCCCAGATTGTGTCGGGCATTGGTTTCCTCGGAGCCGGCATCATCATCTTCCAGAAGAATGCGGTCCACGGGCTGACCACTGCCGCCGGTCTTTGGGTCACGAGTGCCATCGGTATTTCGTGCGGTATGGGCCACTACGACTACGCTGTGGCAGCTACCGTTGTGGTCATTTTGGTGCTCGAGTTCATGGTTGTGCTCAATCCTTACATCGGAACCAAGACGCTCGCTGTCTCGTTCACCACCGTTGAACGTGGCAAAATCAACGAGGTGATGTACCGGCTGGAGTCCGACGGCATAAATGCCAAGCTGACCCAGCTCAAAATCAAACACATCGAGTCCGGACCGCAATATACCGCCGACCTGGAGATTCGCGTAAGGCTGAAAGGCTACGAGAAACGCATCCTCGCCCTCCTGGAAGATATCGACGGCCTCATTGTGGAGGAGAAGATGGAGGTGTGACCCCGCTCCTACATATACAAAACGTGCCGGGAATACTGCATGCGTCAGTGTTCCCGGCACGTTGGCCTTCATTGGGTGAGAGGGTGTCTCAGCGTTTGTCTGTCACGCCGTACTTGAGCCACTGGTCCTGTTCGAAACGGCTCTTGATGCCCGTCTTGCCCGTCAGCAGATTGTCTTTCAGCCGGCTGAGGATGGCGTGGCACTGTGTGCGGTGCTCCGAGAGAGCAGCCTCTTCGCGGGCCACAGCTTCTCCTTCGCGCTCCATCTCTTCGATGTCTTTCTGCAGGGTTTCAACGATACTGGGATCGTAGCCTTTCGATACAAGGAAATCCCGGTTCTTGTTCACACCGTCAATCAGAATTTTGGCTTTTTCAATCTGATCGCTGTAAATCTTGTTCATCACAAATTTTTTGTTTAATGGGGAGTTATACATACACCATGCTCGCCCCGCAGGGGAGAGGTGCACGGCAAAGATAAAGAAAATTTTCGAAACCTCCAAATTTCTCTGTATCCCATGCAGAAGCGCTTTCAGAAGGGAAAAATGCTGAGATTGTGCGTAAAACGCGAACTCTTAAAAAATCATAAATTTTATTCCGAAATTTCTTTATTCCCCGAAAATGCCGTATATTTGTACCCAATCTTAAGAACTGAAACCTTAATTTGTTCGCTGAAATGAAACAGATAAATTATCAACCCCGGGGTGTGTGCGCACGCATGATGACTATCCTCGTCGATGACGAAGATGTCGTACAGGATTTCCGCGTAGTGGGCGGCTGTCACGGCAACCTGCAGGGCATTGCAGCCCTCGTGCGAGGTATGAAGGCCGACGACGTGATAGCGCGGCTCGACGGAATCCGTTGCGGTGCTAAGGAGACCAGTTGTCCCGACCAGTTGGCTCAGGCTCTCAAGGGAAGCCGGGCGGCCAGTGGTTCTGTCGAAATCCATTGATAACCTGACTTCCGATGCCGATACGCCTTCTTCCGACGCTCCTGCTCTACATTTTCTCGGTGGGCTACACCCCCGGGCCGGCCAATATCTTCAGCCTGACCTGTTCCCTCCGCTATGGCCACCGGCGTTCACTGCGCCTATGGTACGGACTCCTCACGGGGTTCACCCTTGCCGCTACCGCTGTTGCCGTTGTCTGCTGGGCGGTGGGACCTGCCATCGGCGACTATATCCGTTGGATTAAATACATCGGTGCAGCCTATATCCTCTATCTCGCCTGGACCGTCTTCCGCTCGCGAGGCGATGCCGGCGGGAGCGGGGGAGAGTGCTCTTTCCGCACGGGTCTCATCGTGCAGCTCACCAATGCCAAGATGATAGTCTTCGACTTTATGGCCTTCGGCATGTTTGTCATGCCCTATTCCACAAGTCTCATCGACTACCTCGATTTCGTCTTCCTCCTTCTCCTGGCCGGTCCGGGCGGCAATCTGGCGTGGATTCTGGCCGGAGGATTCCTGAGCCGCATTTTCCGCGACTATCGCCGCACGGTCGATATCGTTCTCGCTCTTGCCCTTGTGGCCTGTGCGGTCATGATTCTGTTGTAATTTTTTTTATCCCCATATCTCTATATTTTTTTTATTTATGGACTTCAAACAATTGTCGGAGGAGAGATATTCCTGCCGTCAGTTTTCCGACCGTCCGGTGAGCGACGACCTCGTCCGCGAAATCCTCCGTCTCACCACGCTGGCTCCCACGGCTGTCAATTACCAGCCCTTCAAGTTTTTTATCGTCAGGGACGAAGCCAAACGCCTGCGGCTCTGCGAGGCGGGCAATATCCGTTTCCGCGCTCCTCTTTATATTATTATGGCCGAGGACGAAAGCCAGGCTTGGGTGCGCCGCTACGACGGCAAGAACTTTGCCGACATCGACGGCGGCATCGCCGGCTATCAGCTCCACCTCGCCGTCTATGAAGTGGGACTGCGCACTGTTTGGGTCGGCTCGTTCGATGCACCCCGGGTCAAGGAAGCTTTTCCACAGCTCGCGCCCTATAGCCTCACTGCTGTATTCCCCATCGGCTACACCGACGAGGATCAGCCCTCCGAACGTCACGCGCTCCGCAAGAGCATCGAAACCCTGAGCGAAGAGCTTTAACAGAATCCCCGTTTATGAAAAGAATTGCTATGATTACGGGGGCCACGAGCGGCATCGGTGCCGCCTGTGCCCGCGCTTTTGCCGGCAGCGGCTATGACCTCATTCTCACCGGACGCAACGTTCAGTCTCTCGACAGCCTCTCCGGGGAACTGCGTGCCGTCGGGGCTGAAGTGACAGAACTCGTCTTCGATGTGCGCGACCGAGGGGCAGCTGCTTCGGCGGTGGCTTCCCTCACAGGACGCTGGCAGGACATCGATGTTCTGGTCAACAATGCCGGCCTCGCCCTCGGCCTGGACAAGGAATATGAAGGCGACCCCGACGAGTGGGAGACGATGATAGACACCAACATCAAGGGACTCCTCACGATGACACGTCTCCTCGTGCCCCGCATGGTGGAGCGCAACAGCGGACACGTCATCAACATCGGCTCTGTGGCCGGCGATGCGGCATACGCCGGCGGTGCCGTCTATTGTGCCACCAAGAGCGCCGTCAAGGCTCTCACCGACGGCCTGCGAATCGATGTGGCTCACACTGCCGTGCGTGTCACCAACGTCAAGCCCGGCCTCGTCGAGACCAACTTCAGCCGCGTGCGTTTCCACGGGGACGAGGGGAGGGCGGCTTCCGTCTATCGCGGCATTCAGCCCCTCACGGGCGATGACATTGCCGATGTGGTGCTCTATGCCGCCAATGCGCCCCAACATGTCCAGATAGCCGAAGTTCTTGTCCTCGCCACCCATCAGGCCAACGGCACCGTAATACATCGCGAAGATTGAGTCCTCCGGCGGTGGTGCTCTTTTTTGCGCTCAACTGGGGCGTTTGGGAGGCATGTTTTGACAATAATAGCGATTTTTTAATTTTTTTTGGCAAAATATCTGAATATATCAAAAATTATGTTTATCTTTGCAGCGGTTATTTGTTCTCTTATGTCTCTTTTATAAATAAAATATTAAGTATGAAACGTTTTTTACTTCTCGCAGTTTCGATGTTATGCGTTCTCTCCCTCAGTGCAGAGGGCATCACTTACAACCTCGGATTCGATGCCGAAGCCTGGTTGGCATCCCAGGAAGCTGTCACCTCCGACTTTGCGTTTGCACAGCCCGTGGCACAGCAGCCCGCAGACAATCTCTCGCTCGATTACAAGTCGGCTACCATAGGCCGTCCCAATAAGTTTTGGGAGGATATCTCCTGGGCCGGTATGCCACTCTTTGTGGCCGGCATTATTGCCAAGAGCGAAAAGACGTCCTTCCGACAGGATTATAATAACACGCATGCCAACACACGACTGGTGACTTCATTCCACACAGAGATAGACAACTACACGCAGTTCCTGCCCTTTGCTGCCTCTACCGTCATGAATTTCTCGGGCTACAAGGGACGCAGCAACACTTGGCGTTACCTCACTTCGTCGGCCCTCTCTTTTGCCTTTATGGGCATCTTTGTCAACTCCATCAAATATACTGCCTCCGAGATGCGGCCCGACGGAACCACGGCCAATTCCTGGCCTTCCGGCCATACGGCCACAGCCTTCACAGCAGCCACTATTCTCCACAAGGAGTACGGTATGACCGTCTCTCCTTGGTACTCTGTGGGCGGCTACACTGTTGCCACTGCTACCGGTGTGATGCGTGTGCTCAACAACCGCCACTGGGTCAGCGACATCCTCTCGGGTGCCGGTTTGGGCATCCTCGCCGGTGAGCTGGGTTATGCTTTTTCCGACCTGATATTCAAGGACTGGGGCATCAACCGTTTTGATAAGAATGTGCGTCCCTCGCTCATCGACAACCCCTCTTTCTTCGATATCCAAATGGGTATCGGTTTTGGAAGTCGCAACCTCAACTTCACGGGTCTTGACTATTTGGGCGAAGATGTGCCTATCGATGTCAACCTCAAATTCCGCAACTCCACCGTCCTCGGCGTTGAAGCCGCCTATTTCTTCAATCCCTACATCGGTGTCGGCGGACGTTTCAGGGTGCGAACAACGCCTATCGGCAACTTCTCTGAAATCGCTCTGAAAGACCAGAACGAATTTAACCAAGAACTCGTTGACATAAAGAACGATATGCAACAGGAGTACAGGCAGTACGGCGCAGAACTCGACAAAAACTTCTCGACCTGGGTTGACCAAAGCGACATGTTGGTGCTCACCATCGAAAGCGACCACCTCACGGAATTCACTGCCGACCTCGGTGTCTATTTCAGCTATCCTTTCGGTGACCATTGGGCTATCGGTACCAAGCTCTTGGGAGGCCGCAGCATCTGTGACGAACTCGACATCAATGCAAGGTCCACCAGCCGCAAACTCGATGTGGATGTGAATGCATTGCAAAATGATGACTTTGCATTCACTCTCGATCCGGAGACCTCGACCTATGAGTGGGATTACCTCACCGTGGGTGCCAACAATACGATGAAGTTCGGTACCGGTCTCTCGCTGACCTATGCTTACAAGAGCAACTTCTCGTTCAAGATTTTTGCCGACTACGACTACGCGCACAAGACCTATTCGGCCTACTATAACCCCACGCCTTTGGAGTTCTACGGCAATGTCTTTGGCGAAACGATGTACAACGCAACATTCAACGACCCCGACGACCCGGTCAATGTTGAGGAATACAAGCCTCACAGAGCACAAGTCAAAAGGGGTATGCACCAGTACACCTTGGGCGGTTCCTTCACCGTCTCTTTCTAAACAGCAATCTTTACCAGACTGTCAATTCCCTCCGTTCCTGCGGGTGACAGTCTATAAATAAAGCCCCGTGCAGTCCGTGAGGATTGTACGGGGCGCTCTGCGGCAGTGCTCCAACTTCTTGGGGGCTGCCTTGCCGCGTTGTTTTACAGATAGGGCAGCAGTTTCTTGGCTTCGGGCGATTCCTTCAGCTTGGTGAGGGCCCGTTCGCGCACCTGTCTCACTCTCTCGCGGGTGAGACCCAATTCCGAGCAGATTTCCTCGGTCGAGAGTTCGCGTCCGTCGAGACCGAAAGTGTAGCGTATGACGTCCCGCTCGCGGTCCTTCAGCAGGTTGTCTATCACGTTCTCGAGATCCATGCGAAGCGATTCGGCCGTCAGCTTCGAGTCGGTCGATTCTCCCTGGTCGGGTGTCACATCGAGCAGCGTGCCAGTTTCATCGTCCTGCAGAGGGGTGTCGAGCGACACTCCTCGGCTGTTCACCGAGATGGTTTCTCTCACTTTCTTGACCGGTATGCCCATCTCCTCGGCTATCTCTTCGAGGGTGGCCGGGCGGTTCAGTTCCTGTTCGTAGCGACTCTGTATCTGACGCATTTGGCGCAGCATGTTGCTCTGGTTGCCGGGCAGTCGCACCATACGCGACTGTTCCGAGAGAGCCTGCATGATGCTCTGCCTGATCCACCACACGGCGTATGAGATGAACTTGAATCCGCGTGTTTCGTCAAACTTCTCGGCGGCTTTCACCAGTCCTACGTTACCCTCCGAAATGAGGTCCGAGAGCGAAAGGCCCTGGTTCTGGTAGAGTTTGGCTACCGACACCACAAATCGCAGATTGGCTCTCACCAATCGGTCCAGAGCGTCGGCATCTCCCTTGTGGATGCGCTGGGCCAAATCCACCTCCTCGTCGGGAGTAATCATTTTCTCGCGCGAGATGGCAGCCAGATAGGTTTCGATGGATTCCTCCTGTCGGTGGGTGATGTTTTGTGTAATCTTAATCTGTCTCATAGCTTAAAAATAAGCCAACAGCTGGTGGGAATACTCGCTGTTTTTGATTTTGATGATGGCCTTTTCGTGAATCTGGCGCACACGTTCGCGGGTGAGACCCAGTTCGAGGCTGATTTCCTCGAAAGTCTTTTCCTGTCCGTCGAGACCGTACATGTCTTTGACAATCTTGATTTCTCGGGCGTTGAGTATCTTGTTGAGCACGATGTCGAGTTCGGTGCGCAGCGATTCGCTGTTGAGCGACGAGTCTGTGGCGGGCGACATGCGGTCGGGCGTCACGTCGAGCAACGTGCCGTCTTCATCGTCCTGCAGGGGGGTGTCGAGCGACACGCCGCGGTTGTTGGCGGCCATCGTCTCGCGTACTTTATCTACCGTGATGTCCAGCTCTTCGGCTATCTCTTCGAGCGTCGGTGGACGGTTCAGTTCCTGTTCGTAGCGGTTCTGAATCACACGTATCTGTCGAATCATGTTGCTCTGGTTGCCGGGCAGTCGTACCATACGGGCCTGTTCCGAGAGAGCCTGCATGATGCTCTGTCTGATCCACCACACGGCGTATGAGATGAACTTGAATCCGCGTGTTTCGTCAAATTTCTCGGCGGCTTTCACAAGCCCCACATTGCCCTCCGAGATAAGGTCCGAGAGCGACAGACCTTGGTTCTGGTAGAGCTTGGCTACCGACACCACAAACCTCAGGTTCGCTCTTACCAGTTTGTCGAGAGCCGTTTGGTCACCCTTGTGGATGCGCTGTGCCAGGTCAACCTCTTCGTCGAGCGTCACCATTCGTTCGCGCGAGATGGCGTTCAGATACGTCTCGATTGACTCTTCCGAGCGCCGGGTGATGTTTTGTGTAATTTTTATTTGTCTCATTCTATATAACTAATGCTTATATATAACGAACAAACACCCCAAAAAGTTCATTTTGGGGTGTATTTTTAGATTATTTAACAATCTTTGGTCAGTTGAGTGCCGCGATGCTGTACACCACCACCGCATATCTCGCCGTCATTCCGACGGCGGCAGCAGCGGCAGATTTCCAGATGTTGGTTTTGAACATTCCCAGCATGATGCCAATCACGCTTCCCATGAAGGGGAGAAAACAGAGGAAGGCCATGCGTACCCCGTAGCGTTCCACCCAGTGTCGGGCTCGGGCCATGCGTTTGGGCTTCAGGTGGAATTTCCTCACGAGAAACTCCTCGTTGCAGAGACGCCCCAGTCCGTAGTTCACCAGCATGCCGGCCACGTTGCCCACAGTGCCTGCGACGATGAGCCTCAGGTAGTCGAACTCGGCGGTGGCTGCCAGTGCGCCCATCACGGCCTCGCTCGAGAAGGGCACGAAGGTACCCGCCAGGAACGATGCTATCAGCATGCCGAAATAGCCCAGGGAGATGAGGAAAGAATTCACGGCTTTGGGATGGATGGGTTACTGCATCTTGCCCAGTTCGCCCAGGTAGCTGTCCTTGAATCCCAGGAAGTAGAGCACGCCGTCGAGACCGATGGTCGAGATGCCCTGCGGGGCGTTGGCCACCACTCTCGGCTTGGCATGGAAGGCGATGCCCAGACCGGCTTCCGAAATCATCGGAAGGTCGTTGGCGCCGTCGCCCACGGCGATGGTCTGCTGCAGATCGACCTTCTCCACCTGGGCGATGAGCCGCAGGAGTTCGGCCTTGCGTTTGCCGTCCACGATGTCGCCCAGATAACGTCCCGTCAGCTTGCCGTCTTCGCCTATCTCGAGTTCGTTGGCATAGACGTAGTCGATGCCGTATTTCTGGCGAAGCCGTTCGCCGAAATACGTGAATCCGCCGCTCAGGATGGCTATCTTGTAGCCGCACCGCTTCAGGATGGTCATCAGACGGTCCGTGCCCTGTGTGATGGGCAGATGGTCGGCAATGTCCTGCATCACGCTTGCGTCGAGTCCCTTGAGCAGGGCCACACGGCGCGTGAAACTCTCCTTGAAGTCTATCTCGCCCCTCATGGCGCTCTCCGTGATGGCTTTCACCTGGTCGCCCACGCCGGCCCGCATGGCCAGTTCGTCGATACATTCCGTCTGTATCAGCGTCGAGTCCATATCGAAACAGATGAGCCTTCGTGCTCTGCGATACATGTCGTCTTTCTGGAGAGAGAAATCCATACCCAGTTCGCTGCACGTCTTCATGAGTTCGGCCTGCAGCTCCGCGCGATCCGATATCGTACCTCTTATAGAGAATTGGATACAGGCTCGGCTGTCCGAATCCTTCCGGATGGAGCGGCGTCCCGTGAGACGAACTATCGAGTCGATGTTGAGGCCGTGACCGGCGATAATCTCGGTGGCGGCTTCTATCTGACGCGCCGAGAGACTCTTGCCCATCACCATCAGGATGTAGCGGTTTTTGCCCTGTCGGTTCACCCAGGCTTCGTATTCTTCGTCCAATACGGGCGAGAATCCGATGTGGACACCCAGTTCGGAGGTCTTGAAGAGCAGGTCTTTCATCATTGGACCCGAGTGGGACTCGTCTATACGGGTCAACACGCCCAGAGAGAGCGTGTTGTGAATGTCGGCCTGTCCGATGTCGAGAATCTCGGCATCGTACTTGGCCAGAATACCCATCACTGCGGCCGTGAGGCCTGGACGGTCTTGTCCGGTGATACGTATCAGGATTTGTTCGTTCATGCAGTCGTGAGGTTTTTATACATTATATATAATATATTATGCGAGCAGTTCGGTCGAACGTTTGATGAAAGCGGCCAGAGCCTCGCCTTTGAGCATCTGTCCTTCCAGGAGGGCAAGGTCGATGAGCTGACGCAGTTTCTTGTCGCCGTTGGCGTAGGTTCTCACGGCGTCGCTCTCTTTGCCCTTCAGCACCTCGATGTCGGCCTTGAGGCTCGTGAGCAGGGTTTCCTTCTCGGCTGTGAACTCGCCTTCTTTGGCTTTGTACTTCTCCTCTTCGAGGGGTTTGTACTGGGCCTCCTTGTCGGCGATTTCGGCGGCTATGGGTTCGAGCTGGGGCTTCAGGGCGTTTTGTGCATCGGCTACGACCTGCTTCACTACGGGATGTTCCGTGTTGACGATGAGTTGGTACGTGTCGGGCATCTGTCCATAGAAGTTCATGCCGGGCTGCATCTTCGACATCTCTTTCATGCGGCGCATCCATTCGTTCTGGGCGATGGTGACGGCCTTGTCGGTCATGTCGAGAGCCTGGAAATCGACGTTCCATTCCACCTTCTCAACGGACGGAATCTGGCTGTGGAAGAGCGTGTTGTTCTCGCGGCGCTCGGCCTCGCTCCATTCCACCTTCTTGGCATCGGCCTTCTTGATGAGGTTCGAGAGGGTGTCGGCATCCACACGGGTGTAGTGGGCTTTCTTGTCCTCCTGCTTCTGTTCCTGCTGGTTCATGAAGGGGGTGTCCAGCTGTCCCTGCATCACCAGCACGTTGTAGCCCTTGTTCTTGGCTTCCTGAATGTAGGTGTATTGTCCCACGGGGTCGTCGCTGTAGAGGTAAATCAGCTGGCCGTCCTTGTCGGTCTGCGTGCCCTCGGTCAGTTTGCGGTATTCCTCGAGGGTGTAGAAGTTCTTGTCGGTGTCTTCCACCAGACAGAAGCCGGTGGCCTTGTCATAGAACTTCTCGTCGCTCAGCATGCCGTATTCGATGAAGATTTTCAGGTCATCCCATTTCTCCTCGAACTTTTTGCGGTCTTCCTTGAAGATTTCCTGCAGCCTGTCGCCCACCTTGCGGGTGATGTAGCCGGCTATCTTCTTCACGTTGGGGTCGCCCTGCAAATAGGAGCGCGACACGTTCAGCGGGATGTCGGGCGAGTCTATCACACCGTGCAGCAGCATCATGAACTCGGGCACAACGCCTTCCACCTGGTCGGTCACAAACACCTGATTGCAGTAGAGCTGTATCTTGTTGCGTTCGAAGTGCTGGTTCTCAATTTTGGGAAAGTAGAGCACGCCCGTCAGGTTGAAGGGGTAATCGACGTTCAGGTGTATCCAGAAGAGCGGGTCGGGAGCCATCGGATAGAGTTCGTGGTAGAACTTGAGGTAATCCTCGTCCTTGAGGTCGGCAGGTGTCCGCGTCCAGAGGGGAGTGGTCTCGTTGATTTGGTTGTCCTCTTCGGTATCCACCTCTTTGCCGTCCTTCCAGGTCGTCTTCTTGCCGAACACGATGGGCACGGGCAGGTAGCGGCAGTACTTCTTGAGCAGACCCTCGATGGTCGATTTCGTAGTCATCTGGGTCTTGTCTTCGTCGTCGAGCTCCAGAATGATGTCGGTGCCGCGCTCCGTTTTGTCGCAGTCGCCCATTGTGTAGTTGGTGTCGCCCTCGCAGCTCCATTCGGTGGCGGGTTCGTCCTTCCAGCTCTTTGAGCGGACAATTACCTTTTTGGCCACCATGAAGGCAGAGTAAAAGCCCAGACCGAAGTGTCCGATGATTTGGGCTCCGTTCTCCTTGTATTTGTCGAGAAACTCCGTGGCGCCCGAGAAGGCGATTTGGTTGATGTATTTGTCTATTTCCTCTGCCGTCATGCCGATGCCCTGGTCGCTGATGGTGAGGGTACCCTTCTCCGCGTCGATGGCGACGTTGATTTTGAGGTTGTCGGTGTCACCTTTGAACTCGCCGGCTCTGGCCAGCGTTTTCAGCTTCTGCGTTGCATCCACAGCGTTGCTTATCAGCTCGCGGAGGAAGATTTCATGTTCACTGTAAAGAAATTTCTTAATCACCGGGAAGATATTCTCCGTGGTGACGTTGATTGAACCGTTTTTTGTTGCCATAATTATTAAGTTGTTTTATTGTTTCTGTTTTTGGGGGGCGGACATCCGGACATGCCTCGGGGGAGGGGAGTGTCATTTTGTCCGTTGAATCTCTTTCTGCAAAAAACGTGCCAATCCTGCCCGCATGACAAAATGTCTGCTGCCCCTTCCCGGGCTCCCCTTGTGGCACAGGAGAGTGGTTTCGGTCGGAATCTGGAAATTTGTATCCTTTCCATATAAAATTTTTCGTCGAAATGTAAAATATTTACGCTAAAAAGTCATAATCGGATAGCAAAATTTATTAAAAAGTGTAAATTTTATCTTTTTTTTGAATAGTTATATACATGTTTGAAAATATTTCTCTATCTTTGCACCGTGATTTAGCAATAAATCACAGAAATTGTATTTTTTTATTCCCTTACTTATCAAAAATTATTCAAAACAATGAACGTTGATGTAATTGGTGCAAATGCAGGCTCTGTTTGGGCTGCTTTGAACGAGAAGAACAACCAGGCCCTCAAGAACCTCAAGAAGGCTACCAAGTTGAAGGACAAAGAAATCCTCCCCGCTTTGGGTTGGCTCGCACGCGAAGGCAAAATCAGCCTCGCTGAAGAGGAAGCTGACATTATCGTTACCCTTCTCTAAACTCAACATCGGGGGGCGTTCTGTATCTCTGATCGTTCACCCTTTTGAAAGACGCTCCGTAACTCTCTCGGTTACGGAGCTTTTTTGGGTTCATCCGCTTTTTGAGTTGGTAGGATAGTACTAACCCCAAAAGCGGATGAACCTTGAAAGAAAGGAAAATTCTCCAATTCTCTAATTCTTGATAAAATTTGGAATTAACAGATCTTCTCTATTGAAAGGAAAATTCTCCAATTCTCTAATTCTTGAAACCTGAAACCTGAATCTTGGAACCCTTCCCTTTAGGGGAGGGCTGGGGAGAGGCTGGAGGATTCAGGGTTATTGAAGGCTCCACCGAAATCGTAATTGTTCGCCTTACTTAACAAAAAAGAAAAAAAGAAAAAACGCTGGAGAAAATACATCGCTACGTCCGGGACGAAAAAAAAGTGGCTGAAAAATTTGGAAATATCGCAAATTTTTCGTATCTTTGCAGCG
>CALBPV010000136.1 GCA_937899265.1 uncultured Bacteroidales bacterium
CCCGAAGGCGAGGGAGCTGCAAATCCGTCCGAGCGGAGAAGATTTCAGTTATTTGACCCCGTCGGGGTCATTCGATGGCGATGCACATCTGCTGTGCCGGATTGAAATGCGCTGTTGCCATAACGATTTGGGGTTGAATAAAATTCAAAATGCCTCAAAGCTGGTCGTCGCCGGCGAGGAAGGAGAGGGCTTCGGCCTTGGTGTTGAGGGTGGACCAGAGTGTGGTGTACCACGTGCTGTAACCGTCCGGAACGGCAGCCCAACGCACCACTTGGGGATAGGGCACGTCTATCGAGGTGCCTTCGAGCGACCAATTCCAACGGGGTGAGGCGATGAGGAACACGTTGGTGTTGCTCCCTGCGCTGGGCAGTGTGTAAGAACGTACGGATTCGGAACCCACTTTGAGGTTGAACTGTATGTCCTGCAGGTTTTGCGACATCAGATAGTCTGAGGCCACACTCACCGTCGTGGTGTCGAATTGGGTGACCGTGATGGAGGTTGTGTTCACGGTCTCGGTGGTGTCGGTGCCCAGCAAAGCGTGGAGCTCGGCCTGCCGCACCGAACCGCATGCGGCAAGGTTGATTTCACATCCCTTCTCCCCCACAGCCACAGGCACGATGTGGAGTTGGGTTCTTCCGGCCACATGGTGCACTCTCACAATGGCATCGTTGAAGTCGAAGTCGGTTTCTTCGGTGGTGAGCGGAGCTTCGAAGGCGTATGTCACACCATATTCATTATAAGAGGAGGGTGAGTTCTCGAAGTCAATCACAACGCCCCCGTAAAGTCCGAAGGCAAAATCGTCGTAGCCTCGGGTGCGCGTTCCGTTGATGGACGCATTCGACCCCGTATCGTCGAAACGGACGATGGTGTGGCCGTTCACCTCCATTACGCCTGCCGCCGGACGTCCGTTGCTGTTATAGTTGGCATTCGATGCCAGTACCCTTCCGGAGGTGCTCACCGTGTAGAAAAGCACATGATAGCCGGCCGGCACGCCGCGCAGGATGTAGGGCTTGGTGCGATACGGCTGGGTCGATGAGCCGGTGGCCCACACTACGGTTTCGCTCGAAGCGTAGAGCTCCGTGCCCGAGATTGTACCGTCGCCGATGGCCGATTCCACCGTTTCCAGCGTCGTGCCCGTAGGGTTATAGGCATAGTAATAGAGCGTGCGGCGGCTCTCGGTCGAGTTGCCGAAAGGAATCAGGTAGATGTCGCTGCCCCGGCTCATATACTCGAACGAGGTACACAGTCCGTTGCTTCGGTTGAAGTTGCTGAGGAACTGCGAATAGGTCGTGGCGGAATGGTTGTAGTAGCTCGACGTGAAGGGGTAGAAGGAGGTGGAGGCAGGTGTCAGCAGACTGATGCCGGCGGACATATACGACTGGACGGGTTTCAGGCGGATGGATTTCGAGTTGCCCATTTCCACCGGAATGACCACGCGGACACCGTCGCTCTGCACCAGTCCCACATACACATATTCCAACCCCTTCGGGGCATCGAAGACGAGGGTGGCTGCGCTGCCGGTATTGATGGTTCCTTCGTACATCATGAAACAGTCCGAACGGGAACCTGTGGGGTCGGACGTGAAGACTTGTGCGCCTACGGTGGCATCGGGCGAAAGTACGGTCACTTTCACCGAGTCGGTATTTACCGTGCTCCAGATGTTATCGCTGCTTACTTTGGGAAACAGTTCTGCGAACGAGCGGCTATAGACTTGGTCGGCCGTACCGTAGTATTTCGAATTCCAGTCGAAGGTATCCACCGTATCGCAGCCCGAAATCAGGGCTACAAGAACAGCTGCCTGAGCTGCAATTTTTGTAATTTTCATTGTTTCTTATATTGTTTTATCTGTTATCGTTCAAAAGCAAACCAGTGCAAGACTCAGCAGGACTCCGAGCAGGAACATATTCCTCGACGTCTCGCCAAGGAGAACATTGAGTTCCCGTCCGCGCCGGATGTCACAGAGCCTGCGCCACGTGCGTATGTGGAGGGCCAGATATATCACGATGCCGAAGAAGAAAGCCACTTCGGGCAAATGGCGACGTGCCGAAAGCCAGGCTCCGAGGAGCGTCACGAGGATGCCCACTGCCAGATAGCTCCACCGTCCGAAGGGTTCGCCCAAGCGCACCACCAGCGTCCGCTTGCCGCTCAGGCAATCCTGTTCGCGGTCGCGGTAGTTGTTGACCAAAAGCAGAGCGTCGATGGCGGTGCCGGCCAAAGCGGAAACTATCAGCACATCGCCCGTGAGGGTAAACCCTTGAACGTAGTAGGTGCCGCAGACGGGCACAAACCCGAAGAACACCAACACCAGCACATCGCCCAGTCCCCAATAGGAGAACCACAGCGTGTAGAGGAAGGCAAAGACGACACAGGCCAGCCCCACAGCCACCATTTCCCAGCCTCCGAAGGCCATCCTGTCGGCAGAACGCACCGCCACGGGAAGTCCGAAGCAGAGACAGCTCAGGGCCAGCGTCACGAGGATGCCCCGCAACATGGCATCCGGTTTTATCCATCCCTGCGCACAGGCCCGCTCGGGACCGAGCCGGTCGGAACGGTCGCTGCCCTTGCGGAAGTCCCACCAGTCGTTGATGAAATTGGCCGCTGTCTGCATGCCGCAGGCAAAGAGGGCGCACAGCACCGCATTCACCGCGTCGAAACAGCCGTCAGCCCAGGCCAGTGCCGTAGCCAGCATCACGGGAATCAGCGCTCCCGTGAGCGTCTTGGGACGGGCGGCCAGCACCCAAGCCCGCACGGAACCTTCTTTCACCTCGCTCATGACTGGAAGTGGCGCGACGACTGCTCGTCGAGGGCCTGTATGATATTAAGCACGAAGTCGCAGAGACGTTCGCACTCCGAAATGACGTCCATATATATCGTGCCGCTCTGATACGTGTAGTGCCCTTCCTGCACGTCGTTGATGTTCTGGTCGCGCAACTCGTTGCGGAGACTGTTCACCTCCTTCTCGATGGCTTCTGCCTGCTGCAGGTCTTCGGCCTGGAGGTCGTGTTTCTCCATCAGGTCCACCATGAGGTCGATGTCCCGTTGGGTGATTTCCAACATGCGGTCGATGTTGTCGCGCTGCTCGTCGGTGAAGATGATTTTGTTGTCGCGTTTGCGGGCCACTGCACGGGCAATATGGTAGCAGCTGTCGCCTATCGACTCCAGTTCATCGCATATCTTGAAGAGCGAGCGGATGCGTTCGCCGATGCGTTGCGAGATGGACGAGCGATCCAGGTTGTTGAGATACCTCACAATCTCGAGCTCGATGCGGTCGGTGATTTTTTCGTATTTCTCGATACGCGAGAAGGTGTGGCTGTGCTCCTCGCCGTCGATGGGCATGTGTATGAAGTCGCGTGTGATGCCGAACATTTTCTGACACCTTTTTCCGAAGGTGACGCTCTCCTTGCGGGCTTCTTCGACCGATAGCTCGGCCGTCGAGAGAATGCCGCCCTGAATGAAGCGGAGGTGCAATTCTTCATCGTCCTCTTCGCGCACAGGGAAAACATGCGTCAGCAGACGCTCGATGAGGGGGATGAACCCGATGAGCAGTGCGGCTGTGATGAGATTGAAGAGGGAGTGATAGCAGGCGCAGGCAAACGACAGCTCGGTGGGACTCATGCTCTCGGTGAGCCAGTCGCTCACGGGATAGACCAACGGGAGAGCCCATACCAGACCCAGCACATTGAACCATAAGTGGGCTGCGGCGGCGCGTTTGCCGTTCACCGAAGTGTGCTTGGCCGCAAAAACGGCGGTCAGCGACGTGCCCACGTTGTCGCCCATCATCCAGCCCACCGCCAGCGGGAAACTAATCCAGCCGGCGGCACAGAAAGCCATAGCACAAAGTATCGTGGCCGACGACGACTGCAGCGCGATGGTGCAGCCCAGACCCACAACGAAGGTGACAAGTACGCCTCCATAGCCCCATGAGTCCAGCATCCGCGTGAATTCCCACAGGGCGGACTGCGGGTCGGCGGCAGGCACCATGCCGATGAAGGTCGTGAATCCCAATATCATGATGGCGGCTCCCATGAGGATTTCGCCCCAGGGTTTGTGCGTGATTTTCGACGAGTAAATGAACGGCAGGGCGGCCACCACCAGCGGGATGGCAAAGATGCCGACGGGGTACGCGTACCCGAAGAGAGCCAGAAGCCAGGCCGTGACCGTGGTTCCCACGTTGGCTCCCATAATGACCGCAATGGACTGGGCCACCGTCAGCAGACCCGCATTCACCATACCCACCGTCATCAACGTCGTGGCCGAGGACGACTGGATGAGTGCCGTCGTCCATATACCCAGCCCGAAACAGGGCAGCGCCTGGGGCTTGATGTCGCGCAGGGAAGAACGGATGCGCGAACCCGTAACTTTCAGCACCCCCTGGCTCATGACCCTCAGACCGTAGAGGAAAAGCGCGATGCCTCCGGCGAAGCTTAATATCAGCAATACAATCTGTCCCACGTTCGTTGTAGCTTTTTGGTTGGTTGATGTGTGAGCGAACAGAGTCTTTCTGTCGGCTAATTCTTTGCAAAAATAGCGTTTTTTATTTAAATATAGGTATTAAGAGGACTAAAATTTTCATAAATCGTGCGTTTTTATGGTTTATTGTGCCGGAATTTCCGGATTTTCACTATCTTTGTAGCAAAATTCAACACAATTATGAAGACAAAAATATTCTGTACCAACAACCGTCAGTACTATACCGTCGAGAAGGGGACCACCCTGCGGCAGCTCTATGAGCAGATGTCCTGGCGCCTCGACTACCCCATGTTGGGGGCCAAGGTGAATGCCCAAACCGTCAACCACGACTATGAGTTCTACAGCCCGCGCGATGTGACCTTTTTCGACATCACCTCCGAGTCCGGCTTCCGCATGTACGGCCGCTCGCTCCGATTTATGCTCTGTGCCGCCGTCCACGACCTGTTCCGGGGATGCAAGGTCAGCTTCGAGTTCTCGCGTTCCCACTGCGGCTTTGCCCGCCTCAGCGATTGGCCGGACAGCATTCCCGACGAGGCCATTGCCCGAATCAAGGGGCGCATGAAGGAATTGGTGCGCATGGACCTTCCCTTCGTGCGCAATGTCATCCATGCCTCCGAGTTGGCCAAGATGATGCGCCAGCGCGGCTCCATCGACAAGGCGGAGCTCTACGAGACCTCGGGCATGCTCTACGAAGACTATTTCGAGATGGACGACTACATCGACTCCTACTGTGCTTCGACTGTCTCCACCACAGGCTTGGTGTCCTTCTTCGATGTCGTGGCCCATGAGGACGGCCTCTTGCTGGTCTTGCCCCGGCGCACCAGCCCCACAGAGCTGATACCCGTTCACCAACAGCCCAAGATGATGCGCGAACTCAAGGAACGCATCAACTTCCTCAACCGCCTCGGCATCCGCAACGTGGGAACCCTCAACCAGCTCTCCACTTCGTCCATGGCGGGCAACGTCATTCGTGTCTCGGAGGCCATTCTCGAAAACCGCATTGCCGACATTGCCCGGGAGATAGCCTCCCGCCCTGCCGTCAAGGTCGTCCTCATTGCAGGTCCCTCCTCTTCGGGCAAGACCTCCACATCCAAACGCCTCTCGATTCAGCTGGCGGCCCATCTACGCCAACCCATCCCCATCTCGCTCGACAACTGGTTTGTCAATCGCGAAGATACGCCTCTCGACGAAAAGGGAGAGTACGACTACGAGTCGCTCTACGCCCTCGACCTCAAACAGCTCAATCAGGACTTGGCCGACCTCCTGGCCGGCAAGGAGATTCAGTTGCCCACCTACAACTTCGGGACGGGCAGTCGCGAGTATCGGGGCAAAACGCTACGTCTCCAGCCCGAGAACATGCTCGTCATCGAGGGAATACACGGTCTCAACCCCGAACTCACGGCCATGATTCCCGACGAATCCAAGTTCCGCATCTACGCCTCCGCGCTCACGTCCATCAGCCTCGACAGCCACAACTACATCTCCTCCCACGACAATCGCCTCCTGCGACGCATCACACGCGACTACCACTTCCGGGGAGCTTCGGCTCAGGACACCATCCGTCGCTGGCCCTCCGTGCGCAAGGGCGAGGAACGGTGGATTTTCCCCTTCCAGGAGGATGCCGACGCCATTCTCAACACTGCGATGATTTACGAGATAGCGGCCATCAAGCCCCACATCATCGAGATTCTGCGCGATGTGCCCCACGACTGTCCCGAGGCCGACGAGGCCCAGCGCCTGCTCCACCTCCTCGACTACTTCCGTCCCATCAAGGACGACGAGATTCCCAGCCAGTCGCTCCTCCGCGAGTTCATCGGCGGCAGCGTCTTCGAGCTGTGACGGAAACGTGTCCACGGGACAGACGTTCCGGACGGTCCTTCTCCCCACGTCAATAAAATACCCCGCGATGCTCGGCACCTCGGGGTATGTTTTTTTGAGGGGGGAATCCTTATCAGAGATTGCCTGCCTCGGCTTGCTTTACCATAGCCTCCGTAGCGAGGATGAACACCTCCACACGGCGGTTCTGTGCACGACCCTCGGCGGTCTCGTTGCTGGCAACGGGGTCTTTATAGGAAAGACCGGCTTCGGCAATACGCGAGCTGGCAATGCCCTTGTCGCGAAGGTAGTTGCCTACCGACTGGGCACGCTGCAGAGAAAGCTTCTCGTTCACGGCATCCGTACCCGTATTGTC
Organism: uncultured Bacteroidales bacterium; assembly: GCA_937899265.1. Classification (GTDB taxonomy): domain Bacteria; phylum Bacteroidota; class Bacteroidia; order Bacteroidales; family UBA3663; genus Liminaster. Next base: position 6,662 of record CALBPV010000136.1, read on the forward strand.
GGTGTGACCCTTGATGGCGATGGCGGTGTTCACCATGTCGCTGGTGCTCATCGTGGCGGCAAACTCCGAGAGGGCGGTCTTGGCAGATGCGCTCAGGTCAGACTTGTTCGTGGCAAAAAGGATACCGCTCGAGAAAGTCACCTTGATGGCCGTCAGACCGTTGGCATCGGTGAAGGTTTCCACGTTGGCGTTGGCCTGCTGGGCTGCAAGCTCGGCTGCCTTCTTGTCCATGTGACGGCCAATCAATGCGCCCGTGCCTGCACCTACGGCCGTACCGATGGCAGCACCGATGGCGGCACCTTTGCCCTTGTCGGACTTACCCGAGACAAGCATACCGATGATGGCACCTACGGCGGCACCCGAACCTCCGCCGATGGTTGTACCCTTGGCGGTATTGTTCCATGAACTGCATGCGGTCATAAACACAAGCACACAAAGTGTCAGAAATGACAAAAATACTTTCTTCATTTTGGTTTCGTTTTAATTATGATGTTGTTTTTGAACTTTGATTCTCTTATTTCAGGAACACCTTCTTGCCGTTCACAAGATATACGCCCGGACGTTTCAGACCCGTGTAGGGCACCTTCTGGCCCAGGATATTGAAAATCTCCGCATTCTTGAGGTCAAGGCTGTTGTCGATGCGGACACCGTTCAGGCTGTTGGATGTCAGGTTCTTCACGCCTGCCACGTTGAAATAGGTGGCTACCGTTCCGGCCAGAACGACCTTGAGGCCGATGTTGCCGGGATTGTCCACCAAGTTGAGTTGTGCACGCAAGTCTGTGCCGCTCGTGAGCTGTACGGGCGCCGTGAAGGCTCCTATAGTCTCGTCTGCGGTGTTGGCCACAGAGATGTTGGATGGCAATGCACCCTCTGCCCCGAACTGTGCAGTGTTGTTGTTCCAGTAGCCTACAATATAACCTTCCACATACTGTTCACCGCTCACCTTGCCGTTCTCGTATGCCAGGTCGGTGGGCAGGAAGGGACGCTCCTTCGTGCCGTCGCCGCCCGAGAGCACATAGAGCGTATAGGAGGCCTGTGCGGCCTGCATCGTGGCTGTCTCGGCGGTCTCTACCGAAATCACCGTGTTGCCCAATCGCAAGATGGTAACATTGCCCTTGGCGTCAACCGTAGCCACAGCTTCGTTCGACGACTTCCAGGTCATTGCACCGTCCGACTCGTTGGTCAGCGCGTTCTGCACGGTTGCCGACGTACCCGTCACAGGCACCTCGTCTGCATCGAAGGAAAGCTTCGGAGCCTGGAGCGAGGTGATGAGCTCGATATCCTCGGCGGTGCGGGGATAAATCTGAACCGTACCTTTGTAGGAAGAAACGAATGCCGTCACATTGTACGACTTTTCGGTGTCGAATGTCTTCGAAGCGGATGTATTGAAATTGTCACGCAACACTACGCTGTTGTCGCTGTCGTCCACGATGGTGTTGTTGCGGCTTTCCCATGCAGCGTTTTCGAACTGCACGTTCTTGATGGTCACGAGTTCCGCCTCATAGTCGGTATAGTTGTTCGTGATGTCGGCTATGGTCACCGTCTGGGCTTCTACGGCATTGCCCGAAGAAACCACCGTTGCGGGGAACGTGGCGGGTGTGAATTCGAGCGCCGTCTCATTGTAGAGCTTGAGCTGGCCGGTCACTTCGCCTGAGATGACATCGCCGGCCTTCAGCACGGTCTCGTTGCTGCCCAAGTAGCAGAGCAGGCCGTTGATTTCGTCGTTGAGGTTCTCTTGGAGGAAGAGACTTTTGCCGTTCACGAAGGTCACCAAGAGGTTCTGGAATGCGAACACTACCTCCGGGCTCTCCGATGCATCGATGCTCTTCATGGCATGGATGGAATTTGCTTTCACCACATCGTCGTCATCGCCCGAACCCTCCACATCATCGGTGGTCAGCAACGACAGGGTTTTGATTTCCCAACTGGGAGCCGACGACTCGGTGGAAGTGTAACGGAATCCGAACTTGACTTTGCTCTTTCCGCAGTAAGAAGACAAGTCAAGCGTATCGTTGTAGAACGTCCAGCTGGTGCCTGCGGGAAGATTGTTGAACGTCAATGCCGTAGCTTCATCGCCTACAATAACGTAGGCCTGACAATGCTGCGTTACGGTGTAGCCCGTACCCACTTTGTTTACAGCGTGCGAAATGGCGACTTTCAAATTGGTCAACTTCGAAAGATCCACTTCCGGAGAATAAAGCCACGCCTCGGAAGCATAGCATTGGCTATTTGCGTAGGCCGATGCCACCATGCCGTAGTTGTTGCTGCGGTTCCAAATGTAAGTTAACGCATCAGGCATAGTCCGATTGTCAACCGTCCAGTCACCTTGGGACTTGGTAAAATCCTGCGACAGATATTCGTGCAGGTCTGCTGCCTGCAATCCGGTCACAGCGAACAAAGAAAGAACAGAGAGTAAAAATTGCTTCATTATGCTATTGTTTTTTAATTGTTTATTCTCTTTATTTATTATTTTTAGCCTCTCCCTTCAGGGGGAGGTTTGGAGGAGGCTAAGTCTCCGACTTTCATGCCGCAAAGATAGTCATTATTTTCGACATTTCCAAATTTCAAAACAAAAAATTAAAAATTTATGATAATTAATGGCCAATTACATGGTAATTATATGTTTTTTTAATTAAAAAGAGAGCCAAAGCAGGCTTTTTTTCGAAAAAAACGTATCTTTGCGGCCAAAAACATTCCTTTTCTTCGGATATGCCACATAGATTCATGTCGATTCTCCTCCTGCCGGTTTTGTTTCCGGTGCTGCTGCAGGGTTCTGCCCCCACTCAAGCCGATGCGCCCGGGTGTCCCCTCCGACCCGTCGAAGCCGTGCGTCTGCCCGATCTCAACATTGCGCGCAGCGGTCACTCCGCTCTCATGGCCGGCGGGGAACCCACCGTCTTTGGCGGTCACACCTCCGGCTTCGTTCTCACCCCCACGGCCGAATATTTCAGCAACGGAACCTGGCATACGCTGGATATGATTTATGCCCACGACGGCGGTTTCTCCGTGCAGCTTCGTTCGGGGCAGATACTCATCGGCGGAGGCTACAAAGACAATCTCGGCATCAGCCACAGTTATGAGGCCGAACTGTACAATCCCGGTACCCATACCTTCACCGGCTTTGGCTGTCTCGACCGGAAAAGAGCTTCGTCCACAACCGTCGAACTTGCCGACGGGCAAGTACTCATCGCCGGCAACTGGTATGCCGATGACGGTATGGAGCTCTACGACGGACATTACACCTTCTCGCCGCTCAAGGGCACTGTGCAGTCGCGCTACCTGCCCCACCTCTTCAGGACGGACGGAGGCGATGTGCTCGTCGTGGGCGGCTACGACAATCGGGGAGAGGCGCTCGACACCATACTCGTGGACCGCATGACGGGAGAACCGTTCTCCTCCCCCGTCTTCAGCCACTGGCGACCGCTTCACTACGACATCCCGTTCCACAATGCCGAAAGTTTCACCGGCGACGAGACCCGGGGCGTTTTCTCCTACCTGCTGCCTGTCAAAAACGACAGCGGGCAGATGGCCATTGTTCAGGTGCACGACACGGTGTTTTCTCTCCTCCCCACCGACTTCCCCGTCCCTGTGGCAAGCCCCTGGGGCGACATCCAATGGTACTCACCCGTCTATACCGACCGGCAGCGACAGCGCGGCTACATCACAGGCTGCGATGCTACAGGGCGGCAGTATGCTCTCTCCATTGACTACGCACAAACGCCCGCGCGCCTTACGCTCCACCATACCCCGCCCCTCACCGACAGTAAAGCCCTCACTACGCCTATGCTCACCGACGACGGCAACCTCATGCTTACAGGTTTTAAATTCCCCGGTCCAACCTTCAATTTCTTTCCTTCACCGCAAGTATGGTTGCTGCAGTTCAACAGCCCCGCCCCCGCATCCTCTCACAGTCGGCTCCCATGGCTTTGGATCCTCGTCACGCTCGTCCTCCTCGCCCTCCTGGCTGCTCTCCTGCTCAGGGGAACTGTCGCCCGGCGACTGAGGGGGTCCCCTCACCCCCAGAAACGAAGAAAGGCCGATTAGCAATGGTTGCCAACCGACCTTCCGTCTTCACTGATATTGATTCTTATGCCGATGCCGTTCCATCAGCTCCAGCAACTCCCGGAACGGCTCCACCCGCTCCGGCTTCATCTCCCCCGCGTTATACAATTTCCGTTGATGCTTGAGCCAATTGCAGTACAGCCCCCTCTCAGCATCGTCATGCTTACTCGGATTCCTACGGTTCGTCTCGATGAAGCCCTTCACCTCATCATACTGCCTCTTCCACCGTTCCTCCTGCGTCATATCGTTATCGTCTTTCGTCCAAAACTCAATCCCTCAGACACCCTATCGGCACCACATACACCCCGTCCTTGCGTCTGTAGGCATACATCCCTGTTCCCGTCAGCACCATCTTGAACGACGGAGCCTTCATTCGCGTCGTGTCTATCTTCTTTTCCAGTGAATTCAGATTTGCCGCACCTTCTTCTATCAAGCCGTCGCCGCCAAGTTTTATTTCTATCAGCCCGTATGTGCCGTTCCTTCGGTGCAGCACCGCGTCACACTCCAGACCGTTCTTGTCCCTATAGTGATACAGCTCTCCATCCAGTGACTGGGCATACACCCTCAAGTCTCTCACCGCCATCGTCTCGAAAAACAGTCCGAAAGTATTCAGGTCGTTCAGAAAGTCTTCCGATCCCACACCCAATGCCGCCACACCTATAGAAGGATCCGTAAAATAACGAGTGTCACTCGTCCTGACAGCCGTCTTGCTCCGCAGATTCGGGTTCCATGCCTTCATGTCCTCCACCACGAAAATCTTCTTCAGCGCCTTCACATACGAAGCCACCGTGTCATCATTCAGCGATGCATTGTCGTTCGACTTCATGTCTGCACATATCACACCATAGTTCACAGCAGCCCCCTGATGCCGTGCATACGACCGCATCAGTAGTTTCACACGGTTCAATCTCGTCGCTGCTCACGGGCACAGCAGAGCCTGTCAGAATGAACTGTCCCATTTCGCTTCTGTCATCCACTTCCGAGCGAACGGTATCTAACTTTACATCCTTTTTCGGGAGTTTGGCGCACTTCTGTTCGGGAGTTTGGCCGTGCAAAAATACGGCTTTTTTTTCAAATAGCAGTACTTTGCCCAAATAATCTCCGTTTTTAACAATCTTTTAACACATTTAAACCCTCATTTCGCCCTTTTATTCCCTCATTCATATTGATTCTTATGCCGATGCCGTTCCATCAGCTCAAGCAGCTCCCGAAACGGTTCCACCCGCTCCGGCCTCATCTCCCCCGCGTTATACAATTTCCGTTGATGCTTGAGCCAATTGCAGTACAATCCCCTCTCAGCATCGTCATGCTTACTCGGATTCCTACGGTTCGTCTCGATGAAGC